>JAKAYK010000013.1 GCA_021826765.1 Thermoplasmata archaeon | reverse complement strand
GGTTGGAGATAAACAATGAATCTTCCATCCTGTATAATGCTGCAAAAAACAACATCAAGGTATTCGTTCCAGGCATAACTGATGGCTCATTTGGCTCACAGTTATGGTCTTTCAGGGAAATGAACCCGGATTTCATGGTGGATGTGCTGCAGGATGAGCATGAGCTTTCAGACATAATATTCGATTCAAAAAAGACAGGATCTTTGATGATAGGTGGCGGTATCTCCAAGCACCACACCATATGGTGGAATCAATTCAGGGGTGGCCTGGACTACTCAGTTTATATCACAACAGCACAGGAATTTGATGGTTCTCTTTCAGGTGCAAAACTCGAAGAGGCAATTTCATGGAAGAAGATCAGGCCAGATGCGAAATTTGTCAATGTTTATGGAGACGCAACTGTGATCCTTCCACTCCTTCTGGGGCCATTCCTTTGATTTTTCTGTACTTATAACACATTTCAAAAATTGCTCTCAACCACTGTAAACCGGGGCCTCATGATGGATAGAAGCATGCAAGCTGCAATAAACATATGCAGCATTGGAATGATAAAGTAGGGAAGAACATTTCTAATTTGACGCCTGTGGAAAGTGCTGGAACGGTGGGAGTCTCAAAGGGGGGCCCGTGAATTGCCACTCTATGAAGAGAATCCTCTAATCCTTTCAGGATGGAGAGGATGCAGGATAGAATCTTTAACAAAGGAATTGTAATTTCAAGGGAAAGAGATTTAAAATATGCGGTAATTTTAGCTCATGAACAACAAACCATGGGTTGAATATGAGAAATTGAAGGAATATATACTGATAAACAGATCTTATTCTCTCCATGAAAATGGGGATAATACAATAGAGCTTTATTTCAGTCCAGAGATGCCTGAAGCACTTGCACATCTGCCGGACGGTCAACCTGTAGAGCACATAATGACTGGTGTCAGGGAAGGTGACAAAATATTCTTCACAACATTCAGAACCATAAGCTCACTGGGTGAAACTGTAACTCAACTGGAAGGAGAGGATGACCCGGTAATGCTCTGGCTCAAATTCATGTGACCCACACTCCACGCTTTCAATGGAATATTTTTGCGTCAAAGGTTGATGGTGGTATCTCCATGGGGTTGAATTCCCATCGGCCGAATGCACTCTATCCTTCACGATGAGCAATCTGGCTTTATGGATGCAGGCAGTCGCGAAGCAATATGCGATCCGTTCTCCATTTTCTGTCTGCAGGAGAAAATTGTAATATCCTCAGAAAGACAATATCTTTTTGCAAATTTTTTCTCTCACTTGCGCAAGGGGATTCCCGCTCACAAATGTTTAAAATATTTTCCTTAATGTAAATGTATAAAAAGGTGCATTCATATTAAATATTGAATAAATATTACGTCCCGTGAATGATTTAAATACGATGGAAAGCAATCCCATCGAGCATGTTGTAAGCAAGACATCCTTCATTCCCGTTCTTGGGGCTTTTTCAGGATGGTTAATGGATGGCTATGTTTCTATAGGTTATCTTCTCGTAGCAACTACGCTGTCCACACAATTTTTTCCAAAATCTTATGGTGGTCTCGCTCTTGTTGCCATATTTCTAGGTCTTCCCTTCGGAGCTGTTGCAAGAATAGTAGGATCAATCACTTTGGGCAATTTCCTTGGAGACAGATATGGACGCCGGACTATGCTTGTATATTCTATTATAGGTTTTTCAATCTTCTCTTTTGCAATAGCCTTTCTTCCGGTATATTCACAGGTTGGGTACGTCGCACCTGTTTTACTTTTCATATTGCTTTTCATGGTAGGAATATTTGCTGGTGCGGAATATGCAGGGGGAGCAGCACTTTCAATGGAAAATGTTCCACAGAAGAGCAGGCTCTTCGTAGGCTCATTCGTACAGAGCGGATACGGTGTTGGATTTTTCCTCATATCTCTGGTCATTTACCTGATTGAGGGGCCATTAAGAATATCATCTGATTTGAGCTGGAGATATATGTATCTCACAACGATAATCCCTGCCCTTGCTGCTCTGGTAATAAGGCTTTTCACCAATGAAACAGAGGTATTCAAGAATATGCAGAAAGAGGGGAAACTTGAAAAAGTTCCACTGTTTGGCATAATAAGGCAGTTAAGAGAATATTTTGCAACTTTACTCATTCTGTCAGGGCTTCTATTCATAAACATAATAACTTTTAGCTTTTTCCCGACACTTTTAATCATGTTTGATCATTTAACCTACCCAACGATGGGGAGGAATGCATTAATAGCAACAATGGGCATTCAAAATGCATACATAAATCTCGTATCTCTTGCAGGAGTATGGATAGGTGGTTTTGCAGGATACTATCTGTTCAGGAGGAAACTTTCGCTCAGTGTCTTCACAATATTATTTTTCATAGCATTCATCCCTGCTTATTATCTGACACCTGTTTCCATTCAAATGACAGTTGTAGCATTTTCCATTATTGCATTCTTCGAAGCCGCAATCTTCTCTTCGATTCCTGCATTCCTTACCGAGACTTTCAACAAAGCACACAGAACTACAGCAGTTGGAACAGTTTACAACTTTGCGTCTCTTCCAGCAAGTTTCGCGTTGACGCTCATCGCTTATCTGTGGCATGTATGGAATAATAGTGCAAGCATTACGTTCCTTTTGGAGCTTTGGGTATTCTTTGTGTTGATTGGCATTGCAGTGATGGCTATTGGAATCTTTCTTTCCAAAGAGACTGTAAATTCAGGTGTGGATTCCATAACCACCTGATTTTTTGTTCAGTGTTGAGTCAAGTTCAGTATATTTTTGATCTAATTCAAATGTATAGCCCATAATTTTTTAAAATAAGTACATTAAGTTAATTTAATTACACAAAAATCTAAATATATTAGTTATATGGTAAATTAATGGAAATGCAATAAATTACATTACTAACTTTCAAGGGAGAAACATTCGTGATAGAAAAGGACAACAATCTCGAGATCATTTGGGAAAGAAATTATCCAGGATCCATGCGACGCACAATCCAGATTCCACAAATGTCACTGTATTCTCTATTTAAATCATCAGCCGAAATCAACAGTAACAAAATTGCAATTATCAATAACAGTAAAAAAATGTCTTATGCAGACACACTGAGAGAAATAGATCAATTTTCGGCATTTCTATATGAAATGGGGGTAAGGAAGGGAAGTTCGGTAGGAATACTCCTTTCCAATTCTATCCCATTTCCAATCGTATTTTTTGCAGTTTTGAAATTGGGGGCCACTGCGGTTCCCATGAATATTCTGCTCACAGAACACGAATTGAGGGTGAGAATTAGGGAAACCTCATCGAGCACTTTGATCGTCATGGAAGAAATCGTTCCAAGAGTATTGAATATTTTATACACAGATCTGAAAAAAATGATCATTGTTGAACGTGACTCCTATATGACAGATAACGTATTATCCAATATGGTAAGGAAAGTTTCCGGATTGATTGAAACCAGGAATCAGAATGAAAACATACATTATATGTCCGAAGCAAAGTTCGTAATTCAAACACGCAACGAAGAGCCGGTTGATCCTGAAAAAACAACAGCAGCCATATGTTTCACATCCGGATTAACAAGCACACCAAGGGGAGTTATTTTAACCCATATGAATCTGGTTTCAAATGCACATCAGATGAAGGAATGGTCTGCACCCGTTCAAAAAGATTCCCTCACAATGATTTCAGGGGCCCCATTTTTTCATGCATACGGAATCGTGCATGGAATTCTTCTGCCATTCCTCATCGGGGCCAAAATTATCATACTGGGAAATCACGATGATACACTTGCTGCAGTGACAACCATATCTAAGGAATCTAATGTAATTTTTTCAAGCAATCCATATATGCATAAGGAAATGTTTGAGGCTATCAATGCACGAGAGCCTGCAATTGGATGTGTCTCTTCACTCGTATCCAGTAATTTAGCACCATCCGAAATTGTTGAAAACAATTCATCAGGAATCAAAAAAACAGAAATCCTTGAAGGTTATGGTCTGACGGAAGCAGGCTCCACCATTTCGTACATGCCGATTGGTTATAATATCCTGAAGGAGGATTCAGCAGGGATGCCTCTTCCGAACACTTATGTCAAAATTGTTGACATGAAAACAGGCAAGCTTCCTGTGCCATTAGGTGAGACAGGTGAGCTCATAGTAACTGGCCCCCAGATCATGGCAGGGTTTTGCAATAACCCGACTGATTCTGCCAGGGTGTTGAAAGAAGGGTGGCTTTACACAGGGGACATTGCAAGCATTGACAGTGATGGGTTTATATACATTCTCGGCAGGAAGAACGACGTTTTTTTATCCAAAGGATTTGTGGTTTCCCCTTCTGAGATTGAAAAAGTCATACTGGGGAACAAGAATGTTGAGGAAGCTGCTGTAATCGGATACAAGAAGAATGATATTGAGTTCATAAAAGCTTTTATTGTGCAGAAGAAAGGGCTCAGGATTACGGAAAATGAAATAATTATACAATGCAACAGATTCCTTGCAGATTATAAGATTCCAAATTCAATAGAATTTGTCGAATTTCTTCCCAAGAATGCGCTCGGAAAAATAATCAAAAAATCACTTATGGACATGGTAATGCAACAGTGAAATGTGCATAGTTTCTTATTATTGTAAGCATCATGTGGGGTATATTTATGAATACTGAATTACAGAAATTGAAGAACGAGATTCACTCCTGCAATAAATGCCCAAGGCTTGTTGAGTTCAGGAATAATGTCCTGAACGATTCAAATAGGTATTCAGGAGAGGTTTTCTGGCGAAAACCAATATCCGGATACGGTGATATTGATGGGAGAATCCTGATTATTGGACTTGCACCTGCTGCTTCAGGAGCTAACAGGACCGGAAGGGTATTCACAGGAGATAAGAGTTCTGAATTTCTCGTATCATGCCTGCATGAGGTTGGATTGACAAGCATTCCGCATTCAGTTAGCAGGGATGATGGCCTTGAATATCATGATTCTTTCATAACGCTGGCAGTTAAATGTGTGCCTCCAGACAACAGGCCTGAGACTGATGAGATTCGGAATTGCCTCCCTTTTTTATACAGGGAAATAGAACTCATGCCTAACCTTGAAAAAATATTGATTCTCGGGGGATTGGCCTTCAATTCAATCATTTCATATTTCAAGTGGAAGAATATTGATGTGAATGGTGTAAAATTTAAAAACAATGTTTCCTATGAAATAGGGGGGAAGAGATTATTCTGTCTTTTCCACCCCAGCCCAAGAAATGTTAACACGGGCAGAATAACAAGGGAGGAGTTTATTGAAACCCTGAGGAATGTAGTATCTTAACTTTTAAAACCACTATTTTGATACGATTCTTATGACGTCAGAATCTTTCATCTCATAGTTTTTCCCAAGAATCATCCTGTTTCTGCCATTTATTGCACGGATGAAACCCTGTCCTATCTCTGTATGGACTGCAAATGCAAGATCAAGTGCAGTGTCTGTATTTTTCATTATGAACGCGTCTGGAAGAACTTTACCTTCCTTGTCGCACCATTTGGACTCATCATAGACGGGATAGACGACGATATTTTCCATCTGAATCTTGATCATATCAGTAAGAATTTTCTGGATTCTGTCTATTTTTCCTTTACGAAAGTCTGATTGTATCCTCTCCAGAGCATCCACCTGTTTTTGAGTAGCTTTATCCGTTGGTGCCAGAGTTTCCATATCACTTATTATTCCTGCTGAGTATGCTCTCTGAATAGAAAGTTCATAATCAGCAGATATAACACTCATGTTTTTCGTTCTGAACTCTTCAGTTTTCTCAAGCAGGTCCCCTTTGTTCACAATTCTTCTTATGGGCCTGATCTCAGTCATTGCTATTCTGGAGAAGTTCTCCATGTTTTCCTCATTCCATGCGGATAAATTTTCAGGGAAGTTGCCATAATTCAGAATTTTCTTAATTTCATCCAACCCTATTCCAAAAAAACCTACCTTATGGAGCAGTTTCTCTTCAAGGGGGCCCTGCATATGTGAAACCTTCCTGCAGAATTTATCCCATTCTGAGCCAAGCCTTGATGAAAACCAGTAAATGATCTCATTCTCAACCTCTTTTGCACCATACTCTATTTCTTGAGCGGATAACATCTCCTTGCCGTCAGAAACAGGGCTTATGAGGTTGATCATGGCAGATGCACCCCTTATGGAATCCATGAACTTGTTTCCCATTCCTTTCCCATTGCCTGAACCTTCAATAAGTCCAGGAATATCCAAAATTTCAACGGGAATATACCTGCTTCCGGAAAAACATCTTCCCCTTCTAGGGTTGCATTCCTTATTTATTTCAGTATGGGGACATTTGGATACTATATATGCGACACCTTTGCTTGTTTCAGTCGTGGTGAATTGGTAGTCGCCTATGGCAACCATTGTACCTGTCATGGCAGAAAAGAGAGTCGATTTGCCGGCATTTGGTTTTCCAGCTATACCAATAACGACGTCCATTTCCTACTTTTTCCCCGTAGCGTAAGTACCGCTTATGATCCTCATGTCATAATTCTTCGGGCATTCCGCTTTCCTTTCTATTTTTGATATCTTGATCTTGAGGTCTTCCTTATTGTGCAGAAGGTTGCATTTCTCTATGAAATTGCACGTAATATGATCACAGCCCATTCCTTCTATATTGAGGGTGGATCCTTCCTGGACTCTCTTGTCGTAAGGTACAACAAACTCCTCCTGCACCTCTTCAACTGTGACCACTCTTACTTTATCCTGGTTGAAAACTTTGCATGGATGCTCTTTCTCTCTAAGTTGGGAAACCCTGTATAATTTCCCTTTTTCGAGAATAAAACATGCACCCTTTACCTTGCAGTCTGAACATACCTGCAAAGGGGTCACATACCTGAATACATTACCAACTTCTGCTTGATCCAATCCTATAAGTGTTACTTTTGAAGCCATCTTGATCTACCTGTTTTTAATCTATTATATTTGTTATTCTGAGGGCAGATTCTGCAGCATGGTAGCTCAGGTCGACTTCTCCAAGAATGGTAAATCTTTCAGGTCTTATCCTGTGGGCAGTTCTCAGGGCCTCGATCATTATATTATCCCTAATACCATAATCGCTGGCCTTTGTTGATATGCCTATTTTTTTGAACACATTCTCCATGTATTTCCAATCCTTTCCATGCAGAAACATGGCTACAATGCATCCAAGTGCAACCTGTTCACCATGTATTGCAGTTCCAGGGGCCATGGTTTCCAGCGCATGAGCTATGAGGTGCTCACTGCCACTGGCAGGCCTTGATGAGGCCGCAATTGCCATGGAAGTTCCGGATGCAAGGATCTGTTTTGTTACTAACCATACAGATTCCTCAACTTCCGGCATTATAAGGTGTGCTCGTTCAACCAATTCTCTTGAAGCGTACTCAGCTATGGCAGCTGCACTACTGCTAAATTCTTCTCCTTTAATCCTGTTTGCAAATTTCCAGTCAAGTATTGCGGTTTCATTAGAAATAACGTCTGCAGCTCCTGCTTTCAGATACCTGTAAGGAACCTTAGACATTATGTATGTATCAGCTATAATGGATACTGGCATTACAGCCTCCTCGGAAACAGACCAGTTTCCTCTTTTTATGGACGCTCTTGGTGATGCTATTCCATCATGGCTGGGTGTTGTAGGAATGCTTACGAGTGGTATGTCGAGGTTGTATGCTGTCTTTTTGGCAAGATCAATCTTACTACCGCCTCCGGCACCAATCACTATTCCTGCACCATACTCTTTTGCTTCCCTGGTTACCTTGTTCAGGTTTTCCTCATCCGCCTTATCGCATATAAAAACTGAATTCTCAATGGAGGCCTCATCAAGCAGCATAGATATTTCTTTACCAGCTATCTTGAATGTGTTGTGGCCTGTAATTATCGCAACGTTGCCCCTCAAGAGGTTTTTTCTCACTACATCAGGTGCTTTATTTATAACTCCATGCCCTACGTAAATATCTCTCGTAAATTGCATGAATTTGAATTTTTCGAATTCCATCCTTACCAGATTGCAGTTACATGTTATCTATCAATATAAAGATTCAGAATTGGAATTTTTCTAATTTTTAAAATTGTTCCCAATTATTGCCTTTGGGAAATATTGATATAATTTCTCTGAGTTGGAACACAGGATTAAATTTTACACAAACTCACAATAACACAATCAGTTTGGAAAAAGAGCAGATCATCTGGATAGAAAATAAATATCATCTCTTTTTAGAATATGCGGGTGCCGGGATTTGGACCCGAGGCACGAGCTTGGCAAGCTCGCGTGTTACCAGGCTACACCACACCCGCTCTTTTTCATTTCCACACAAAAAACCCCCAATTAATGAGCATTTCTACAGGAAATGTTTTGTGTTATAACATTACATAATATAATCATTTCCATCCGTATCTTGCGTCTAATTACTGATATTTTAGAAGGATTATAACAGGAATAATGATCTTTAATAATTGAAAAAATTAACGTATGATAACAACTATAATCGTATATGTTGCATCTGGAACAGAAGTGTTAAGCTTGTTTGTCCACCCTATATTCCGCAACCAACACCGATCTACACATATTCATGCAGTGGCCATCTATTACGTTCAATTGATTTTTTATGCGAATCTGAGTTTCTCCATTCATCACCGATCTCATCTTACAAAGATGAACAAGAAAATCTTCAGAAGTTAGAGATCAATAAATGAAGCAATAGAGAGCGGGCCCACCGGGATTCGAACCCGGGTCGTTGGCTTCGAAGGCCATCAGGATATCCTGGCTACCCCATGGGCCCTTCATAATAATGTCAACAATCCTGATAGTCTTTCACTTTCAGTCATTTTTTTCCATCCAGCGCACTGGATAGAATTGAAAGGTCTCTAATTCTATCGGACCTTTTTTCCTGTAGAGTATTGCTGATAATGTAATACAGGGGGAGATCACCATATCTTTCTATCTGCTTTACGTCTTTCTTGTATCTTTCAGGTTTGAGGCCAGTCAAAGAGTAGTAAGTGACCGCACCGAGGGAATAAATATCAGAATCAATATAAACAGCACCATCATTGAGCTGTTCAGGTGCAGAGAAGTTTTCTGTCCCTATTCTGCTCCCTTTCAGCTTTACAGAATCCATTTCTTCCGGTATCCTGATCGATGTGCTGAAATCGATTATTTTTGGCATATCGTCTGAAATTATGATGTTCAGATGACTGATATCTCTGTGAACCACTCTTCTGGTTCTCAGATACTGTAATGCAGAAATCACTCCCTTGCATACGTTTGTCGCAAACTCATAGCTGTAATCTACGTCTTCAATGTGTTCCTTTAAGCTTATACCGTATATTTTCTCCATTACAAGAAATGGTTTGGACCCATTATTTCCTGTATCTACATACTTAACCAAATTTGGATGAACGAGTAATTTAAGGTTTTCAATTTCACTGACAACCTGAGCATTCATGGGATCATTGCGGCCTGCAGAAAATTTTTTAGGAACCTTGATTAAAACTTCATTTCCACGGGAATCTAATGCCTCAAAAATATCCCCCATTCCTCCGCTGGCAAAAAAACCTTTTACTTCATAATTGTCTTTCTGACCAACGAAAACTTCAACTCCGTTTTCCATTCCAAGCAGGATTACTTTCAGATAGATGTCATTATCGGTTAAAACCATGTTTCATGCATTCTTATATATCTCATCAACATCTATGTGTATATGATGCCAAACGGGATTCCAGAGAACTCAGAAGTTATAAATTTTGAAATTGAAGATGAACCAAAATGGATAAAGGTCAAACTCGAAGATGGTTCTGTAATTCAGGTAAAAATGGAGATAGTGGGAATTATGAGAGCAGGAAATGATCCAAACACAGGACTGCCTATTTACATGCTGCAGGCACAGAACATCATAAGATTGAATCAGGTACCCAAAGACCTTATCAAAAAGGGAATTGCGGAAAAATCCAAGGGTTCAGATGGAGCACTCTACAGATAAAGGACTGAGTAAGCCCGACGATAAGGATATTCAAATTTTGAATATTCTCAAGAAAAACTCAAGACTCACCAACACAGAGATAGCCCGTATGTTGAATTTTTCCGAGGGAACAGTACGTAAAAGGATCAATAGGCTCCTGGAAACGGGAACCATAAGAAGATTTACAATTGAACTTGGAAGAAGCTATAACGAAGCAATAATACTGATAAAATATAAGCATTCAGAAAAATTGACAGTACTTTCTCAATTGAAGGAGATTCCAGGCAGTACTTATGAGATTTCAGGGAAAAATGATCTGGCAATGTTTGTGGAATTTTACAATCTTGAATATCTCAACGACATTGTGGATAGAATAAGTTCCCTTGAAAACGTGATGGATACAGAGACATTGATACGCCTCAAATAATCATGTGGAATAGATATAATTAAATAGTGTTGTTAAATTGTTACCCTAAGTGATTGCAATGGCAGAAGAAAACATCGTGTACGTAGGGAAGAAACCAACCATGAACTATGTGTTAGCTATAGTGACACAATTCAACAGTAATGTTGATAAAATAACCATAAAAGCAAGAGGAAAAGCTATAAGCAAAGCAGTGGACATTGCAGAGATAACAAAGAACAGGTTCATGCCAAATGCAAAATATGCTAATATCAAGATAGAAACCGAAAAGGTTGAGGGGGAAAGAGGAGAATCCAACGTATCCTCTATTGAAATAACAATGAAGAAAGATAGTTCTTCGTAATATTTCCTTTTATAAAACTTAAATTGGAATTAACAATATCTCTTCGCTGATAAGATGAGTGATACTCTTAATATTTCTATTGATCTGAGCGGGAAGCTTTCCTTGATTAACAGAAGAATTGAGGAAGTGCTTGTCACTGACAACACAGACCTCACTGAAATGTCGCTCTATAATATTAAAGGAGGAGGAAAGAGGCTTCGTCCCCTCATTGTTTTACTCGCATTCGAAATGAATACTGATCGGGATATATCGAATGCACTGGACCTTGCAGTGGCTTATGAACTGATGCATTCTGCAAGCCTCATACATGATGATATAATTGATGAGGCTGAGGAAAGAAGGGGACAGCCTGCCATGCACAGGAAATACAATGTTCAGGATGCGATTGTTACTGGTGACTTCCTTTTCTCTGTAGCTTATAGACTTGGCGCTAAATATGGCAGGGAAGTGTCAGATTCCGTAGCACTTGCTGCGAGGAAACTTGCTGAAGGTCAGATCACAGAATCAAAGAATCTTGGGAATCTGAACATAACAGAATCCATATACATGAACATAATCAGCAACAAAACTGCATATTTTTTTGGTGCGGGGGCAAGATCTGCGACAATTGCAGCAGAAGCTGACATGGAAACACAGAAAAACATGTTCAAGTTTGCTTATAACATTGGAATGGCCTTCCAGATCACTGATGATATTCTTGATATTGTTGGGAAGGAGGAGGTAATAGGAAAGCCCACATTCATGGATTTCAAGCATAGCGCACTGACTCTTCCCATGATATATGCACTGAAGAATAGCCAATCTCCTGAGACTGTCAATCTCAAGAATGTAATAAGGGGAAACAGGACTGACAAGGAAAGCATCAATGCAGCAAAGAACTACCTGTTAAGCTGTGGTGCAGTGGATTTGGCACTGGAAATGGCAAAACACTACATAGATGAGGGAATTGGTGCTATGAGATATGCTAAGAACTCTCCTAATCTTCAGACCTTATTCGAGATTGCATACAGTATCATCAGCAGGATAAGGATTTAGAGATTGAAGTATCTCATTTCTTTGAGAAATATAAATCTTCAAGTGTTGGGTTTTCAACCCTGAATGAAGAGACCTTGTACCCACTTTTTACAAGGGCAGTGTTTATATCTTCAGGCTTATGTATTTTGTCTGGTGGAAGTGATATTTCATACTGGTTTCCAATCTTCCTGATTCCTCCAAATTCTTCCATAAGATTCAGAATCTCATCATCCGGATTGGAAACGGAAAATAGTATCTTTCTTTTACCAACTTTGTCCAGTGATGATATTTCCATCTGATCAGTGATTTTTCCATTCTTTATGAAAATGATTTCGTCTACTATGCTCTCAAGCTCTTTAAGAATGTGGGATGAGATAATTATAGTCTTCCCTTTGCTTCTTTCATAGGTGATAAGTTCATTCATCATACGCATTCCTTCAGGATCGAAACCATTGTATGGTTCATCCATCAGTATATTGCTTGGATCATTCATCATGCACATTGCCAGCATTGCTCTACGCTTCTGTCCAAGGGAAAGCCTTCTCAGGGACGCGTTATGAAGCTTTTCTCCAAGTCCGAATCTGATCAAGAGCATTCTCGCTTTCTCAACCGATTCATCTTCTCTCATTCCTCTTGTCTGGCCATAGTATGATATCAGTTGTAATACGGAACGATCCAAATTTAAGATAACTCCATCGGGCATCAATCCAACATTCATCAGGGCTTGTGTTCTCTCTCTTGTGCTATCATAACCATTAATTGATATGTAACCTGAGTTTTGCCTAAAAATACCCGTTATGGTCTTGATAAGAGTAGTTTTTCCTGCACCATTTTCTCCCACAAGTCCATAAATTTTTCCGTCTTTCAGTTCAACAGAAATATTGTGGATACCGCTATCTTTTCGGCCATAGGTCTTTGTGAGTTTCTCTAACTCTATCATGAGGATATATTAAATTTTCATTTAATATATTTCGCTTTTCAATTCTTTTAGCAGTTCCTCTGGAATCATTGCAGTCTCGCTGTAAATCTTATGTTTTGTAACCAGGAATGCATTCCTGGTTTTTTTCAGAATTTCTGCATCCTCTCTCGTGAAATAAATTCGAAGGTACTGCAGTGTAGATTCCAGAGTCTCAGTGGATCTTCCCTCCTCAGGTATGGCATTGATCTCGTGATCTCCCATTACGAAATACACAGATCTTTCTATTCCTGAAAGTTTTGGCATTTCCTTCAGAAGTTCTTTTTCATTGCTGATCTCAATGAACATGGAAACACTCAGAAAGTTCTCCTGTGGTAGAAGTGAATTGTATGTTTTGATCAGGTGATCCAGTTCCCCATGGTCTGTAACGTTCTCCACAAGGATCATCTCGTTGATCTGATTCAATACTGTATCTCTGTTCTCAAAGAGATAACTGAAAGTTTTAGTGGAAATTCTTCTTTTCTTTTTGATTGAGATTATTTTTTTCCTTTCCTGATCAACTATTTTCAAAAATTCCTGAGGGGAAAAAACATCTCCCCTTTCTATAAAGCTCATATTCTCCCTTCACTGTTGTTTTAACTGGGCAAGAGTTTTCTCGTATTTGGTAGCGTGTGATTTTTCTGCCTTTGAAAGCACCTCAAACCAGTGAGCTATATCCTCGTATCCTTCGGTTCTGGCATCCTTTGCAAATCCGGGATACATCTGGCTGTACTCATATGTTTCACCTGCAATGGCGGATTTCAGGTTCTGTTCCGTTGATCCTATAGGTTCTCCTGTAACAGGGTCTCCCACAGTTGCCAGATACTTAAGGTGGCCAAATGCATGTGCAGTTTCGCCATCTGCTGTGGACCTGAAGACCTGGGCTATCTCCTGAAATCCCTCCTCATCTGCTTTAAGGGCAAAATAAAGGTACCTTCTGTTTGCCTGGCTTTCTCCTGCGAATCCTGCTTTCAGATTCTCAACTGTCTTAGAATTCTTAAATTCCATTTTTTCACCATCTCCATTATCATTTCTCTCTATATTTAATTTATGTTTGTTTATTATCATTTCATTTACAATATTAACAAATAATTATTCTAACACACCTTTTCCTGAAAGAACAGAGTAGATCCCAACATATTTTGGAACCACAGTCTCCTTATCCACAGTGAAGTTGTTCTTGAGCATTCTGATTGTAAATGGTGTTTTTGAAGACACTTTCATTTCACCTTCTAAAAAGACCTCAGGTATTGCCTCATTAAGTGGTTCAAAAGAATGCAATTCTTCAATCTTCACCCTCTTAACCTGCAATCCAGTTTTACCGTGCAAACTATTTGTGAATCTTATGAGCCTGTGCACATCTGTTGTTACTGGTTCATCTACCTCACATGATAATTCCTCTCTCATGCTGTTTATTATCCTATCAAGAAGTTCAAGTTCATCCTTCAGCAGAGTTACATATTTTTCTGGCCCGGGAATTGTTTTTTTCTTTTTTCGCTCTTCTGCCTTCATATCACTCTTTTTCTCGTAATGTTTCTGGATTCTTAAAAGAAGTGCATCTTTCTCCGCATTTCCAAAAATAGCTTTTTCCATGGCTTGAGAAAATGCATCATCTATATCATTTATCCATCCCCTGCCACTGAATATTCCATTTTTTGCAACTTCGCAGAATTCTTTCGATTTCAAACCCTCTCCTCTGACAAGGTTTGAAATTTCTCTTCTCTGATCAGAATTCATGTCAAATAACTCTTCCTTTAGAATATGAACATGATACCCTCTTCCTCCAGAGAAATAAAGGGAAAGGGAATCCTCGCTCAATCCGAGAATACCCGTGAGATATCTGTGGATTAGCCTTTCTGTATGTTTCCTGACTTCAACAAGTGTATTTTCATAACTCATCTCTGAACTCCCTTCAATATGATCGGCATCTAGATCAAATATGACCTCCGCGCCCAGCCAATCCTTTTCTTTCATCAATCGCTCATCAGGCTTTCTGTAAAACGCCACAGAATTGTAGAGATGTCTCGGCACAGTTTTCATTGCGAATATTCTCATTCCATTTCCTGCATTTCCCGGGTCGACTTTCTGGTGCCTGATCATCGTGCCATTGAAAGGAATGTATCCGATTTCCCTCTTCGAAAGTTCGTTAACATACAGTCCTTCAGCTTTTTCGTAATATGAATGGAACAGTGAACTCATTATTTCAGTTTCGTTTTTATTCAATGACAAGAAAATGATACATATATTAATAAAATTTCTAATCAGGGTTAAATGAGTTTCAGATATGTTACCATAGCTCTGTGTGTCCTGATGGCATTACCGGTAATTTCAATAGTTCCCCACACTGGTACAGGCACAATCTCAGCAACGAATTTAAATGTCACTGCAGGACCTGCATGGAATACAAGTGCAACCCCGTGTATTGTTTATTTCCCTGCAGGCACACCTTCCAATTATCCTTATGCAATCTCTGTTTCACAGATGAACGGCATTTATAATGTGACGCCTCTCCACAATAAAGGATTCCTTGGGCAGGGAGAGACAGTCGCGATCATAGATGCATACGGTGATCCATACCTGAATTATGATCTATCTTCATTTGACAGTTTCAATAATCTGACACCACCCAGTATAAATATAGTGTATCCCTTTGGAAAACCAAACAATTATAACCTGAGCTGGGCAGTAGAAACTGCAACGGACGTTGAATGGGTCCATGCCATCGCCCCTTTGGCAAAAATTGATCTTGTCCTGGCACCCAATGCAGAAGTCGGATATCTTCAGGGGGCAGTTAACTATACTGTTCAAAACTTGTCGGTGAATTCAATAAGCATGAGCTGGGGAACACCGGAAAGCTCTCTTCCACAGGGACTCACACTGAAATATTCCCAGATTTTCAACCAGGCACAGTCACTTGGAATATCTGTCTTTGCAGCATCTGGAGATCAGGGAGCATATGATGGCACAAATTCACTCACCGTAAATTTTCCAGCGTCAAGCCCCATGGTAACTGCAGTTGGTGGGACTTCAATATACTTCATCAATGGTAATGTGTATCAGTACGCATGGGATGGAAGCGGTGGAGGCTACAGTTCTTATTTCAACGCTTCACCAACACAGAATGCAACTGGTTTCAATGGAACCAAACGGGGAGTTCCGGATATTTCACTTGATGCCAATCCAAATTCAGGTGGAGTTTATGTTTTTGCAGGGGCTGCTCTCTATGCTATAGGGGGCACGAGCCTTGCAACCCCCATTGCTTCAGGCATATTCATGATTATTTCCCAGTATCTGGGCAAGAATTTAGGTTACGTAAATCCCTACCTTTATGGTATAGCAAGGACAAACCAGTATGGGAAGGCAATAATACCAGTTCCATATGGAAACAACGGTAAATACAGTGCATCCAGCTACTGGAATCCCGTGACAGGCCTTGGAACCATAAACGCTTTCCAACTTGCAAAAGCCATCAGGGAATATACGGGCCCCTATGGAATGACCATGAATTTTAACAGAGTTCTGAACTACACATTCAATTTCTCAGCAACATTGAAGTATAACTCATTTATCACCGGAAATTCCAACTATACTTACAGGGCTGGAATAGGAATATATTCTGGAGGCAACGAAATTCTCTCGGATGGAATCATGCAAAAGGGTAGCAATTTCTACTATTATTTCAAGATTGGCCAGGCAATCAATACTTATCTGATCAAATTTTCCATCACCAATTATGGGGCCAGCATTAATTTCAACGGCTCTGAAGTTATTATGAAAGTTGGAAACCACTATTATAATGAGACTGTGTTCCCATCAGACATATATGGTGGAATCCTTGACGCAAAGGTCAGCACCACTGCTGGTTCACTTCCTTCAAATTTCTCATCTATTATTATATCAAATGTGAGTTTCAAATCTGGCTCGACATCACTTGTAAACGAGTCAGTACAATCATATTCAAGTTTCCTGCCTTTCAACGATAGTTCACTCAATGTATTTGGGGTACAGTCACATGGTTCTGTATACACAATCTCCAGGGGAGATTCAAACTTAAGCAACAATGTACCTGCAACAGGTTATTTTACAATTTCACAGGCATATCCTGCAACAATCATTTTCTCTCCACAGGCGACTTCAATAATGGTGAATGGTTTGCCAGTCACGAATCACAGTATGAAACTGTCTTCTGCTACATATTACAATATAACCGAATCTTACCTTGGGACAACATCAAACTTTTTCATTTATACACCAATCTTTTCAAAATCGATACTTCAGTTCAATTACCCTGCATCCTATTATAATGCAAATTTCAACATAACTCTTGATGGACTTA
>JAKAYK010000012.1 GCA_021826765.1 Thermoplasmata archaeon | reverse complement strand
CGAGTGGACAATGTGCAAGCATTGCCTTAAAAAGTTCCTTGGAGGATCCTAATCCACCACTTTCTTCGGAGACTATCCAAACGTGAAATGTGTACTTGAGAACCCCTCCCACCATACTGGTGAAGGTGAAAACTCGGAAGTGATCAAAATTCCAAGCTCCTGCCCAGTTCCATCTGTTCCCAAACATCTGTGTGGCATATACTCCACCTGGTACAACTAAGGTAGCAACGCCACTCAAGATGCTTTTTGTTTTGGAAGGGATCAGTGATTTTCCAAGATCTCTCTGCATACTTAGTGCAGCATCATCCCACGCAATAAAGGTTGAGCTATACCCTAACGCCTTACCAATTGAGGAAACACCGATCTTAAAACGACTGATTGTAAGCCCGATTCCCAGTTTCAATAGAAAGTTTGTGTTAGCAAAGAGAATGTAATTGTTACGATTTTTAGTATCATTGTTCAGATCATTCATAATGTGACACCTGCCATTTCTGAATATCCGGAATACGATAGGTTGATCGTTACACCAGACCAAGTGTAAGTTGTAACTGGAATCATGCTAACAGTACCTTCAGATAACATTATTTGCAAATAGGACACACCAAGAAAGGAATCATTTGAAACTGTTTCTGTTCCAGAATTTGCAAAAAATACCATGTATCCTGGCACGGTATTATTTGAAACCGAAACCACTGAGGGGCTAGAACTCTTTGTCTGCACGCCAGTATTGCTGGCCCGGGATATTTTATAACTTCCATCCATTGCTGAGGTTTCGGTAGAATTCACATATATGGGAATGTCATATTCATCCATTGACATGGGATTGATAGGGTTAACCGCTAAATTGTAGACTGCAGTTAGTGAATTCGTTCTCGTGGTATTTCCATTTGACGAGAACATTACATTCTGTGAATCTCCTCTGGATGCTTTTGGATGATTAAACAGAAGATATACGGAAATGAATATGTTCACAATCAACACAGCCTCAACTATTACCGTGTATCTTGTCTCGTTATTCATATATATAACCAACTTTGATATTCCAGAAAATATATTTAAATTTTATGCCTAAGGGCATTCGACTTATAAACCGCCATTTAACCTTTGTTACTACATTCAAAATTTCCAGATTTATAAGTATCTTATTCATCCGAATCATTTCAGCACGAGGAACACCTTCTTCATTGTCAGGTCGTTCTCTATGATGATCTTCGTTATATGCAATGCATCATATTCTATCCTGATCTTTTTCCGTATCTGATCCCTCTCTTCCTGGCTTATCCCTTTGTCTAACAAACTGGAGATATACTTAAAGATCTCTTCTGGTTCAATCACATTCTTCAATTTCAGAGATTTCCCTATTGCCCTACGCATTTCTGCGCAACTTTCCCATTTACTCTCTTCCCGTTCCAGAATTCCCAGTATTCTCCTTGTTTCCTCTTAACTTTTCTCGGAATTATAGTAATGTGTTATGAATATACACAACACTACTTAATTCTCTCAGTCACCCTGTAAAATAAAGAGTAAATTGACAATCAAATTGCTGATTTTATAGCGGAAGATTATTGACATAGAATTAGGGAAAAGTATAAATTCTAAAGGTGTGTAACTTCTATTGTAGGTATTCAGCCATATAATGCATAAAGGTGGGATTTATGAATATTGAACGAAACATGAAGTATATTGTGGTAATTGTGGCAATCGTTTTTGTTGTTTCAGTATCAGTTGCAGTGATTAGCGTCAGTTATCCCACATCAACTAACACAGCATTCAGTGTGAATTATTCATCCAATGGAAGCGACCCCGGCGATAATTATACTGTAGCTGCATACAATCTTGTGGTGAATCTGGTAAACCCGACCACAATTGAGGAGAACTCACTGCAGATATCATTAAATTCCACGGCCATGGGGATTCTCACAGGAAGCTACAACATCATATGGGAAAGCAATGGGGGGAATCAGTCCAGTTCAGGACATGAAGTGTTCTGGTTTTCCACGGAAAGCGGTCCTGGATTCATAATATTCTTTTCCAGTTCAAACACGAAAACTGTCAGCGGTACTGGCATACTGGACATTTTCTATGGTGTAATCACGGTCTCAGGGAGCAACGTTCACATCATGCCTTATCATTTCAATACATGGTCAGGAATGAAGGCTGTTCTGAGTTATTCTGGATATTCCGGTACACAGGTGGCCAACCTGTAACTTTCTTCATTAATTGGCTATTTTTACTTAATCAATAGAACACCTGATCACAGGGATGGTTTTTCAGGGAACGCAGGATAATCCATATTCTGTAATATAGAATGAAGTCTCAACACTGTCGGAAATGGACCTGTGCTTTCTCACGAGAAACCTTCTCCTGTTATCCTGTTCACGCCTCAACTCCACTATGGTCTTTGAAAAATGATCAAGGAAGAAACCACCGTACGGAGTCGTGTGCCCCCCCTCAATATCATAGTATATCTGGTTTGTTATGAGTACACCTATATCATATTCAGTGCACATGGCATTCATGATCCTGAGCTGTTTCTGCGCTGATCCATTCTTGGAAGAATCGTCTCTTTCCAGCCTCATAAGTGCAGTGAAGGAATCGATGATAAGCAGATCAATATCTTTCTCCTTTTCCATAAGTTTTTCAGACTTGATAACGGCCACTTCCTGATCTGAAAGGTCCATGACCCTGTACAGGAATATCCCCTTTGAAACATCAGGACTGTTACGGCTAATCTGCATAAATCTTGTAGATGAGAAACCTTCTGTATCGATGTATATGACCTTCTTTCCAGAGAGGATTGTATTGACTGCAGTCTGCATCGCAATATTGGTTTTTCCCACTCCACCTTCCCCGAACACCTGATTCAGGACGCCCCTGTCGAATCCTCCTCCAAGTATCTGGTCGATGCACCCAATGCCGGTGGGCATTTTTTGATCCTCCTCAATGTTTCTCAGTTTCATCCTGTTTCCTCTTTATCTCCAGTGCTTTCTGGACAATGATCATGAAATTATCCCCTTCTATATCATAACCGTTTGGCATGTTAAATTTCGTACTGTTATTGAAACTGATGAAATAGTCTGTGGACGTGAACATGCTCATATCATCAGGGGAATCTCCAACAGATACTGTAAATCTTGGTTTGTACTGATTCTTCATGTGTTCCACAATCTTCCACTTGTTCCTGGGATCAACAATAGCCACCCCTGAAGGAAGAATTCTGTCACCCTGCGACATTATGAGATTCGCAAAGTAGTGTTCTATGCCAAGTTCATGGGCCACCCTCTCTGCAAGCCATCTAAGCCCTCCTGAGACTATTACGGGAATGTATCCCTCCCCTGTAAGAGTTCTGCATCCTTCCTTTACACCAGGAAAAAGTTCTATATTATCCAGCACCTGCTTGACCTTTCGTGCAGATACTGCTTTCCCTGAATTGACCCAGTTTTCCAGATCCATTCTTAAGAACTGGTCATAGTTTATTTTTCCAGCCTTATAGCTTTCATAATTCTTCATATTGTCTATTCCAAGAACTATGTTGACCATGTTCCAGCTGCTTATCTCAACAGTGAGAACACCGTCCATGTCCAGGAATATCATCGGCGCATTATCAGTATGGCCGTGAGAAGAGAGCGGTTTGCCCATCTTTTCCACATACCTCGCATTTTCCACTTTCTACATGATTCATTATGTGCCCCATCAGGGTCAGGGAAAGCTTTTCCTCCAAATGCCTTGCGCATTTTTCATCATTGCACAGTACAGGTGTTTTAATCGCATCTTCTGGTTCTCCAAGAATTTTACCACTTAATGCTTCCCTGAGGACATTATGCGCCTTTTCCCTGAGTTCATCAGCAAGGCTGTTCAGCATATCATTCACTTTGTTAATTTCAGTGAACTTCATGATTTCCTTTTTTCTACCTGTTCTGAAGGCAGCTGTGATCGTACGATTCTTCACTTCCCTGTCACCAATCTCAAACCTGAGTGGGACACCTTTCATTTCCCAGTGGTTGTACTTGTATCCTGGCGTATAGTTTTCCCTGAAGTCCACAGTAAATCTTATGCCTGAATCCTTGAGGAAATTTGTGATCTCATCTATGTAAGATTTCAAGTTCGGCTCAGTTCCCGGAATTGGCACAATCACAACCTGATAAGGGGCCACTGCAGGAGGGAGTATCAATCCTTTATCGTCACCATGTATTGAAATGAGATGGGCCACAAGCCTTTCGCTCATACCGAAGGTGGTTTGATAAGCATACTGGGCATTTCCATCCATGTCAGCATATTTGACATCATAATTTTTTGAGAAATTCTGTCCATACTGGTGAATCGTACCAATCTGAATGGTCCTTCCAGATGGCATTATGGTGTCAAATGCTCTTGTGTAAACTGCACCCGGGAACTTGTCCCATTCGGGCCTCTGTATCTCCATAAATGGCAGGCATAACGCATCTGTAAAAAAATTCCACTGTTTCCTGTATATTTCAAGCTGTTCTTCGGCATCCTCGTAGGAAGAGTGAGCTGTGTGGCATTCTATGAAGTGAATATCCCTTACCCGTATGAAGGGCCTGGTGTGCTTTGTTTCATATCTCCAAACCTGTACTATCTGGAATATTCTCATGGGCAGATCCATATGATCCCTTATCCACAGCTTGAACATAGGATATATTGCTGCTTCGCTGGTTGGCCTCATGGCCAGGTCATCTTCAAAGGATTCCTTCCCGCCTTTCGTGACCCAGAAGAGTTCATTTTCAAAACCCTTGATATGCTCAAATTCAATCTCAAACATTCCTCTGGATATAAGTGCAGGAAACATTACTTCTCGAAAATCATCAGCGTAGAATCTTTCCCTGATCATCTCATCAATGTTCCTCATCAGGGAGTAACCATACGGAAGCCACACATTCATGCCTTTTATGGGATATCTTTTGTCCATGAGTTCTGCCAGTTCAATTATCTCATTGTACCACTGGCTGAAATCTGATCTGGTGTTTTCCATCAGCCCTAATATTATTTATTGTTATATTAACAATGCTCCGAATCCCGCAAAGTTGTGACTATTGAATGAAAAAATATCATGGGTATGAAGTATAGGCTTTATCAAAGTTGCATTATCAATGTTTTGAAATCGAAATAAAATTGACTAACTGCCTCTCAGGGGGCCTGGAGGTGGTCAGATAAAAGACTAAAAAAATAATTTTATGGGTGTGTTTTCCTTCTTTGCATCATTGTGTACCCAACAACACCAGCAACCAAGGCAATTGCCGCAGCCCCGCCACCGATCTCTATATCATTGAGTGGAAGTGGGGCGGACGTATGATCAAGTGGTGTGTTTGTTCCTGTGACTTCATATGAGAAAGATGGAGACACGTATTTCAAAATCACCCCCGACTTCTGGTCAATGTACATCGTAACCAAGTTAGCTCCAAGAACGGGATCATACAAGGTTAATTTGTCTGTGAGATCATATCCCATAGGAGTTGAGAATGTCACACCTGTTTGTAATTTTATATTAGCACTGTAGCCGTAAAGCATGTAAGAGAGACTATTAGGCAAGATGCCCGCATTCAACAGATTAATGCTATGGGGGCCAAAGGCAGGGATTGAATAAACTAAGTTGTTTTGTCCTGAATTGTTATAACTTAAAGATCCATAAGATTTTACATTATAGCTTCCGTTGAAATATATCGCACATGAATAGTTGAATGAGTAAGTTTTTGTGTTTATGCCACTCAATTTATAAGTGCCGTTACCGTTCAGGATAATGTCATTCGATGGTAAACTATTCATAGTAAAGGAAGTCGTTGAACCATTAAATATAAATTCTGGAGTTATCACTGGAATATGAAACTGTGTACTCACTGAGATTGGTGCTGTTTTCCCATAAGAATAATTGTAAATGGTGCCCGATCCACCGTTCCCCCCAGTATAGTTTGTTTTGTTTGAAGAGCCACCTTTTCCACCAATTGCTGTTACGTTTCCTGCAGTAAGGTTTGATCCTGCATATGCAAGAATTATTGAACCAGCTCCACCGCCTCCAGTGTAAATGTTGTATTTGGTGTTGTTTAATCCATTTGTACCGTTAGAACTTATGTTGCCGGCAATGATCTTGTTGGCCTGAAGATACAATCCGTTACTACCAGTTCCGGGATTAAGATTTACATAAAAATTGTTAGAATTGTTGGAATATTGATAATACTGCCCATCTGCGCCCATAAGATAAATATTAAATCCTGAGCGGTACATTGCCTGAATTAAAGTGTTGTTTAAAGCAGGAAATTTAGCTGCTGAACCGTTCTGCGCATGGATTTTAGCAGTTCCCACACCACCGTGGTCAAGAGTGGATGACCCTAAAGAACTGGAGGTGCTGTTATTGGCTCGAGCACCTCCTCCAGAGCCACCATACGAAATCAGGGAAAATGAATAATAGGAACTACGTGTGAATACATGGCCTTTATTATCAAATATACCTGAGAGATATATACTGTGCCCATTTGTATATAGAACACCTGAACTATTGATGTAGAGATTGTCCGCATAAAGGGATTGTTGCATCTGACCATTTATTATACCAAGAAAAAAGTTTGTATAATAACTATCATTTATATACACGTTGAAAAGTGTTATGTTCACTCCGAGATTTATGTTGCTGACTGCATGATCATTATGGGCTAATGTATTATTTATTGAGCCTGTTTGTGGGTTGATACCTTGAGTACCGAGCAAAATACCAGACATGACAAAAAGCGTTGCTAACAAAATAATGAAAACTTTTTCATTCCGCATCTTTATAAATAATAAATTAGTATTTAAAATTTTAAAACATGGTAGATTAAACCTGTTCCCACTAATTAGAATCAGTTTGAAATAGGAAATTTTATTTCAAAAAATTAATGAATTTTTCTTTTCAACAACCTATCCTCCTGCTACATTAATCATATTGCTCTACGATGTTAGTTAAGAATGGAAAGTGTCTTTGAAAAGTATTTGGTACACGAATGCAATCCCAACAGAATTAGGGTGATTTCTGCACAGATTAACCGCTCTTTCAGGATGAAAAGTGTTTCGATCATTTGAAAATGGATTTTTCAATTTGATCGAGGTCGATATTTATTGAATCATCACTTCGGGTTTTAAACGATTTTGCTATTAGAATATAATATTTTTCATCCACATATAACGGGACAGTCTTTGATTTATTTATGAGATTTGGTGTGATTCTTATTCCATCTATACTTTCTGAAAATTTAATTTCTATGAAGGCGGCCTTTTTATTGTTAATTTCCACTGCAATTCCATCTATTTCAGTTTCCTTGTGCCAATATCTGTAGAGAGAAAAAGTTTTAAGTGGAATTTCAAGAATACGCTTGTTGATAAGATCCAGAACAATTCTTTCGAACATTTTTCCATAATAAGCATTCAATTCTTTTTCGATTCTCGAATACACAATGTCGATATTTCCAATTTCAAGATCTGATTTGTTTGGATAGACAAAGCGATAATAGAAATTAAGGAAAGAATCAGTAATTTCATATATGCCTTTTCTCCGTTGATTAAAAGGTAAAACGTAATCGATGATTTTGCTCGAAATCAGGGTTTCCAGATATCTTGATATGTTACCCTTATCCATGTGAACTGCATTTTGAAGTTCTCCATATTTAACGTAGCCATTTGCAATATTCCTGATAAGCATTTCATAGACCCTTGGTTCGTTGAATTCTTGTTTCATGAGGATTCTTGGCTCTTCATACAAAATTTCACCCTTGGTCAGGATTTTCTTTTTTATGTTTTCCGCAACACTTTCATTCCTGTCTATTAAAGATAAATAATATGGGCTATTGCCAAACACGCTTGCAATTTTTATCATGTTTGCCATGTCTCCTTCATAAAAACTGGAAATATGTTTGAGATCAAATCCCTGTATTTCATAACTTCCAGTTCTTCTTCCATAAAGCGGTGATCTATAACTGAGTACTTCGTTTTCCATAACTCCTATGCTTGAGCCTGACAGAATCATATATATTCTGGATTCTGATATTATAAGATCAAATATTTTCTGAAATACTGAAGGAATGGAACGATCCATCTGGACCAGGTATGGAAATTCATCAATGCAGATCACCACTTTATCCTGGCCAATCTGTTCTTTAAAATATTTGAATAGGTCAAATAAGTTGACTGATATTTTTCTGAAAATGGTGTTTCCAGTGATTCGGGCCATCTGTTCTTTTAACGAATTGATATTTTCATCGACAGAATCATAGGTGCACATATGATAGATTACCTTCTTTCCATCAACGAATTTTCTAATAAGTTCAGTTTTTCCTATTCTCCTTCTTCCATAAATTATAATTAACTGTGCTTTGTCTTCATTGAATTTTCCCTCAAGGAAATTCAGCTCTTGATTCCTGTTTATAAATTGTTGTACCAATATTATCATAAAATAAATACAACTAAGTATAAAGATATTTCAGATTCTTGTAGATAACGTTTCTAGAGAAGTTTCTTGCCAAATGTAACCTCTTACCACTCCTGAATATTACGTAATTTCTCTAAAAAATGTTAAAATTTAAATTTTGTTTGAAACACTATGCATTATCCTGGAAAAAGTGTTTAATTCATAATCTTGAATAGTCAAATCCATTTCCAGACGGGCTTGATTATAATTCTTTTGTCTTCAATATCAATCTCATCTTCCTGGTTATAAGTCAATATGAATCCTTCCCTCAATTCAAATTTCCTCATGGCTTCCAACAATCCTCCAATTTCCCTCTTTTTGTTATCCTCATTCAATTCGTAAGCAACCTGTATAGCAATTATTATTCTACTGTCTTCTTTTATAAGGAAATCACATTCTCCATTCTCCCTGAAATAATAGATGTTTTTGTGGGATCTACGGAGTGTAATGAAGACAAAATTTTCCAGCATCCTGCCCTTATTGGAAGAAAATGAGACAGAGTTGGCATTTGACAGGCCATTATCTATGGAATATACCTTCTTCTCATTGATCATCTGTTTCTTCAATGAGTAATCGAATTTTGGTATGGTGAAGAGAAGATAGCTATCCTCCAGATATGAAACAAAGGATATTGGGGTATTGACTGAACCGAACTGAAACATCTTCTTAAGTGAATTATACGAAAACTCTTTTCCAACATTGGACAATAAGTACAGTGCCAATTCATGAAGAGCTTTCGTTTCTCGTATTTTATGCCTGGAAATTATGTCTCTTTGAAGGATATCTATAAATAATTCCCTCAATATTTCCGGCCTTCCATATTTTATGAAGTCAGGAAAACCTCCTTGATTGAAGTACCACTCAAAAGATTCAGGAGATGCAATTTCTTTTCTGTGAAGTAATGCTTCACCAAAGGAGAAAGGAAACATTTCAACATTTATATGTCGTCCTGTCAATCTTGTACCAAGCTCTTTGCTCAACATTGAAGCATTTGATCCGGTGATGAATAGATGTTTATGTCTATCCAATCTGGATCGCACAAAGATTTCCCAGCCCTTCACATTCTGTATTTCGTCCAGAAGATAGAATTCAGAAGGGCCATACTCTGTGTGAAACACTTCATCGAGTTTTTCAAAATCTCCCGATTCAAAATCAATAAGCCTGGTATCCTCAAAATTAAGATAATAATAATTCGGTAGTTTCTTTAGAATCTGATGCAACAGCGTACTCTTGCCCGATCTTCTTATACCTGATATTATAACAGCATGAGGTAATTCCAGTGTTATACTGCCAAGATCTTCACGCTCCGTGCCATATTCAAAGAATTCAAGCTCAGTTTTTTGGTCTATAACTATCTGCCTTAGGGTTTCTTTCAATATCACACCATATCATTACTGTACAATGTATAAATCTTTTCATTAGTAATGAATACTAATGTTCATTTGTAAAAGAAGATTTAAATTCACGCACATAAAGAGGATAATTTTCAAAGATATATCGCATAAAACAAAGGGAAAACTGTATGCGTTTAGAAATTACGCTCCTGTAACGTATATCATAAGCATTGATGTTCCATCATGATTCTGGAATGGAACGAAGCAATCTATTACGGTTGGCATAATTTTAGGAGCATTATTGTCAACTTTAATGATGAGATGATTCGGGACAACAGAAAAGTAACTGTGTCAACCCGCATTCAATATACTTGTGGATTAATCGAAAATAGTTTTCATTATTTTTCTTTCTGCATTTCTCAGGTGGAAAAGCAATGTGGGCTTGGAAAGCTTATAGTCAGCCTTCATTCTGCTCAGATCGTATGTTCTTGGCCATTCAAAGAAACCCATGGAATATGCAGATTTTATGAGTTTTCTCTCCTTGTCAGTAAGATTCACTGATCCAAAGATACCCCATCTTCTCTGCACTTCTGAAAAAAGTTCAACCCCGCTTGCCCTGTCAAAATTGAAATATTCAAGTGAATTTTTCTCCTGAAGTACCTCCTGCAATTTAAAAACAGAAGATGAGTTGAATGCCATGAAAGTAAGAGTCTCAACGCCTTCTGTTGCAGTGATAGGAAGGAGTGGAATACACCCGCTGTCGATGATTGCTTTCATGATGCCATGACCCTTCTTTATGCCCTGTATGAGTGTAATTCCATCCTTAGAGAAAAGGTTGTATGATACATAATCATGGGAAAGGGCACTTTCAAGTTCTCCGGATTTGGGTTTCTTTGTTATTGAACAGACATAGTTCATATCTCTGTCAATTGGAAAGACATAAGTGGAAATTATCTTTTCATTTAGTACACCTGCAGCTTCAGCCAGACTGCATTTACTTGCTATACTGAAATTGCCTGACAACATATAACTCGTACAGTTTGAGGATATTTAACATTTACGAGCGGGAATTCAAGCCCATGGAGATTCCGCCAGCAACCTTTGAAGTGGGAAGCTCTCTGCGAAAGCTGGGAGAGGGAGTCACTAACTTTTCCAAAGAATATCTTATTTGTTTCCTCTTATGATTTCCTGTATTTCTTTGGGGTTGAAACCAAGTTCTGCGAGTATTTCTATATTGTGCTGGCCCAGGGATGGAGGATTCCTCATTTCCATACCCCCACCGGGGGATTGTGGCATAGTGAGTTCTCTCTCCATGTAATTAACCTTTGTCATCTTTGGTTTTGCATGTGGATCATCCAGCAGTTCCCAAGGTTTTTTCAATGTGGAATATGGCATATTAATGGACATCAGGAGATTTATCAATTCTACTTCAGTCATGCCGATGGTTTTGCTAGTAATCAACTCGCTGAGCTTTTTCCTCTCCCGGAACCTGTCCTCATTTTTTTCCAGATTTTTATCAGAACAGACATCAAGCTTCAGTGCCCTGCAGAATACTTCCCATTGTGAGTCCGTTGTTACACCAATGAAAACCTTTTTGCCATCCTTAGTGGGGAAGAAATCATATATGGCCCATGCAAATCCCTCCTCATTCAATGGTTTAAGCTCTTTTCCATTTAACTGATATGTGACTATGTGCTGGCCCATGAAAAATTCAGCCGTTTCAAAAAGCCCAATGTCAATATATTTCCCCTTTCCCGAAATTGTTCTTTCAATGAGGGCCTCCTGGGTCTTTATTACACCGAACATGGCAGCACCCATGTCTATGAGTGAACCACCCACTCTCATGGGCCTGTCAATGGTGCCTGTCATATATGCAACACCACTGTGGATCTCTATTGGAAAGTCAAGTGATTTCCTGGTTTCATTGGGCCCCTCCCCATAACCCTTTATTGAAAGATAAATCAGTCCTGGATTGATTCTGGTCAGTTCCTCATAACCCAGCCCAAGTTTCTTCATGGCCCCCCAGCCTAAATTATCAATCAGTATATCGGAGGTTGAGATCAATTTCCTGAACACTTCTCTGTGCTTATCGTCCTTGAAATCAAGTGTTATGCTCCTCTTATTGCGGTTAAAGAAAGGGAATGCACCAGAACTAGTATCAGAAAGCCTTCTTGATATATCTCCCTCCCCGGGCCTTTCCACCTTGATCACGTCATATCCCATGTCTGCAAATATGAGTCCTGCGGTAGGTCCTGCAACGATATGCCCGATTTCTACGACTCTATGCAGAGAATTCACCTGCCATTTTGATAATGTCTCCTGGCGTGATGCATTTTCCACTGATGACTGCTCTGTCCTTCACTTCTTTTAGAAGTGATGTTGTGGCACTCTCATCAAGGTTAATTCCATTTGATTTCAACAGTGCGTTGATCATGGATTTTCCTGCATACACATTAAAGCTCATTTCTTTTCCGGTGAATACATCAGAATAAGCCACATGGGTTCCTGCAGTGTTTGTATAAATATTCCTTCCGTTCACCGGGAAATTGTCCATGAAAAATTCCGGGCCAACTTTTCTGAGTATGATCTCAAGGACAGATTCATAGGCCTTCCTCATTGAATTTGAATCCAATCCGGTGTCAATTCCATCCATTTCAAGTGCCCTGTTGATGGGGGCCACATCTGTTATTCCATTTCTCTCACCAATTCCGAAGATAGTAGTATCGATTCGATCAGCCCCATTCTCGAGAGCTGCTATGGCATTGGCAACTGAGAGGCCCCTGTCATTGTGGCAGTGGGCATCTATTTCACATTTTATTGCACTCCTTGCCATGGAAAACAGCCTGCCTATTTGTTTTGGAGTACCAGATCCTGTGGTGTCAGGGAGCTGGATAATATCGGCACCCGCAGATTCTGCCATTCTTGCTATTTTTATGATTTCGTCGGGTGTATTCTTCATGACATCCACAACTGAAACCTCAACTATCTTTCCCTTTGTTGAAGCATATTTTACTGCTTCAAATATCCTGTCGAGATTCTCCAGCCTGAAGGGAAGATGAAGGGATATGTTTGCTCCAGTGCTGTCTATAATATCGATATCACTTTTTAATGTCCTGCCCAATGCAAATACTTCACGGAATATCTTATCGGAAACAATTTTCTCTGTAATCTTTATTTCAGAGGTGTGTGCAGAGGGATATGATACAAGGGCACATTTTATTCCGTATGAGGACACAATCCTTGCCAGAAAAAGCTTCTCTTCAATAGTGAATGAGATTCCAGGTGCCTGAAGCCCTTCCCTCAGGGTATCATCAGTTATCATAGTTCTTCAATCGAATTGAATATTATAATTGTTAATCTAACAGATTAGAAAAAAAGTAAAAAAAAAATATATGGTTTTTAGTTTGCTATTTCTTCGACCTGCCTTCCCGTGGATGTTTTCCCAATGAGTATCAGCATAGCTGCGCAGATCAGTATCATAATCCATGCAAAGCTGAATATTCCAAAGGCATTCTTTGCCCCTATGAATATTGCTATGAACAGTATTATCAGGGTCGTGGATACCCTTGATATGGAATACACAAATCCTGCAGCTGATGTCCTGAGTCTCGTTGGAAATATTTCAGCATTGTACTGGTGATAGAAGTTGGAGAAGTTCCAGAGCATGAATGATGTAAGGAATCCAAATATGATTGATTCATCAAGACCAGAAGCAATTGAGAACATGCTTCCGAAGACTCCTCCAAGTATCATGAAAAGTATTATTCCGGTTCTTCTCTCAATCTTATCCATTATGAATATGTTGAATACACTCCCCACAAGGAATCCTGAAAATATCACAGCCGCAATTCCCAGAGGGTCACTTGATGGATATGAAACAGTCAGAAGGCCTGGGGCAAATATAACGAAACCATAGAAGACTCCTGACTGGAAGAACATGAAAACTGCCATTAGAATAGTAGTTTTCCTGACATCAGGTGCAAACATCTCAGTCCACCTTGGATTCTTCACTGCCGATGGGGCCACTTCAGGTATGGGTGGAAGTTCTTTGCCTGTTTCTCTTACCACTTCGTTTTCAATTTTATCCATGAGTTTTTTTGCATCATCCAGGTGTCCATGAGTTTCAAGCCATCTTGGTGATTCCATCAGCCTGAATCTTATGAGCCATACTGCAATACCTACAGCGCCCATGAACCATAGAGGTATTCTGAATGAGTAGTATCCAGTGTTAGCTGAAAGGGAAGCAATGTATACTATGAGGGGTGCAGAAGTAACTGCAACGGTATATATGAAAGCGAGCCAGGCTCCTCTCTTCTTCTTGACAAATATTTCTGTTCCGTAACTGTCAACAAGCGGGAATTCTCCCCCTACACCAATTCCTCCTATGAAGACAAAGATGCCTACCAGGTACCAGGTGTTCATGAATCCTGCTATAATCATTCCTGCACCAAACAGGGCCTGATTTATCAAAAATACTGTCTTCCTTCCTCTGGCGTCGGCGAGTCTTCCAAAAAATATGGAACCTATGAATTCTCCCATGAAAAAAAATCCTGGGAAATAATAGGCTTGCAAATTTCCTGTAAGTCCATACGTTGCGGCTACCAATCCCAAAATTGCCCCATTTCCAAGAAGCATGAGAGATTCTGCCCATTCTCCTGAAGCAAGCATCAATGCAAACTTCAGGTGGAATGTGCTTTGTGGTAATCGCTCCAGCCTGCCAGCTATATTATTCTCTGAGCTGTTCTCGACCATACAAAATAATGATATATACGCTATATATTCATTTCTTCTAACCTGTTCGGATTGACCAATTTTGTTTGTATTTTTTGCATGAGGTTCTGGTAACTGATTGAATGATGGCTCCTATGGCCTTTTCATTATGTGGCTAAATGAATGAGAGATTTTTTATATAGTGAATAATTGCGATAAAGTATGAATTAAAATGAACCTTACCACTGCGGAAATAATTGGTTGGGTATGAGAAAGGTGAAATGTTGATAATGAACAAGGAAATGAACAAGTCAAGCGGAATACAGAATGTCCAGAAAGAACGCGTAAAGAACAGGTGGTTCTTAAGCTATTTATTTTCCAATGCCGCAGGGGGATTGAGTTCACCATTGATTCCGCTCTATATAATCTTCTATCTTCATCTCAGTGTATTCTATGTGGGTTTTGCTTCAGCAGTTGCTTCTACCGCTGCAGTTCCTGCAGTAATATTCTGGGGAAATCTGTCAGACAGCATTGGCAAACGTAAAATATTCTTAATGATAGGATTCTTTGGTTCTTCTTTATCACTGATGATGATAATTTTTGTCCATCAGCTTTTCACATTCCTGGGTGTTCTTGTAGTTTTCCAGCTTATTTCCATGGCTTCAACACCAGTTGCAACCCTGCTGATACTGGAGAATTCCCAGGAAAGCGAATGGCCCAATGTCATTTCACAATTTAATATAGTTTCATATGTGGGCCTCATAATTGGTCTATTCATAGGCACTGTTTTTCTTACATTTAATTCAAAAAACAATGGCTTCGCTTTACCTTTTCTGTATATATTCTCAGGAATAGTTTATTTTGTTGCAGGAGTATCTGTTATAACACTTCTCAAGGAATCAAAGGAGAAACTTGCAAGAGGCGATCTGGATCATATCAACTCAGTGAGGCTTACCGAAAGGATCAGATATTTTCCAACCTCAATTTTACATATTGCAAAATCCAGTATCTATAAGAGCGGCAAACCGTTGCTTAAAAGAACAAAATTCTACATAGCACTTACCGGGCTATTGATGTTTGGTTTCCAGATGTTTTTCGTGCCTTATCCGGTATACATAGCTGACATTCTCAATGGCTCTGAAACAATCATTTTTATCATGTATCTATTTAATAATGTTCTATCTGCCTTGGCGTTTATTTTTTCTGGAAAATTTTCCAGGAAGTATGGATTGAGATACATATTGAACCTATCAATTATTTCAAGAGTTGCAATTGTATTTGCAGCAGTCTTTTGTGTATTTTACGGCATTAAGGAACTTACTGTATCTGTTGCCCTTTATTCAATAATGGGATTTTTTTGGAGTTTTATCAGCATAGCGTGGGTAACATCTATTTCAAAGGTTGCCCTACCTGAAAACAGAGGAAAAGCTATTGGGTGGTATAATTCTGTTTTGGGTATAGGACAGATAGGAGGAGCAATCATATCCGGAATAATTTCTGAAATTTTAGGTTTTGGTTATGATTTTGTAATATCAATAATAATTTTAATTATAGGAGGAATAATGATTTCCACAGTAACCCCTTCGAAAGGTTCAAGGTCAATTGAAAATATATAATTTGATTCCATAAGACAACACTTTTTCAACATTTATCTTAGAAAGAGTGCTAAAGTAGTTCCCACTTGATATTTCAACTTCGACATGATCATTTGGGCGCAAATTCATATTCATACTCAGACGCTATTTATTGTTTTTCATTTGCCATGAACCAGTTTTTTAAATCATTCTTTATAACTTTTCCGAGCACATTTCTGGGCAGATGATCAATTAATAAGACATAACTGGGTACCTTTAAAAAGTACATGTTTTTCTCACAAAATTCAAGAATTTCTTCCCTCGTCAGCGTTTTATTTTTTTTAACTTCTATAAATGCAACAACAGCTTCTCCAGTTCTTAAATCAGGTACACCTATGATTGCACATTCCTCAACCTTGGGATTTTGTTTAATTATATTCTCAATTTCATATGGGTAAACACCTACGCTGGAAACCATTATCATTTCCTTTTTTCTACCCATTATATAAATGTATCCATCTTCATCTATCTTAGCTATATCACCAGTGTAAAGCCATCCATTTTTCTTAACAGGTCTTTTCCCCTTTTCATCCAGATATTCATCTATGACCTGGGGCCCCTTCACTATTAATTCACCCGTTTCACCCAGAGGCACGTCGATTGTTCCCGTCTTGATGTCCACGATTTTTACAGACGTGTTTGGAAGTGGTAGGCCAGAGGAACCTGCTCGGTACATAGCATCATTAGGGCACATTGCAGCAACAGAGCATGCCTCGGTGAGGCCATACCCCTGGCACAATTTGACACCAAATTTATTTTCAAATTTTTCCAACAGAGATGTAGGTAGGATTGATGCTCCGCTAACTATTTTAAGAGCACCACCAGTAGAAATTTTACTAACGCCTAAATCCTCAATCATGGTATTGAATTTTGTAGGAATGTCAGGGTAAAACACATTGGTATTTTTTTCGATAACACGGATAATGGACTTAAGATCATATCTGTCTATAAA
>JAKAYK010000094.1 GCA_021826765.1 Thermoplasmata archaeon | reverse complement strand
ATTGTGACACATTTGATGATTTTCGACACAACCTCTTTTTTGAAAAATTTCACACCACACTGTGTATCTTTAATATAGACTCTTAGAAAGAACACTGTGAAATAGTGGTATATTCTTCCAAGAAAAACCCTTAATAAGGGTTGCTCCACAAGAAGTTTTGAATCTTTCATCCATCTTGACCCTACTGCTGCCATATCACCTTTCAGAACAGTTTCAAAAACTCTATGAATACTCTCCCAAGGTATCGCACCGTCTGCATCCACATAGCCTATAATTTCTCCACTGGCTGCGTGGAATCCTTTTTTTATTGCTCCTCCTTTCCCTAGCCTTTTGCCGTATGAGAGAACTCTGAATCTGTCATCAATTTTTCTTGCAATATCAGCAGTTTTATCTGTTCCATCACAAACAATTATGACTTCCCAATCCAATGGCAATTTTGTCTTAATGCTTTCAAGGAACGGCTTAATTCTAATTTCTTCATTATATGCAGGAACAATCAGTGAACACTTATAGGATTGTCTGAAAACCTCTTCCTCTTTAGGTTTAATTATTGAATTTTGAAAACTGTATTGGGCCTCCATAAAGATCATACCACGCTATTAGCCTGAATTTTAAATCTGATTGTATACTGCACATTAAATTGCTCATATTAAATATTTTGTACAATCACTCAATCGAATTGTCCAATTTTTTATAATTTCAATTTTAAATCCAATACCTTAAACTTAATGAGACTTGTGTGAATGATCTCCTATGCTGAGCGGAAAACCTTTTTCCGGCAAAGGAATAATCATTACAGGTGGAGGATCAGGATTAGGTCTGCAAATGGCCAAAACCATGGGTTCATACGGTGCTGTCATTCATATAATAAGCAGAGACCGGGAAAAATTGGACAGGGCAAATAACATGCTCAAGGAACATGGCATTGAATGCTTCACCTATTCCTCAGACATCAGGGATTACGAAAAGATAAAGGAAATAGTACAAAACATGATGAAAGATCATGAGATATCCGGCCTAATAAACAACGCAGCTGGAAATTTCATATCCAGAACTGAAGATCTTTCTATGAATGCCTTTTTGGCCGTTATAAATATAGTTCTAACAGGTTCAATAAATATCACTCTTGAAGTCGGAAAGAACTGGATAAAGGAAGGAAAGAAAGGAAGCATCCTGAGCATACTTGCAACATATGTTGATTCAGGCTCCCCTTATGTGGTTCCGTCAGCAACCGCTAAATCTGGCCTGCAGGCATTTACCAGGAGTATAGCAACAGAATGGGCCCCCAAAGGCATAAGAGCAAACGGAATAGCACCGGGACCCTTCAAGACTGAAGGTGCATGGAAGAACCTGATTCCTGATGACATGGCAGAAAATGTCATGATTCAGAGAAATCCCATGAGAAGACTGGGAAAGAAAGAGGAGATAGGGGAGCTTGCAGCATATCTCATGAGTGATGCTGCAGAATTCATCAATGGTGAAACCATAAGGATTGATGGTGGTGAATTTAACCAGGGAGCTGCTCAGTTCAGCATGCTCTCAATGCTTCCAGACTCCATGTGGGAACAGATGAAGGAAAGGAGAAACAAAAAATGATGTATATATTCATAAGCGGATGGGAAACCAACCTGAAGTTCTCAGCAGCACATTTCATTCCGTACCACAGCAAGTGCAGGAGGCTTCATGGCCATGACTACGCCATAGACATCAAGATATCTGGAGAAACTGTGAACGGGATGGTTATGGATTTTGTCGTAATCAAGAAAGAATTGAGGAAAATACTTGAATCCATGGATCATAAGCTCATTCTTCCGTTGCAGGGAAAGGATATCACTTACACAAAGAATGATGATTCTTACAGGATAAAATATGAGAATCATGAGATGGTAATACCAGAAGAATTTGTGTTCATATGTGATGTGCAGCATACTTCCAGTGAGGAATTAGCAAAATATATGGCAGGAATTATCAGGAAGAACGTTGACATTCCTCCAAATGTCAGTAAAATAGAAGTTTCAGTCTATGAAGGGCCCGGACAAAAGGCCACTTGGGAGGAGGAATTAAACTGAAGGCACTCGTCCTTCTCTCCGGCGGCCTTGATTCAACAACCGTTCTGTCTCATGCACTTGCACAGGGGTTTGAAGTTACATGCCTGAGCTTTGATTACGGGCAGAGGCACAGCATCGAACTCGATTCTTCTGACAGGATAGCGAAGAAAATGAATGTGGAGAGGATAGTTTTCTCCCTCAACCTTAGACAATTTGGTGGAAGTTCACTCACGTCTGATATTAATGTGGAACAGGGCAGAATAAACAGGGAGGAAGTGCCCAATACATATGTCCCCGGTAGGAACATAATATTTCTTTCCATTGCAGGTGCACTTGCAGACATCAGGAAATGCGAAAGAATAATGATAGGTGTCAACGCAGTGGATTATTCAGGATATCCCGATTGCAGGCCTGAATTCATTTCATCCATGGAAAAATCCCTCAGGACAGGACTTGCATATTCATCAAGCCTGAAAATAGAGGCCCCACTCCAGTCAATGAGCAAGGCTGAGATCATAAAATATGGGATGCATCTTGGAACACCATACGAATTGACACATTCCTGTTATCTTGGGAAGACAGAAGCCTGCGGTGAATGTGATTCATGTCTGCTCAGGTTAAAGGGATTCATGGAAGCAGGATATGTAGATCCGGTAAAATATTCTCATTACCCTGATTTTTACAAAAATTACATTGAAAATAAAAAAGGGAAAAATTAATTGGAACCAAGGAACTGGTCCACTTTTCCTGCATTTTCCTTGACTGATTTCACTGTCTTATCCCAGAGTGCTTTCTCATCAGCGTTGAATTCTACCTTGTATATGTGCTCCACACCATTCTCTCCTATCTTTATTGGAACTCCTATGAATAGGCCCTCTGCAGAGTAGTGTTTTGCAGTCTCCTTATTTATGTAAGCAGCACATGGAATTACTCTCTTCCTGTCCTTTATGATGGACTCAACCATGGCAGTTATGGATATTCCCGGGGCATAATATGCACTTCCGGTTTTAAGGAGATTCACTATCTCTCCTCCACCGAATCTTGTCCTCTGAACAATCTCATCAATCTTTTCCTTGCTTAGAAGGGAGGTTATGGGTATTCCTGAAACACTTGAGAATCTTATGAATGGAACCATGTCATCTCCATGCCCGCCTATGACGAATGCATTCACATCCTCAACAGACACTCCAAGCTCCATTGCAAGGAATGTCCTGAATCTTGCACTGTCAAGTGAGCCTCCAAGGCCCATTATTTTTTCAGGGTTCATTCCGCTTACTTTTTGGAATGCATAGGCCATTGTGTCGGCAGGGTTTGAAACTATAACAACAACTGCATCTGGAGCGTATTTTTTCACATTCTCAGCAATATCCTTTATGATCTGGACATTCTTTGAAAGAAGATCATCTCTGGTCATTCCCGGTTTTCTTGCGAGACCGGCAGTGACCACGATCACGTCAGATCCTGCGAGGTTTGAATAAACATTTCTGTCTATGGTTGTGTATCCCTTTATGTTGTTGTCAACACCCCAGTGAGGTGTTCCCTCCATCATATCCAGGGCTTTTCCTTCTGAAGCGCCTTCTATAATATCAAAAAGCGCTATGTCACCAAGATCTCTCACAGAAAGGAACTGTGCTACAGATGCCCCGACATTTCCGGAACCTATTACAGATATTTTGCTCCTCATGCATGGTATATGCTTTATTCCGTTATATTTCTATT
>JAKAYK010000093.1 GCA_021826765.1 Thermoplasmata archaeon | reverse complement strand
CTGTTCCATAAATTCTTGTAAGCCTCTCCTCCTTGATATCTCCCTTGTAGTTGGAAGATGCAACATTGAGAAGCTTGAAATGCCTAATATAGGATGTGTCAGGCACATGAGGACCTGTGCAGAAATCGACAAATTCACCCTGCCTGTATACGGTTGATTCCTCTCCAACATAATCGTTTATCTTATCAAGCTTGAACCTGTTATCCCTGAACATTTCCCTAAGATCCTTTTTCCTATGTACCTCACGAACAATGGGTATCTTTTTAGATGCAAGTTCCCTCATCTTCTTTTCTATCATATCAAGGTTATCCTGATCAGGGGGGTCCATTTTTATGTCGTAGTAAAAACCATTTTCAACAACAGGTCCTGCATTTAGTTTTGCATCTGGATACATTTCCATTACAGCCTGGGCAAGCAGGTGTGCGGCGGAATGTCTCAGTATATGCAGGCCGTATTCATCATTCAGCGTAACTGGTAAAACATCTGTGTCAGTTTCTGCAATTTCCATTAAATCATGAAGATTTTCACCTACCCTTACTGCAATAATATCCCTCTTTCCGGCAAATGGTTTACCCATCTGCTCGCCCTTCCTAACAGAAAACTGCATTTCTGACATTGAACTACGATTAATAACTGCAATAAATTCTTATGCTTCTCAGGTAGAACAGTTTTGATCCTGTGATTAAAATATTAAATTATGCTTCTGGAAAAAAATTTAACTTATTTATTATACTTCTCTCTCAGTTTCTCAAAAATTTCAAGTTTCTCTAGTCCCTTTGCAATTCCAAGTTTGTTCTTATCATTTCTGATTTTATCCATTAATTTCTTTGTTTCATCAGTCCTTCCTTCTCCCAGGAACGGGAGTACAGAAGACATAAGATTCGAAACATTTCTCCCGCCTGAGGATATTTCATTGAGCCTTGCAACAATTCTCTCTATGTTTTCAAATGCAAGATCCTTATTATCAATGGAAAGTCCAAAGGATGTGTAATACCTTGATTCATCCTGTTTCTTTATTCTGCCATCCTTTGCAAGGGTGAAGATCATTTCCATTGCCTCTTTTCCTTTCAAATTTCCCATGGAAACGAGTACTGCAACACGATCATTGTCATTTTTCAGCGATTCGTATTTTTTAATGGTAGCTTCAGGATCATCATGCTTCTTAACAAATGCATACGCAATTGCATTTCTCATGTCCGGATCTTCCCTTTCCATATGATGGTACTTTGCCGCAAGTTCACCACATATATCCTCATCAACCTCTGCCAGTCTTCTCAAAACAAGACCATGTAAAATTGACCTGTTTATATCATCATTTCTGTCCTTCTCAAGCAATTTTTTCTGTTCCTCATGAAAGTCCATGAATGTTTTCTTAACATCTTCATTCCTGTACAAAATGTGATAAAGTTCTGCAAGTTCATTGGATATCTGGATGTAAAGGTTGTATCTGCCATTCTGTTTGAATTTTCCTATAATATCTGTATATCTCTTCAGATCCATCCTTCCGGATATTACAAGTGCATAAAGATCACTTACAATTCCAATTAGATCAAATTCAGTAAAATCATCTGATGCCGGATCAAATTTGCTGTAGAAATCATCAGAATATTTTACCCTGTAAAAGCCCGTTTCATCTGCATTCAGCTTCAGGAACTGACCACCATCGATCTCCTTTTCCTTACTGTCGAAGAGCATGCTTTCAATCCCATCCTTTCTCTTCACAGTCAGAGGGACAGGCCATATTCTATCGTCTGTTTTACCGTTGAGAAGGAATCTTTCCTGCCTTATCTCCACTTTATTTCCATTATTTACAGTTACAAGTGGATAACCATCTCTTGTGATCCAGGCATCCATTATTCCGCTTACATCCTTTTCGGAATTCTCAGATATGCTCTTCCATAGATCTGCAGCCTCAGCGTTGGAATATGAATATTTTACAAGATAGTTATGAAGGCCATTTTTAAATGCATCCTCACCCACATAGCTTTCAATCATCCTCAAAATCATTCCGCCCTTTCCATAGGTTATTTCCGTTGATCTTTCACCCATTTTGTCCATATCCCTTTCCTTAGGCGATACAGGATTGCTGCTTTCCAGTGAATCTACAAGGAATGCTCCCCTCCCGTCTGAAACAAGCATATCTCCTGTTATATTCCATTCAGGATATATGGAATCTATGGCCTTATTTGCCATAAATGTTGCAAAGCTCTCATTTAGCCATAGATCGTTCCAGTATTTCATGGTCACCAGATCGCCAAACCACTGGTGTGCGATCTCATGGGCAATGACAGATGCAATCCTCTTTTTTGAAGCATTTCCAGAGCTTTCATTATGCAGTAAGGCTGATTCTCTAAATGTAATTGCTCCCCAGTTTTCCATTGCTCCCGCTGCAAATTCAGGTACAGATATGAGGTGCATTTTTGGAAGCATGTATGGGATACCTGTGTACTCATTGAAAAAATCTATACACTGTTCTGCAACATCAAGTGGAAATTTTGTTGTTTCCATGTGCCCTTTCAATCCCGTAAGGTAAAGATCAACGTTTCCATGCTTCCTGTGCATGGTTTTGAATTCCCCTATGCCCAGATAGAGGAGATAGGTTGGCATTCTTGGCGTCCTTTGGAATTCTATCATTTTTCTTCCATTCTTTTCTGTAGTTGAAGCAACTGGCATATTGCTAATTGCGTCAAGATGACTGGCAATGGTAAGTTTTATTGAAAAAGTTGCCTTCAGCAGTGGTTCATCAAAGCAGGGAAATGCTCTTCGTGCACCAATGGCCTCAAACTGGGTTGATACCATCTCAGAGCCATCGGGTGTTTTTGCAAGGTAAAGACCAGTGAGTGCCTCAGGCACCTTTGCTTTGAATTCAATAAACAGTTCACTGTTATTCCTTAATTCTCCCTTTATGATCTTTTCCTCTTCCTTTTTTCCATTTTCCAGTTCAACATTTACACCGTTTAGTTTCATTTCCTTTATTTCATGATTCAGTGTATTTATAACAAAATCTTTCTCATTCCCACTGAGCATAATCCTTTCCCTGCCTGTATATTCCTTAGTTTTCTCATCATAGTCCAGATCAATATCATAATGCTCTATTCTCATACACACAAATAGGGTGATTGTGTAAATAAATTATCATTCCAATGAGATCACATATATACACCATGAAGGAATTATGAAATATGTCAGGCGAAGAGTCATTCATAAGGAAAATTTTAAAATTGAACTTCAACGAATCCGTTAAGGTACTGAAGGGTGAATTGGAAAATTCTGGTTTTAAAATATTCAGTGATATTGATCACAGCAGTGCTGCAGAGGAAGTTGGTCTTGAACTTTTTCCAGCAAGGGTAATCATCTTCGGAAATCCAAAGGGTGGAACCGGTATGATAAAGTCAAACCCAGAGCTTGCCATTGATCTACCTGCTAGAATACTTGTTTATGAGAAAGACGGTGTCCATTTTCTTTACAGAAAACTTGAATCAATACTGAAAATGCATAACATGGGGGAGTTATCAGAAAATGGAAAATCCTTTGACTCAAAGATTCAGAAGATTATTGATGATCTCAGTAAAAAAACTACTCTTTAATCTTCACAGCACATGAATGGATAGAATAAATAACCGTATTACAATCTTTTCTAAATGGACGAATTAAAAAGATGCCACTGGAAGGGCATTGAGGATCCGGTATATCAGCAGTATCACGATAAGGAATGGGGTGTTCCAGTGCACGATGATAGGACACTTTTCGAGGCACTGACCCTTGATGGATTTCAGGCAGGCCTCAGCTGGATCACTGTCCTGAAGAAGAGGGAAAACTACAGGAAGGCATTTGATAATTTTTCCGCGAAAAAGATTGCCACATACGATCAG
>JAKAYK010000092.1 GCA_021826765.1 Thermoplasmata archaeon | reverse complement strand
TTTCACTCTGTGCCAGCTCATGAATTTCATCCACGATGACATACTTCAGATTCTTCAGAGATTCCCTGATCTTCTTTGACACGAGCAGTATCTGTACCGATTCAGGTGTGGTGATCAGGATACTTGCAGGCCTGTCCCTGATGGCATTTCTCTCATGCTGTGATATATCGCTGTGCCTCACCTGAACATTAATGCCAAGCAATGATCCGTATTTCCGCAGCCTGCCAAGCATATCCCTGTTCAGTGCCCTGAGAGGTGTGATGAAAAGACATGTAATAGGAGCAGGAGATTCCCTTACTATCATATCCATGATTGGAAAAATAGCAGCTTCTGTTTTGCCACTCCCGGTGGGCGATATTAGAATTGCATCCCTTCCTTCAGAAATAACGGGAATGAATTTTTCCTGCGCTTCAGTGAATTCAGTGAATCCAACTTTTTCAAGAAAATCAAGAAATATATTAGAAAAAATATTTTTATTTTCCATTTTTATCCTGTTTTTTATGCTTCGTCATCGTCAACATCATCATCTTCATCATAATCGTCTCGTCTTGAAAAGTTTACCGTACGATCACCCCATTAACTATAAAATTAAGGGGTATAAAATGTTTTTTCCACATTTCGCTCGAATCAGAGAATCCTTATTCACCATTGTTAACCTCCTTCAATGGTTCAGTTCATATTTTCCCCTGAAATACCGTGAAATCTGACAGTGTGTTATTGGCAGGCACGAATGTTAGAAAAATGAATATGCCTTCATGCAATCCCCAGGAAGAACACATGGAAAGTGAAAAACTGAAAGGACATTCTGGCTCAAGGCTGCTGTTTGACGTTCTCATAATCATTGCGATTGCAGTCACAATGCGTGCAACCAACAACATGGTTGTAACTACAGTGCCAGCTCTTGCCAGATATGATCTGAATTTTTCAAGCTTTGAAGTTGGTATAATTTCTGCAATGGCAAGCGTTGCCACATTTGTGTCCACCACCATCATAAATGTAAGGTTCAACAACAGGACAAGAAGGCCATTTTTCCTCCTGTCCACCGTGATGTCCGGGATAATCATGCTTGGATTCTATTTCTCGAACTCCATCACTATCTGGATCGCTGTAATTCTCTCAGGAATGACCGTCGGAATCATCTTTCCGAATACCATAACCTATGCCATGTCACGCGGGGAGGGAACAAGCAGGGAGCGTATTCTCTCACTCTATTCTGTAAGCCTGAGCCTTGGCCTTATAATAGGGCCTTCCGTAGAAGCCTATGCACTTAATTTTGTAAGCTACAGGTTCATATTCATACTGTTCATCCCGATCCTGCTCGTGGGAATCTTCTTCTCGTTCTTCGTGAAATTTCCTGATCTCGGGACAAGACCTGCGGTTTCAAGTTCCATGAGAAATCCAGGATTCATTGCTTCTATCCTGAACATAACCATTTATAACCTCGCATTTGCAGCCATAACAACTTTCGTGGTGATCTATGCAAGGGATAGCCTGAAAATATCAAATTCCCTTGCTTTCACCCTTTTCATATTCTTCTTTGCTGTTTCATTCAGTACAAGAGTCTACATGTCCATCAGGCCATTCAGATTCCTGAAAATGCCCATAATGATCTCAACCATTATTACAGCAGGAGCCCTTTTTTCAATACCCTTTACACATAATTTCTACCTTCTTGCCATAGCAATGGCACTTCTCGGAATACCTCATGGCACCATATTCCCTCTTTCCACCATAATGATCTCAAGAGGCTCCAGACCTGAAGAGAGAAGTACAATCAATTCATACTTTCTTGCATACAATAACCTTCTTTTCATCACCGTTCCCGTGGTATTCGGATTCATATCAGAGTATATCGGGTATGGATACAGTTTCATGCTGATGGGCCTGCCAACAATCGCTTCATACGTCATACTCATGAAGAAATTCGGAAACAACAGGATGATATTCTACAGATAGAATCAACTTTCCATTATTATTCTGGTTCTTTCCACGAAATCTGAAGGAATCACCGGCGGAGAATTCATGACATTTCCTTTCAGTGCTTCACTTCCAGTTATTTCTTCCACCTCGTGAAGAACGTCATTATCCCTGTAAAATATGACAGGAGTGGGGCCCGTGTCTGCAGTGACAAACAATTCATCCCTATATTTTCTGCCGAGTTCCATGATTTTTGTGAATCTCCTGTCCAGTACCACTGTGCCCATGCTGGTCAGAAGTGCATGCATCTGAAGCATGTCCTCCTGTGATCTCCTTATCATGAACATGGGATCAAAATTGCCCCGGATGTGCCGGATCATGAGCTCAAATTTCAATCTTGCCCATTTATCATAGAACGGAGATGAAGCAGCGGTGCCATGGGCATCCTCTGTTTTCAGTGGATTTTCTGTGGGGAAACATGCAATCTTCATTCCTCCCAGATCATCCCTGACCCTGATGGCGTGGTTCCTGCTTTCAGGTATGCCGGGATATGACATCCATAAACTTATCCCTCCAGCAGCAGATCTCGTTCCGGAGCCGGAAACATATCTTGCCCATCTGGATATGAACTGTGAAGTGGGCATGGCAAAAAAAAGATTGCACAGGGCAGATGATACTGCACATGCGACAGCTGCAGATTCTCCAAGTCCCTTGGCATTTCTGTACCTCTTCCGCCTCTCTATGTTGAATGTGAGCCTCTCCTCTATTCCGTAGGTTTTCCTGAATATATCCAGTGCCTTCCCTGCCCTTGCACTGTATGAACTGTCTTCAACACCGTCAAGGATGACCCTGTCCTTATGAGATATCCACACACCGCAGAGTGCCTGTGAAAAGTCTGTTGTTACTGATATTGATGGAAAATTGGCCACCTTCCTGTCACTATCATAATAGCCCAGGAATTTTTCCAGTCCTGTGATGGGGTAGCCAGAACCAAACGCAGACTCCTTCATGCGGAATTCTGGAGTCCTGAGGGAAAAATCCAGCCCGCTTTCCTTCAGCTCTTTTCTCAATGATGCTGAAAGTGATGCATATTTTGCCATTCACATCATTCCTTCCCTTGCAAACTGCAGAAGTTCCTTCCTTGTTTCTGCATAATCAGAATTATTGAATTTTCTCAGATGATTCTCATCAGATGCTTTGATGGAATAGTCCATGATTTTCCTGTAATTTATTATATTTCCAGAAAGCCTTATTCCTGGAGAATTGAAATGAGTGAATTCCTGCCTCTGATTGAGCCTTTCCACATGGAGATTCATGTCTTCGATGTACAGATATGCGCTGCATATTTTATCCATTATATCCCTGAAATGATCCGGTATGAAATAGAGCGTTTCCACAATCATGGGCTCACCATTGTCAATGGCCCTTTCCATGATCCTGTGTGTTGCTAGATTCACCTTTTTGCCCTGTTCAATGAATCCTCTGATCAAATTTTCATCCGTATTCTCACCAAAAAGTTTCCATGAGTCATACACGCTCAGGTTTATCACGTCATCTTTCGGAAAGAAGGGCCTCAGACTCTCCCTTATGTAATCACCTGATAGAACAATATTGATTCCAAGTTCCCTGGCAATGTAACCAGAAATGCTCGTCTTTCCAACTCCTGGAACGCCACCTATGAGAAGTACGTATGATTTGCTCATATATGATCACCCATAAGTTCCATAACATCCCTTGTATCTATGACATAGCTGAAACGGGACATCATTTCCAAAGCGTTGAAATGCCTCATTTCCCATGGGCTGGATACGCCATCTGAAAGCACTATGGGCAGGAAACCACGATCTGCGGCGATCATAACGTTATACATGATATCTATCTCGGTATTGAACCCGGTGAATATTATATTTTCCCTGAATCCCTGCATATCTTCATCCATGGAATCGAACAGAGACATGGTTC
>JAKAYK010000091.1 GCA_021826765.1 Thermoplasmata archaeon | reverse complement strand
TGTCCCTTGAGGATGCTGCCTCCTGAAACCATGGATGCTGATCCGAAACATGGTTCAGCACAAGATCGGCAATGACTCTCAGGCCCCTTTTATGTGCTTCAGTTATGAGGTTCTCAAAATCCTCCATTGTTCCATAGTCGGGATTGATGGAATAAAAATCACTTATATCATAACCATCATCTTTCAACGGAGACTGGTAGAATGGAAGAACCCATATGCAGTCAACTCCAATGCTCTTGATATAATCCAGCTTTTCCGACATTCCTTTAAAATCACCAATGCCATCGTTGTTCGCATCGTAAAAACTTCTTACGGGGACTTCGTAGAAAATGGCATCTCTGTACCATGGTATCTCAGTTTCACCAGTCATTTGGCTCCACACTTTTCCACAGTATAATAATAATGAATTTAAACAATGTGTTTGATGTTTTTATCTATTTTCTCATAATTAGTTCTGAAAAGAATATAACTTGCTGTTCGTTGCGGAATCAGGAATGATCTGTATTTGAACACATTCCCTGCGGGAGGGAGAGGGTGGATATTATGTGTTATGCCCTGACACGATGTTGCCCATTTTGGGCAAGATATTCAGCAAAGTATGTTATGAATATGTCTGCACCGGCCCTGAAAACAGACAGGATATATTCCCTGATGGCGTCCTCTCCAAGAAGCCCGGTATCAACTGCATTCTTTATCATGGAATATTCCCCGCTCACCCCATATGCTGCAATTGGAAGGTTGAATCTATTTCTTGCTTCTTTCAGAACGTCCAGATAAAATAGTGCAGGTTTCACCATTATGATGTCTGCACCTTCCCCTATATCCAGTTCCATTTCCCTGATGGCTTCCCTTGCATTGGATGGATCCATCTGGTAGGTTTTCCTGTCTCCAAAGGATGGAGTTGATTTTGCCGCATCCCTGAAGGGGCCGTACATCTGGGATGCATATTTGGCTGAATATGCCATGATAGGTATATCTGAAAAACCCTCGCTGTCCAGTGCATCCCTTATGACCTTTACCTGGCCGTCCATCATTCCGCTCGGTGCTATCACATGGGCCCCTGCCCTGGCCTGGCTCACTGCTATCTTCCCATATAGTTTTATTGTCTCATCGTTATTGACCGTTTTTCCCTTCAGAACACCGCAGTGCCCATGATCTGTGTATTCACACATGCAGAGGTCTGCCATCACTACCAGTCCCTTCCCTGCAAACTTCCTTATGGCTTTCTGTGAAACTCCATCAGGGTTGTATGCCTCTGTTCCCATGGGATCCTTTGATGAGGGAACGCCGAATACCAGCACATTCCTTATTCCCATATTCCTGAGTTTTTCAGCATAATCATCCACAGAATCCGGATCATATGAGTATATGCCTGGCATGCTCCTGATCTCCTCTGGATTTTTTAAAGTTTCATCGACAAAAACAGGCATTACAAGTTTGTTCAGGTTTATGTTCGTTTCAGATACAAGATCTCTTAACTCCGGGCTTGTTCTGAGCCTCCTCATTCTTTCTGCAGGAAACACTTCATGATATTGCTAATATCTATAAAAGGTTCAATTTTCTGGAGAGTTCTGATCCTGCAGCATTTCCATGGCCAGCTTCAGGACTCTCTTCTGGTTCTGGTGTTTCACTATCTTGATTGCCTTCTCGAAAGGGGCCCATACAAAATTCTCATGTTCATGAGATATGATGACCTGCTCATCATTTGAAACCTTTGAAAGGTAAAGTATGACCTTCTTCTTTATGATGCCATTTTTCCCTGTGAAATGATAATTCATCTCCTCCATGAAACCAGGAATCAATGTACATGTGAGGCCAGTCTCTTCCTTAATCTCCCTTATGGCTGCAATCTCAGGAGTTTCACCCTTTTCTATATGACCCTTGGGAAAGTCCATGAAGCCTTCTTTTCGTGCAAGAAGCAAAAACTCTATTCCTCCATCTTTTTCCCTGCATACTACAGCTCCTGAACTTATCTCGTTCCTGACCATGATCTTAATTCCCTTACACTATAAATATAATTCCACTTATAATGAATGGATTTCACTTGATTCTAATTTTTAGCATTATTGAGAGATAGATTAGTATCCAGGAAAGACTTTATCCCAAGTTTTCAACTACAATTGGTTGTGCTGTCTTCTTTATTGTTTTTCCAAGATATGTATATGATATGACTGATACGAGAAGTATGAGGAGGAAGAGCGTGTAATATGCAAATGTTTCTGTACTAGCGAATATCTGGAGAAGACCCACCCCAACAATAGCTGATGATGACCTGAATATACCACCGAAGAATGAGTTGATCCCAAAATACTCTCCTATCTGGTCCGGGGGCGCTATTTTTGATATGACTGTACTGGAAATAGGGCTTATCACACTCTCTCCAATGGTGAGAACAACTATGGCAATTGCAAGTGCAAGAATTGATCCTGTTATTGCAAATATCATATATCCTACTCCATAAAGAAGTATTCCGGCTGAGTATGATAGATTCTCCCTGAATCTGGAAAAAATCTTTGTTATTCCTGCCTGGAAAAACACTACCACTGCAGTGTTCACTGCAAAAAGTGCAGATATATAATAAACAGGTATATGCCACTGTGTTCCAAAATAGATAGGTGTAGCAGGAGTCTCATACTGATTTGCTATGGTTCCTGATACTGAAAATAGGATTGACATTACGATTATGGTCCTGTACTGGCCCATGTTGGAAAGAAGTTTCAGCGGTTTTTTCCTCTCTTCCCTGACAGAAATACCTGATTTCATAGTCTCCTTCAGGAATCCTGCAATTATCAGGCATTCCGAAAGGGATGCTATGACAGGTACCAGGAAGAAGTATGCCGTGGAAGCTGAGAAGAATATTCCTGCAAAAATAAGCCCAACGCCTATGCCTGCATTGCTTGTGATCCTGAACGTGCTGAATGCAGAGATCCTCTCCGATTCATCGTAAGAATCTGTGACAATGGAGTTTACAAGGCCCCACTGGAAATTTCCAAGATATGAATTGAAAACAAGTGCTATGAACATGAAATATATGTTCAGATTATAAAGCACTGTGAAGAACATGAACAGGTAAACAAGCGTAGCAAGACCGGGAATAAGTATGGCAAAAGGCTTCCTCCCCTTCAGGTCAGTCATCCTTCCTGATCTTCTCTGAAGCGGTGAAAGTAACGTGGAAGCCAACAGGAAAAACACTCCTATTTCAATGTAACTCAGGCCTCTCTGGATGAAGTAAAGTGAAAGTATTATCCATACGGGATAGTTTCCAAACCCGCTTACAAAAGTAGTTAGTTTTAGTACCTTTCCGGTTGTGTTTTTTTCTGTCGTGGAAAGTCTTATAGTACAGCAATATATAGATTTGATCTTTCAATTTTTACAAAAATCAAGTGTTTATTTACTTAAAAATTAAAAATAAGGGGATGAAAAAAAGTAAAAGTGAAAATAATTCACTGGACGACTACTTCTCCCATCATCCATCCGGGTGTTGACATGGCCCCGCCCCATCCGCTGGTTCCTGTTCCACAGTCAACCTCGCACTGCCATGTGAAAATACCACTGTTTCCAGTATGGAATGTGGCCTCAGTTATGGACTGGGATGGAACAAGTATGTTGAGATTCATGCCTGGTACTGTGAATGTATGTGCAAGGTTTGCTGAAGGAACTGTGTTTACCCACTGGCCCTCACTGTTGGAAGTGATGTTCACAGCAGAATCATTCATGATGAATTCTGTTCCATTTGTTGTCCCCATGACATTTGCATATGTTGAAGGAACATTTCCGGGGCCTGAGTCATAGTTGACAATAGTGAGATGTATGAGCATGTTGGAAGGCAGGTATATCTGGGCAGATGATGTCAACTGTCCGTTCTCAAGCACAAAATAGGCTGGCTGG
>JAKAYK010000090.1 GCA_021826765.1 Thermoplasmata archaeon | reverse complement strand
GAAATGCTATCTTTTGTAACATTATCCGATAATGAAGCCATAAACGCAACAAGGAATGAAGCAAGATTGATTCCTCCCTCGTGAAACTCGATCGTGTCCAAAGTCTGAACTATACCTTCCGGATTGCCGGGAATAAGCTCATCCATGAGATTCTGGATTACTTTAAGGCTTCCTGAATCATTCAGAGATTTCAACATTCCAAGTAATGATACAAGGGATTTTTCATTGCCTGCCAGATCTTTGATCAATTCTTCCACCTGATCTTTATCCATTTGTTTTTTATCATCAACCATTTTTTTCACCTCACAGAAATCCCTGGACATAAATGCCAAAGAATGCCTGATACCCATAAAGTTTTATGAGATAGTCAGTCCTGCTTTCAGTTCCAACCGTGATGGAATCACCCTTATAAGATATGGTTGCTGCCCTTTCATCGCCTGTAACAAGAATGTCATTGTATGTATAAGTGTAGTTTTCAACTTCAGGATAGGAACTTGAATTTTCTGCGATTCTCGAAGTTATGAAGTCAACCTGGTTATAGAGTGTATTCCAGTTGTTCTTATAATCTGAGCCAATGAATCCCACAGTATATATATCATTATGGCCCTTTACCGTGAGTGTCTTAGCATTAACTTCTATATTTCCACTATCAGATCTTGGAATCTTTGACTTCTCAATATACTGCCTGTATTTATGTGGTGGAAAAATAACAGGAAGATCGTATTTAATAGATTCACCACCCTCAGATTCCAGTTCCCTGTTCTTTACATTAATAGAGCTTAACTTGAATCCCTTCACAAATTGTATCCCATTTTTCTCGAGAGTTGAAGCAATCAAGTCTTCTGTTATTCTGTCAGTTACAACAGAATTTTCGGAAGAGATAAATTTTACGTTCAGCTTGTCTGCAGATTCTTTCCGGGATATGTAGGATTTAATGTTCACAGCGAGGCTTGCGGCAAATGTGGACGTGAATGAGGAATTGGTACAGTGGTATATCACTATATCTCCGCTGATTATCTTTTTGAGATCTTCCCTCAAGGAGAGGGCCTTCTGAGCAGTTTCAACAGATCTGGCATCCTCATTGTATCCTTTGATTGAAGAAGTGTCTGATTCAAACGGATCAGCCAGTATGAGGTAATCATACTTTATTATGGCACCTTTCCTTGTTGAAACAGATTTCTCATTAATATTCAGGATCATTGGATCATCCTGCAAAAATCTCACATCTGGCCTCAGGAGGAAATCTGCATTTTTAGAAGTATTATTGTGGTTAAGTGATGATGTGGACAGAAATATATTAGAATCTATGAATTCAAGTTTCCTGTCATTTCCAAGAACTATGACTTCAACATCACCTTTAGATGATTTCTGCAACAACTTGTTTGCAGACATGATGGCAGATTCATTGTTTCCTATGATCAAAATTCTGTCAGGTACCTTCAATTAAATACATCTCCAATTGATAGCAGGAAATTGATTCTTTATATTATAACCTTTACAATTTCACCATAAATTCTATTGATTTAAGCGTTTTTTATTATAATAATATTCTTTCTTCCCTCAATTAAAACGAATAGCCATAGCTCTCAACAATAAATTTAATGTTTGCATGTTATTACTTGTTCATGCCTCATTATGATGCAATCATTGTTGGTGCTGGTGTTACTGGACTTGCCTCTGCATTTCATATAAAAAATGAAAATCCAGATATGTCAGTCTGCCTTATTGAAAAAGAAAGAACATATGCACAGGGCAATACTGGAAGAAGTGCTGCAGGTTACAGGGATACCTTTACATCAGAAATGAATCATGTGTTATCATCCTCATCGATTGAATTCTATAAGCATGTCCAGAATGACCTTGGTTTTGATCTGGGAATGGATTCCTGTGGATACCTATTTTTACTTGGTGAAAAGAACAAATTTTCTTCCTCCCTAGAGAAGGTCATGAAACGGGCCAAGGGAAGGATTCTATCAGGAAATCAAATTGAAAACATGGGTATCAACCTCAAACCTGACCGAAATGTTGCTGACCTTATGAAACTGCCAGATATTGAAAGTGCTTTTTTAGGAGAAAACTGTGGAATTATTGAGCCTGATCTCATATGTTCCTTTTATGATTCTGAATTAAGAAAAATGGGCGTGGATATGAAATATGGAACAGTTGTGAAAAAGATCAACCTTGCCCCAGTGACCCGTCTTGATTATCCAGGTGAACCTTTCCTCTGGCAGGACAAGACTGTGAGCTCCCTTGACACCAGCGCAGGGGAAATGAGCGCTGATACATATGTCATGTGCACTGACGTGTGGACGACAGATCTTATGAGTCCCATAGGAGTTGACAGCCACATAAGGCCAAAGAAGAGGCAGATCTTCCAGGTATCTGGTGCAGAGATATCCACATTCGTTGGGAAAAGATTCGATGGTTCTCCCGGAACATGTCCGTTTATGATTCTGCCTTCCAGCAGTATATATCTGAGACCTGAGCCAAAATCTAAATCATTCTGGATTTCAACTGCAGATGAAATCGGAAGACCGTATTCGTATGAGGATGATCCACAGCCAGAGAAGGAGTTCTATGAGTTGGGCATGCTTCCAGTTGCCCAGGAGTATCTTCCTCAACTGAAAAACTCAAAGGTTACTTCAAGCTGGGCAGGCCATTACGCATATAACACCATAGACAAAACTCATTACATATTCAGGGCCATAAATACTATTGTTGCTACCGGAACAAGTGGAAGCGGAATAATGAAGGGTGATTCCGCGGGAAGAGTAGTGGCCTCTTTACTGAATGGAAAGGATACTGCTACCACTTATACGGGCAAAAAAATCAATGTGGAAGATCTTGGGATAAAACACAGGAAAGTGGAAATCGAGGAACTTGTCATTTGAAGAATGTATATTTGGAGTAATCAGAATCAGTCTTGAATACGCCAAGCCTCACGCAGCAGTCTATCCATCCATAGGAATAATTCAAAGCAGATAGGGCATTTATCAAATCCCCTCTTTCCCTGAAATATATTGCATCACTGTAGTATGCTTTTATCATTTCAAGGGCATCTTTAGCAAAAGCAAAAAGAGCAGAGTTGTCCGGGATACAAATGGAAATGTTATCCAGTGCTCTTTTCTCAATTTCTATGTATTTTTCAACCTTTTTGCTCAATTCGCTTTCCATGGACTCATCTATAGGTTGAATAATCATTCAAAAGAAAAATAATCTGTTTCTGAACCTTTTCTGTTATGATTCCCTCATCATGTTTTTTGGAGACAAAATTCTTTGCTTCCACTATGCCATGCCTGGATGCAGCAGCATATATTCCTCCTGCTAATGATCCTCTTATACTATCAGGCAGTTCGTCAATGATCTTTGAAAGCATGTAATTAAATTCTTCACTTTTCCTCATATCGAGTTTTTTAACTTTTTTTGGTTGATGCTGTGGTTTTTCATCGTAACGTCTTCTGTAATTCCTCCTATCAGAGGGCCTTCTATTATTGTACATTTTCCAATGCATATATTCTGTTATGTTTTAAATGTTGTTGTGGTTTGATCTTGTATAATATTTTAAATGCAATTTTGCTGATTTTCCCCAATCCTGGCTTGGACCTTGCCTTCATTTATTAATCATTAAGTTTTTCCGATTTTTATAGATTTTATGATAGTGCACATGATTTACTGTAAAATCACCTAATCAAATGTTGTCTATAATGCGGAGGGCCGGATTCGAACCGGCGAACCCCTGCGGGAATGGACCCTGAATCCATCGCCTTTGACCTAACTCGACAACCTCCGCAGTGTTTCCCTGATTGAGTCAGGGTATATTAAAAAATTCCTTCATGTATTGATAATATAATTTGATTGAAAGATGTGTTGAATTGCTATCATGAAATCCCGTTAATATAAAGCAATA
>JAKAYK010000089.1 GCA_021826765.1 Thermoplasmata archaeon | reverse complement strand
TCGTAATGGGCATGATAACCATTGGCGAAGACTTTTCTTCACCAACCACTCAGACCATACTGATGGATGTTGCGCCTGAAAACATGAGGGGAAATTATACTGGAAAATTTGCATTTCTGACAAGTTTCGGAAGTGTTGCAGGTTCGTTTGCAGGACTGTGGCTTCTCCAGGCATTCTATACACATGCTGATATTTTCTGGATCATAATTGGTACTGCAGGGATAATAGCATCTGCCTGGACATTACTGATGGTCGATTCCTATCTGAAGGAGAAACGGGATTTATCCACAGTGGAGACAGGGTCAGTTGAATGATCTTTTATTTTTTTTTGAAATAGACAGTATGATGTGCAATCCCAAAAATATTAATGTCTAAATGAATACACATTTATGAGTTTTGATCTCTTTGTATCAGACACAGTCTATGGAGAGAAAATCAGCGTAAAATACACCTGCAGGGGCCAGAATATCTCTCCCCCAATAAAATGGAAGGATGCACCGGCCTCCACAAAAGAATTCGCTCTATTCATTGATGATCCTGATGCTCCCAGGAAAAGTTTCAACCACTGGGCCATTTCCAACATTCTGCCATCCATACACGAACTGCATGAAAATGTTGAATCCGGTGAAAAAACGCCGGAGGGATGGATACAGATAAAAAATGATTTTAACAACCCGGGCTATGGGGGCCCATGTCCACCTTATGGAACACACCGTTATTTTGTGACTCTTTATGCACTTGTCAGGCCTCTAATTGAAGGGGAGAGGGCTGACCGTGAGGCAATGAGAAAGATATGCGAGGAAATAATGGTAAAGAAAGCAACATGGATGTTTGTTTATGGAAAATAATAATGTAAAATTTCCCCTGCTTGTAATGGCAGGAGGCATGGGTTCAAGGATGGATTTCCCGGACAAGGGAATACTCATGTTCCATGGAAAGACACTGATTGATCGCAGCATTAACATGATGAAGGATTATACAAAAAATATTTTCATAGCGACATCTGATAATACAAGGATAACAAAAGAATATTATGGGGACAGATACAAAATCATAGAGACAGGGGGCCATGGCTATTCCATGGACCTTTCATCTGTACTTGGGAAAATAGGTGTTTATCCTGTAATAGTCATACCTTCTGATCTCTACATATCTCATGAATCAGTAATTCAAAGATTCATGAATGAGGCACTCCACAGGAATTCCGGTATAGTTTCCATGCTGATTGGGGGCCTGTTCTGTGGATTGAGCATATTTTTCTCAAATCCTGAGAGTGTGGAAGAAGACAAATTCTATTATGTGAACTTCACCGAGAGGGATGCATACAACATAAACACTAAAATTGATTACTATCTCCTTTTAAACCGAGCAGAGAGAATGAAATAGATGCAAACAAAAATATTCTTGAAATTTGCTGAGGTTTTTTCTGTATTTCGCAACAACAGGGATTCTGCAACCATCACATTTGCAGGAGGTATTGTGACCTTATCGGTTGCAATAATAGAACTCAATCTCATATTAACATCAGGTGGAGTGAGTTTTCCACAGTATATTGAATTTTTACTCACAGGAGTTCTTCCTGCAGTAATTGAATTATCCTGCGCAATTGCAATGTGGTTCTATATGAGAAGAAGTGGAATTATTGGTTTGATAACTATAATTGCAGCATTTACCTCATTCGCTGGAACTGAAGGTGGGCTATTTGTTGGATTCTTTCTTGCATTCTTTGGGGGCATTATGAGTTCTCTTTTCAGGGCGACAAAGAATTAATATTGAATATTTTCATAGGTGAATATGGTATCACAGGGAATTTATTATCTTTCTCTCATACTTATAGCAGTGATCTTCTTCTTTTTAGGTGCGTGGTTTTACAGGTTTGCTCTGTGGTATCCACGAGGGAGAAAGGCAATTACCGGCACTTCCAGCCTTATAGGGAAGTATGGGAAGGTAATTAGGGACAATGGAACAGTTCTGATTGTGAACGTGGATGGCGTGAACTGGTCTGCAAAGTTCACAGGAAGCAGAAAGCCATCTGTGGGTGATTCTGTAAAGGTTACAGATGTCAAGGGCTTGAATATCACAGTGGAAGGTGAATCGATTGGGAATTGACTGCAGCGACATTGGAAGGGCCCTGATCATAAAAAGAAATGGGGAGAGGATAACTCTTTCAGTTGAGGAAACAATAAAATTGTGCAAAGAATCTCTGGAAACAGGAATGGAGTTCCATCAGATTCTTAAAAAGACCATTCCGGATCTTAAAATAATCCGGTTCATACAGGATATGGAATAATGATACAATTAAGAAACGACAGGATGAGAATGAACATCTCCACGAATGGTGCATATGTCACACACATATCATTTGATGGGCATGAAATCATCAAGAAAGGAGACATCAGAAGCAAGACCCATGGTGGAATTGCCCCTTTGTTTCCATACGCGAACAGGATTGAGAATGGAGCGTATGAATTCGAAGGCGTTTCTCACAAATTCAAGCTGAACAGGGAAGGGAATTCATCGCACGGTTTTGGGAAAGACATGGAATGGGATGAAACTATTCAGGAGGAGAATAAGGTTCAGATGAAAACACTTCTTCATGATGAAGGTTATCCATTTCAGGTGAATTGCAGCATAGAATTTTCTCTCAAGGAATCAGGATTCAGCATAATTTCAAATTTTACATGCAATGAAGGCCAGGCCCCAATCAGCCCGGGATTTCACCCATATTTTAAATCAGGACCAAACTGGAAATTGAAATTTTTATCCAAGCCATTGAAAGTTATAAAGAAAGACAGCTTCTTCCCATCAGGAAATTATTTAGAATATTTCAAGACTGTGAAACCAAGAACAGTGGGAACATATGATGACTGCTTCAAGTACACAGGTCCTTTGTCAATACAGGGAGATTCATTCATATACAATATGGAAACCATCGGCAGCAAATACATAATGCTGTACAATGGGCGGTATGCGGGCAACAATTATGTTGCAGTGGAACCAATGTCATCTGCAATCAACGCATTCAACACAGGAGAGGATCTTGTTGTCCTGAAGAAAAATCAATCATTCAATTTTGGATTTTCTGTGGGAATCTCGGAAATATAAATATCTATGAGATTCTGTGCTTGAAAATTATGCCAAAGGCCTCTCCAAGCAAAATGCCTGCAAGAAGGGTGAAGCAGACCGTTATGACAGGATCAAAAAGAGATGGATAATTCTGTCCGTAAAGGTAAGTGTACCACTTTACAAGGAAGAGAAGTGACCATGCAAGGGCCACTGTTGCCGACGATTCGTATATTTCTTCTCCTTTTCTTGTCTTGAAAACAGAAAGATCTCCAATGACAAAACCTGAAATAAATCCAATCAGATAAACGATCATGGAGAATTCAAACTGATTCAGAGTAAGGGTTATTGATGAATATAGAGTTAGAAAAAGATAAATCAAAGGATAGACTATTATTGAAGAGGAATATTTTTTGCCCGTTTTCACTCTTATGACTCTGAAAGCCATAAGTATCAGGGTGAAGGCAAGGAATATGTAGAACTGAATCTTGAACGCTTTAATCAGGGAAATAATTGTATCTGAACCTGGGGCCACAAATGGGGAAAGCAATATAATAATTAAATTTTAGGAATGAGTTTTTTAAAAAAAAATTGCGTCCCGATTCGGTATATGAAAATTTGAATCGTTCATATTATTGTTTATTTTTAATGTTATTACTGATTGTAAAATTTTATACACATAAATAAAAGATTAAATACAGTAATCTATTATAATAAAATATGAAACAGATAATGACAAAAGATGATAAGGCTGTTTCTCCAATAATTGCAACCATATTGCTCATAGCCATAACCGTGGTTCTTGCAGCAACGCTGGTCACAATACTTGGGGGATTCACGCATGGAGCATCAGGTTCT
>JAKAYK010000088.1 GCA_021826765.1 Thermoplasmata archaeon | reverse complement strand
AACCTGCATGATCTCCGGGTTCATTCACCACGTTTCCATGCTCATCCTTCCTGAAAAGGAAGAACTCGAATTCCGGCCCCACATTCAGGTCCTTGCCCTCTTCCCACAGCTGCTTGAGATTCTTTTCAAGCACATATCTCGGATCCCCTTCAAATCTTGTTCCGTCAGGATTGAAAATATTGCAGATGTACCTCGCAGCATTGCCTCCCGTTGAATATGGGGATACTGTGAATGTTGAAAGATCAGGCACAGCCCTCATATCGGACTCTTCAATCTGTGCATATCCGGCAACTGAACTTCCGTCGAAAACCACACCCTCAGTTAAAGCGTCCTCAAACCTGTTTTCAGGAAGGGTCAACGTTTTCACAATGCCCTGGATATCCGTGAACTGCATGTGCAGAAATTTTATGTTTTCTTTTTTCAGCCTCTGAAGATTTTCCTGAATCTGATCTTCCATAAATTAGACCATGAAAGTCAGCATAAAGATTTTTCTATGTAATTGACTTACATTCTGTAATGATAGAACTTGATGAGAGCAAACGTTTGGATATCAATTATCTGGAAGCCCATGGTGATCTTTACCCTCTCATGAAGAATGCAGGAAAAGCCGTTTATGAAACAATAAAGGATTTTTATGGTGGTGGAAGAAACATTCTTTTTATCTGTGGCCCCGGAAATAATGGAGGTGACGGATTCATTGCCGCAGCACTTCTCGGAGTTGAGAACAGGGTGAGGATTGTTCTCCTCACAGGTGGAAAGGCAAAGGTTGGGGACATGCCGGAGAAGGCTATGAGCGAGATCAAGAATGCATCAATAATCAAGAATCCTTCAAAAAATGTTATTCAGGAACATATCAAATGGTCGGAAATAATTGTGGACAGCCTTCTGGGAACAGGAGCGAGGGGGGAACTTTCAGGAGATTATGCTTCCACAGTGGAGATCATAAACAGGAGTGGAAAACCCATAATATCCGTGGATATTCCAACAGGGTTTGGAAATGCATTGCAGGTCATTCCAAAAATGACTGTTTCCTTCACAGATTCCAAGGAGGGCATGAAACCTGAAAACTCAGGCGAGATAGTGATCAAGAGTATTGGAATTGGGAAGGATCTACTGGAGAATGCAGGAGCAGGCGAGATTGTTTTCTTCCCTGAATATGAAAAGAATACACACAAGGGCATGAATGGAAGGCTGATCATGATTGCAGGGTGGGCCTATCATGGTTCTGGGATAATAGCATCCAGAGCAGCAATGGCTGCACTTCCTGATCTTGTGAATGTTGTAGTTCCTGATAATAAGTATACCACATTCTCATCATCCCTCCATGAACAGATCGTCCATTCATACAGCAAAGGCATCATGACAGGTTTGCTGGAAAATGCAACCGGAGCCGTAGTTGGCCCCGGAATGGGATACAGTGCACTGTCAAGGGAAGTCATGAGCACAGTGTCGAAATCAGGGGTGAATCTGGTACTGGATGCAGAGGCAATAAGGATGGCAGGAGAGAATGAAATAGAGATCAGAAAGGGAATGGTGTTCACGCCCCATTCTGCAGAATTCAAGCTGCTCACTGGAATGGAGCCCAACAGGGAGAATGCAGAGAAATTTGCTCTTGACAGGAACTGCGTCATACTCCTGAAAGGCCCCACAGATATTATCACAACAGGAGAAAAAACAATCCTGAGCCATGGGGGAAGCCCCAGGATGGCCATGGGAGGAACAGGAGATCTCCTTGCTGGCCTCACCGGAGGATTCATATCAAGAGGGATGAGCCCCTTCAGGTCTGCAGCCCTTGCATCCTTCATATGCAAAAGGAATGGAGAGGATCTGGAAAAATACTCATCATACTGGTTTGGCATAGACGAGTTGATTGCAAACCTGAACCCCATGATGAGAAAATATTATGCCTTTGCAAAAGGAACGGGAAACCTGTAGGGATCAGTCATGATGGAAAAACAGAAAACACTTGGAGAATTCATAACCTCTGCATCAAGAGCAAACGAGAGCTATCCCTTTATCTCTTATGGAAAAAATGTGCTGAGTTACAGTGAAGTATTGAAAATGTCATTGTCCATGGCTGATTCCATAAAAAAACGTTTTCCAGCAAAGAGAGGGGACAGGGTGCTTGTTATTCTTCCGCTTTCTGCCCATATGTACATCACATATTTCTCACTGTGGCTTCTGGGGATGATCCCCGTTCCTCTGAGCATTGAACTTCCTCCTGATGCAATTGTAGAACTCCTCAAAAATGGAAACATAAGGGGAGTGGTCTCCTTCGGGGATGTGTATGACAGCATTGATCAGGAAATAAAATCCGGAAAATTCCACATCAGTGCTGGAGTGAATGACTTCCTTTCAAACTCCACTAAACCACCCGAAGAGGTAAAAACTCATGCAACTTCCAGAAAGAGAAAGTTCGCAATGGAAGAGATGTGCTATGGTGGCAGTTACATAGAGCCTGACATGGATCCGTTCACGGATATGGGAATTGGAGGAATCACATGGAGTAGGGACGGTTCCTTTGTGATCACAGATTACACAATTAATTCCATGCTGGATTCTCTGGGAAGGATGGCGGAACTTCTGCCTGACAGGAGAAATCTCCCATTCTTCCAGGCATATGAACCTGTTTCGCCTGCAGAGGTACTTCTTTCCATACTCTATCCTGCCTTCAGGGGGCATGACTGCATACCTGCAAGAATCGGAAATGATCTGGAAAAAATGATGAAATTCTACTGCAGAACAGATCCTGCAGTGTTCAATATCAGAACCTATTCATCCTATATTTGGGAACTCATAGGAAAGAGTTATGGGGAGAAAATATCCCACATGATCGAGACATGGCACTCACCAGATGGATACGAAAAAATACCTGAAATAAGGAGAAGTTCCATATTCACCATGCTCTGCGTGGACAGGGATGTGAGCCCGCAGTACATGCTTCAGAGAAGGAAGGGCTCAAGATCAATACCTGCAAGCGAGAATGTCAGACCAGAAAACATTCCGGGAGATACCATCCAGATTGATGTGGTTGAGATGGATGGGGTTGTGGAGTACCTCGGAAAGACAATACCACTGGACCTGATGCAGAATCATTTTCGCAGGAGAAAAAAATTCAGGAATATTCAATTTGAGGTAAAAGATGGAAAAATAACAGCAAAGAATGCTGATGTTTCAGATCTGACAGATGAACTCCCCTCATGGATCAGAGCGGCGTTCATCTGAGATCAGTTTTGTTATCCTCTTTGCAAGTTCCTTCAGTTTTTCAGAATGTTCTCCAGCCTGTTTCGACCCGTTGGACTTCAGTTCCTCCATGAATGTCACAATTCCATCTATCTCGTTGACTGCCTCACTGAAGTTTCTGGGGCTGGACCCATGGTGGCCGAATATTCCTGTCCTGAACCAGTTGTTCTCAGGGATTGGCTCGTATTTCCCATTCTCAGTCTTTTTTATCAGTCCTTCATTCACCATGTTTTCAAGCATCGGATAAATGGAACCAGGTGAAGGTCTCCATACACCCATTGTCTGCCTCTCCATGCTGTCCATGAGTTCTGCTCCGTTTTTAGGGCCTGAATTCAGTATGAATAGAATCCATGTCCTGAGATCCTTTCTTTTTCCTCCAAACATATTCATCATGTCTACCACCTTTATCGTATCGGATAACCGATATCGATATTTAAATATTGTGCAACAATCAAGAATCATTCATTCTGAATACATGAATATTGCAGGAAAATCTGGGAAATAATTGATAAATTCAGTGTTCTATCTCCCCAGTACAGATGTCAATAGGGTATTTGGAGAACTCATCCTGATGTTTCACTTTCCAGGATTGGATATTTTGATGAAAATTCACCTGGAAATTGTTCTTTCATGATGTTTTCAGAATTGAAAAGGAAGATGTCGAATTAGAGTTATTCAATGAAAATAAACGCTAAATTCTGCCCTCTGCAAATGATA
>JAKAYK010000087.1 GCA_021826765.1 Thermoplasmata archaeon | reverse complement strand
ACGTCCTCGTCAAGAAGCAGTTCCTGGTACTTTGGGTGCATGGTCATGAGAACATAACGAGTGCCGGGATAAAAAGTATTCGATTAATAGATTAAATGGACCGGTCGGGATTTGAACCCGAGGCCTCTTGCTTGCAAAGCAAGCGATCTACCGCTGATCTACCGGCCCTTTTCACCAGTATGTGTTAATACATAATTTAATTTTTGCTTGATTCACCGTAGGAACTGCACATTTCACCATATACTGTCATGGACAGGTCTTCAAAAACATAATTAAGAGCGAATGACATCATTAGTGAAATGGATATAATCAAGATCGGTGGTAGCCTGCTTACAGACAAGACAGTATACAGGAAGTTTTACCAGAAAAAAACATCAACCATCATCCAGAGACTCTCAAAATTGGAAAGTTTCATACTTGTTCATGGGGGAGGTTCCTTCGGTCATTACATCAGTGAAAAATATGGTTTGCCAGGGGAGGTATCAGAAGAGAGAATAAAGGCTGGAGCCATAGTGAAATATGATATGGCTGATCTGAACCAGAGGATAGTGAAAATGCTTAACAGCGTGGGAAGACCTGCAATAGGCATCTCACCATTTTTCCTTAATAGAAATGATTCTTTCAATTACGATCTGGTGAAGAAGGTACTGGAAATGAATTTCATTCCTGTACTTTACGGAGATGTGTATTTAAGGAATCATGAAATTGGAATCCTGTCAGGAGATCATATTATGGTTTCACTAGCTGAAATGTTCAAACCTGAAAGGGCAATCTTCCTCAGTGATGTTGATGGTGTTTTTGACATGGATCCAAAGAAATACAGAAATGCAACAATGATCAGGAAGTATTCAAAGGAGATAGTGAATTTCGGTGCCATATCCAATGATGTTACTGGTGGCATGGAACTCAAGTTCAGATCAATGATAAACTGCAGAAAAGCAGGTGTTAAAACATATTTACTCAACGGGAATTTTCCAGAAAGAATTGAAAATATAGATAAAGAAGATTTTGTGGGGACTGAATTTTAATGATAGAAAACAGAAAGGAGGATCATATAAGGATAGCAGAGGGAAAGGAGGTCAATGCATCACACAATTACTGGGATGACATTACTCTAATTCACAGATCTATCCCTGAGGTGGATTATGACAGCATTGACACACGGGTAAATTTCCATGGAAACATGATAGACTATCCTATCCTGATATCGTCAATGACAGGTGGTACAGATCTTGCAAAGAAGATCAATGAAAATCTCGCATGGGCTGCGGAAAAATTCAAAATTCCCATGGGCTTGGGTAGTATGAGAGCTGCGGCTGAAAAGAAGGAGCTGGCAGGTACATATTCAGTTATAAATAATTACAAAATACCATTCAAACTGGCCAACATTGGAGCACCACAGCTTATCAGGCAGGATAAGGATGCAATGAGCAGGGAGAAGATAGATTATCTCATGGAACTCATAGATGCAAAGTTCCTCATAATTCACTTCAATTTTCTTCAGGAGATGATACAGCCCGAAGGGGACAGAAATGCAAAGGGCGTTATGGAAAAGGTGAAGGAACTCGCAGCCAGTTACCCTGTCATAGCCAAGGAAACAGGTGCAGGTTTTTCAGAAGGGGATGTTGACATGCTTATAGATGCCAATGTTAAGGCCATCGATGTTGGTGGTCTCGGAGGCACAACATTCGCAGCCATTGAATATTACAGGGCAGAGAGGCAGGGTGAGGGTGAGAAAGCCATAGCAGGAAAGACGTTCTGGAACTGGGGTGTGCCATCTCCCATAAGTTTGAAGATCATCAATGGAAGGATACCAGCAATTGGAAGTGGTGGTTTAAGGAATGGCCTGGATCTTGCAAGGGCCATATCCATGGGAGCATCCATGGGCGGCTTTGCCAGAACACTTCTGAAGGGAGCTGATGAATCCAGAGAGAGTATTGAGAAAAACATAAACGCGATCATAAGGGAACTGAAGATTGCCATGTTCCTTACAGGTTCAGGAAATGTTGAAGACCTGAAGAGGGCAGATAAATTTATCCATGGTGAATTGAAGGAGTGGAGTGATTACTATGACAGAAGATTTTGATCCACCGAAAGAAGAGCTAACAGAGGTTAAGTGCCCTGTATGCAGCGAAAGATTGTACTTTATACAGATGATGACAAGCATTGCCTATGAAAAGCAGATACTTATACAGACATATTTCTGCAAGAAATGCCTTTTCAAAAAGAATGAGGTCACACAGATAGAATCAGGTGAGCCTGTGAGAGAAAGCCTTTTGATCAGAAACATGGACGATCTCAGGGTTGTTGTGTACAGATCGCCTCAGGCAAGGGTTGTTATCCCGGAAATAGGGGCGGAGATTGAGCCTGGAGAGATATCTGATGGTGAGGTTACTACCGTTGAGGGTGTTGTCACAAGAATTTGGGAAAGAATGTATTCTGCACTCCTTGATTTTGAGGGCACGGAGAATGAGGAGAAAGCTGCCAGAAAAAAGATGGATATGATAGAAAAATGGCAGATATTTCCATTCACCCTTGTTATGGAGGATGAAAGCGGCATGAGCAGGATACAGAGCAGCAGGGCTACCATTGAGAAGATAGATGTTGGTTCAGTATAGAGACAATTTTTTCATTTCTTAACAACCATGATTTAATAACGGGTACTTAATTCACATCAATGATCAGTTCAAAGAAGATCCTCATAACGGGAGGAGCGGGATTCATCGGATCCAACATGGCTAATTTATTATCGGAAAACAATGAGATTACAGTGCTTGATGATTTCAGTGGTGGTACCTTAAAGAACCTTGACGAATCTAAGGTTGGGAAAAGTATAAAGGTCATAAGGGGTGATATAACAAAGAGGGATTTCTTCTTCAAGCTTGAGAAGGATTTTGATCTTGTTGTGCATCTGGCAGCAAATTCAGATGTAAGATCTGGCAGTGATGATCCTGAAATAGACATGCAGACAAATGTTATTGGAACGCACAATGTTCTTGAATTTATAAGGAGATCAGACATAAAGCAGCTGCTTTTCTCTTCCACATCCACAGTATACGGTGAAGCGAATACCATACCAACACCAGAAAACTATGGTCCGGAACTGCCAATATCACTGTATGGCGCATCCAAACTTGCCAATGAGGGATACATATGGTCATACTACCACTATTACGGCATACGACCATTGATCTTCAGATTTGCAAATGTTGTGGGAAGAAATTCAACCCATGGTGTGATACACGATTTCGTCATAAAGCTTCAAAAGAATCCCTCAGAACTTGAGATACTTGGTGATGGCACACAGGAGAAGTCGTACATACATGTTGATGACTGCATAAATGCAATGCTGCATGTATATGAGAATTCAACTGAAGGAGATGTTGTAAACCTTGGAAATGACCAGCGAACCAGTGTAAAGACCATTGCACATGCAGTGTGCAGTGAGATGGGTTTAAAGAATGTGAAATTTAATTTTACAGGTGGATCGGAAGGAAGGGGATGGAAAGGTGATGTGAAAATAGCACAGCTTTCAACCGACAAGATCAGAAAATATGGTTATGTGAACAAACTGAACAGTGATGAATCCGTTGCACTGGCAGTGAAAGAAATATATTCTCAGATGTCCTAATTTTCAGTATTTTTAATAGATTATGCCGATTCATCACTCATTTTAATTAATTTTTTCAGTGATTAAGTGTTTTGCAGGCTTTCCGCACCAAAAATCAAAGTTCCCTTATATGTAAGGGTCACTTCTCAAATAGAAATTATGCATTGTTTACTTAGTGAGAAAAAATGAAAACGATTGAGACATGGTTCTATGTAGGACTGTTGGCTGTTATCCTTCTATTTGGTGTTGGGATGTATTACGAGGGCGCAATAAGTCACGCTTCACCTTCAACTTCCACCCAGAGTTCAACTAATGAGTATAATATTACCTTAGTTATTACAAACCAGAATTATCTTGCAAGTGCAGGACAGAACCAGCCCGCCTATTATGTACTTGAGAATGGAAAATTAATGTCATCTGCCC
>JAKAYK010000086.1 GCA_021826765.1 Thermoplasmata archaeon | reverse complement strand
GGAAGCATCCCCCATTCCGGTTTCGGACTGGGATTGGACAGGCTCGCCATGTGGATAATGCACCTTGGAAACATCAAGGATGCGATTCCTTACCCAAGAACAGTGAGAAGGTTGAAGCCATAATGGATAATGATTTCATAAGGGCACTTCACAATGAAGAACACAGCAGCACACCTGTATGGTACATGAGGCAGGCAGGAAGATATCTTCAGCAGTACAGGGACCTGCGTGAGGAGATGGGAATACTTGAACTGTGCCACAGACCGGACAGAGCATCAGAAATCTCATACATTGCAGCCAGGGAAACCGGTGCAGATGCTGCCATAATTTTTTCCGACATCTCCATACCTATGGAGAACATGGGATACAGCATAGATTTTGTCGAGGGAAAGGGCCCCGTATTTTCTGAGAAAAAAGAAGTGAATAACGCACCTTCACATCCTGCAGCCGATGCAATCAGGGAATTCAGGAAAAATCATCATGATCTTCCTGTCATAGGATTCACAGGGGCCCCTTTCACTATATTCTGTTACATGGATGGAAAAAAGAAGGAAGATGCAAAGACAAGGATGATCATGGACAGGGAAAATTCCATGAACACGCTGAAAAACATTGGAAAGACAATCCAATTGGAGGCCATAGCACAGGTTGAGGCAGGAGCAGATGCAATTCAGATATTTGACAGCTGGATCGGGATGCTTGGGCTGGATCTTGCCAGGCCTGTGATTGAGCAGATAGTGGCTCCCATAGTGCAGGCAATAAGATCAAGAAATGTTCCTGTGATATATTTCAGCATGGGAACCTCTGCCTTCTTCAAGACTATCATGAAAACAGGTGCAGACTTCATCAACCCGGACTGGTCAGTCCCTGTATCTAACTTTGGCTCTGAGAATACAGGGATACAGGGAAACCTCGATCCTGATATTGTTCTTCACAATCCTTCACTGGCAGTCCAGCTTGCAGGCAGCATGGCCTATTCCATGAAGGATCACAGGAAATATATTTTCAATCTTGGGCACGGGGTGCTTCCCGGAACAGATGTTCAGGCTCTGAGAGATATAACAAAAGCAGTCAAAAAGGTGATTCTATGAAAAGCGCCATAGTGCTGCTAGGATACGGAAGCCCTGATTCAAGGGGGAATATAATGGAATATCTCAGGGACGTATATGGTGGAAAAGAACCTCCGGAAAAAGCCGTAGATGAAACGATGAAGAAATATTCCGTGTTTGATTATGTTTCACCATCCACTGCCATACTGGAAAACCTGAGAAGGCTATTCCAGTCCCATATGCCTGACTCTGACGTGTTCCTTGCTTACAAGCACTGGAAACCGTCTATGCAGGAGATTGCATCAGGAATTATAGAAAAAGGATACGATGAAGTTTTTCTCATGCCGCTTTTCCCTATCAGAAACATGAGCATAATGAAAAGCTACAACGAACCTTTCATGAAGAATTTGGAAGGAACAGATCATATCCGGGTCAGGACGCTTAACGGAATGGAAAGCATTTCCGAACTTAAAAGTTACTGGGCAGCCTCTATCTCAGAGATATACTCTAGAGGAAGCGACATTGTCATATTCACTGCGCACAGCCTCCCACACAGAGTTCAGGATGAAAGGGAATATTACATGAATTTCGTTACATTGGCTGCAGAAATAGCTGAAATGGCAGGAATTGAGAACTGGACCTATGCGTTCCAGAGCAGGGGATTTTATGGTACACACTGGCTTGAGCCCTCGATACAGAAGAGGGTTCAGGAATTGAACACAAAGCAGTTCAGCCGTGTTGATATAGTGCCGATTGGGTTTTTCTATGATCATCTTGAAGTACTGTATGATATGGACATGCTCACCGGAAACAAGATAAAAGAGATGGGCATTGAATACAGAAGGGTACCACTTCCAAACGATTCGATGGAATCCATAAATATACTGAAAAAAGCGGTGGAGATGCTGAATGACAGTAAGTAAGATATATTTCTCATATGACGCAAATGATTTTGTTAAGGAAATTGCCAAGAAACATACGGAAAGTGATATAACAATCTATGGAAGGAAAGATGGTGATGACACAGTGACCATATTCTCTCCTGACAAGTTTCCTGACAAGATCCAATCCCTCACAGATGCAATGTTTCTTTCCCAGAGTTCTCTCATAGGAGTGAACAATATAGACCGGTCTCTGGGAGAGATCATAATTGCATCTGATCTCATGAACAAGGAGAACGGTTACATAATTCCGGGAAACAACATAGAACCATCTCTGCTTGACAGGTTGCTGAAGGGAAGCGTCATGGAAAAATATCAGAGATTCAATGGAAAACCGATGGAGCTTCTAACATTTCCCTGGAATCATTCATGGGAAACTGGAGGGAAGACATCCATTTTGATAGATCACTTCTTCATGGTGAAAAGTGTTGGAACTGTGGCACTGGGATTCGTGCTCTCCGGGAAGGCAGCAAAACATCAGTCTCTGTACCTGAATCCTTCAGGAAAGACTGTGCAGATAAGATCCATACAGATGAATGATATTGATGTGGACGAGGCCCCTGCAGGTTCAAGGGTTGGACTTGCTTTGAAAAATGTGGATGTGGATGAACTGGAGAGAGGATGCATCCTGGAGGAAGAGAAGAGGAAACCTGTGGAATCAATCATGGGTGAAGTGATATATCATAGAGCAGTTCCTGAAGCCATGAGAACGGATGGTGAGGTATTCCTTGCAGGCCACATGAGGTATCAACGTGGATTCCTTAAGGGAAATGAGGTAGTTATGGACAGACCCATTCTACAGGAAAAAGAATACCTGCTCATCAGGCCTAATGCAAAACCCAGAATTATAGGAAAAATTAAGTTGTGATAATATCACTGAATCTTTTTCCTGAGGCTGGATGCTGAACCAATGCCATGCCTCATGTGATATTTTCCCTCAATTCTCCAGAGGTTTGATTCTACTATCTCTGAGGCCTCATTAATGCTATCAGCCATTGCAAGAAGTGCAACACCTCTTGAACCTGTCATCTGCGGCTCTTCCATCGTGCCCTTCACAGAGCCATAGTATATCTTGAAGTGTTCAGGGAGGTGGGAATTGTTGATCCTGAGAGTTCCGGGGACAGGATGATCAGGATATCCTTCGGAAACAGCATACTTGAGCACTGATGCCCTGTTTTTGAAGTGAATCGATGCTGTGTGAAGGTTTGTGTCCCCAAGGGAAATCAGTGTATCAACTATATCTCCATCAAAAAGAGCCATGCAGTTTATTCCTTCAGGATCAGCCATTCTTCCATTGAATTCTATTATTTTCACTTCGGATTTTGTCTGCATGAACTGGCCGTATATGACACCCTTGAACATGGTGCCTTCTGAATAAAGGCTGCTCAACACTTTCTTCACAATGTCTTTTGCCTTCTCCACGCTGTCTTTCCTGATGAATGGGAGACCCATGTCCCTGCCCGTTATTGATCCCATTCCGCCTGTATTGGGGCCTGTTTCATCATCATAAAGTCTCTTGTAATCCTGCGCTACAGGGAAAAAGGAGCATGATCTTCCGTCAGTGAATGCCTGAATTGAAAATTCCTCACCAGTGATCCTCTCCTCAAGAATCACCTTTCTGTCCCTGGCTATTATAGAAGCAGCATACCTTTTTGCCTCCTCTCTGGAGGAAAAATGCACATCGGTGAGTTTCACCCCTTTTCCACCTGTAAGGCCTGCAGGTTTTATGGCAAAATGCTTGTCTGTGCTTCCAAGAAACTTTTCAACATCGTATTCATCATAGAATATGTCATATTTGATATTCCCGGATATTCCGAATCTTTTTATCAGTTGCCTCATGAATATTTTTGAGCTTTCAATCTGGAATGCCTTGGTATCAGGGGAAGCAACCTTGATCTTGCTGTACTGCAGAGCGTCCACTATAGGCTTATCAAGAAATGAATCTGGACTGACATACACTACATCAGGATTTTCAGCCTTTGCAAGAGATATGATCTTATCTGCATCATTCTCACCCGCTATGAAGTATTTTTCACTCATCCTTATAATGGAAGGATTCTCAAAGGGGAGTATACTTATAAGAGTCCCCTCATTCTCGATAATTTTTCTAGCAATTGCATCTTCTCTGCCTCCTCCGCCAATAAGCATTATTTTAGCTTTCATCAGT
>JAKAYK010000085.1 GCA_021826765.1 Thermoplasmata archaeon | reverse complement strand
AATTTAGTTCCGCAAATTTTGGCTCGTCCGTGGTGTTAGAATTCTTTGAACGAATTATTTTTCCATTTACCATAACAGATTCCACATTCTCGGGGTTGGCTGAAAACACTATATTATTGACTATGTTGGAATCATTATATGGCATTGTATTGTATTTGTTCATGTCAAGTATAACCAGATCGGCAAGGTACCCCTCACGAATTATTCCTATGGGAGATTTCAATGCCATTCCCGCATTTCTGGTGGCCATATCCATGATCTGCTGTGATTTTACAGTGTCGGCCGACCAGCGGTCGTTGTTTATTGATATGGCGGAATATTTCATCTCCTCAAACATGTTCAGAGAGTTGTTGCTTCCTGAGCTGTCGGTTCCAAGAGAAACGTTCACATTATTGGATAACAGTTCAGGTACAGGAACTATGCCACCGGATGAAAGCTTGGCATTGCTTATTGCATTCCATGAAACTGAAGTCTTATATTTTGAAAGAATCTTGATTTCATTCAATGTAATCCAGACACAGTGGGCAGCAATAATCTTATCTGACAGGAAACCTATTGCACCAAGATGTTCTACGGGCCTTTCGTTATGTGTTTTTACAAAATCATATACCTCTTTTCTGGTCTCAGAAAGATGTGTATGCACCATAACGCTGTATTTTTCAGCCAGTTCTTTTACACGGTAATAGTTCTCATCGGATGATACGTATATGCCCTGAATGCCAGCCATAGGAATTACAGTGCCCGGATGTTCCTTCCTGATAAAGGCCTCTGCATTTTTTACAGGATCACCTTTCTGTGTGGTAAATTCCTGATCAAGGGTGGCCCATGCAAGGAAGCCTCTCATGCCAGTTTTCTCCACAGCTTTCTCTATAACATCTTCTGAATAATAAAGGTCAACAAAGGATGTGGTGCCTGAGTTTATCATCTCGTTCATGCCAAGAAGGCTGGAGTTGTAAATGCCTTCCTCCGTGCGCTGCGAATCCAGTTTTGACGTTTTGTCCAGAAATTCTGAAAGTACAATGTCATCTAGTAACCCCTTGAATCCACTCATGCCAACATGTGTATGCGTATTAATGAATCCTGGTATGATAACCCTGTTTTTAGCATTTATTTCCTCATCATGGTCTGGTTTCTCTTTTCCCACATATGCTATTTTATTTCCATCTACCAGAATGTTGCCATATATTATATCCCTGGTATCATTTTCTGTGATTACTGTCCCATCCTTGATCAGAATACTCATGGGAGGTAATCCCAATATTATTAATAATTCTTTATAGGATGCTAACTGTTAATGGAGCAGTATTATATATTCTGATATTATGTTTTTATAAGGTTTTTAAGCATAACATCTGCATACCCGTCAATATATAAGAATGTAGCAATTCTTCCCATCTCTAAAGAAGGTGTGCTTCCTTGTGACTGGAATCATGAATATTGGTTTTCATAAGCCCAGACCATGCAATTCCAAGCTCGAGTGCTTTCATGTTAATCCCAAGTTTTTTCCCGGGGAATGTATCTTTTAAAACATAGACAACATCATCAGCATTCATGGGAAATATATTTAAACCAAGTGCTACACCAATCATAACTACGTTAACCGCCTTTGATGAACCGGCTTCCATCGCCATCTCTCCGGCCTCAACAGGGTATATCTTTGTTCCCATGCCATATTTTTCCATCAAATCCTCAAAACGGGGATATTCCTTTCTATGCATGCTCAGGGATATTGGATTGATTTTCTCTGTGTTCATAAGTGCAGTTCCAACGTTCTCAAATGATTCAATTGCACGAAATGTTTCTATTAATTCAAGCCCAATGACAAGATCGCAGGAACTCTCTGAAATAATAGGTCCATAATAATCTCCAATCCTCACATCGACTGTGACGGAACCGCCTCTTTGCGAAAGCCCGTGAATCTCCGACATAATAACTTTTTGCCCTGACCTCATTGCAGCTTCTGAGATTATATTTCCGGCGGTTATTATCCCCTGCCCACCAACCCCTGCAAGTCTAATATTATACGTCATTTCTTCACCTCTATTGCATTGAATGGGCAGACAAGTGTCTCAGCACATACCCCACAACCATCGCAAATCGAGGGATTAATCTGTATTTCACTGTTTTCTATAAACAGTGCCGGACAAGAGAAGTTCTCCACACAATTCATACATTTGCCACACTTATCCTGGTTTACTGTATAAATCTCAATTTCACCATTCTTATGGAGTTTTCTATCGCGAATTATGGCACATTCCCTTCTTGAGATGATAACTGAAACTCCGGTCTGGTGCAGCGCCCTGTTTATGGTTACAAAAGACGCCTTGAGATCATAGGGGTCAATCACAGATACGTTTCCTATACCAATTCCCCTTACCACATTCTCTATTGGAATTCCAGTAACGGGCTTTCCATTATAATCCAAGTCATTCCCTGGATTTGGTTGCTGGCCTGTCATTGCTGTTGTGCCATTATCCATTATAATAACAAGCATGTCCAGATTGTTGTGCACGGCGTTTATTAGTGGTGGAATGCCAGAGTGGTAAAAGGTTGAATCTCCTATGAACGCTATGACCTTCTGATCAGTAACCATGGAAAAACCATTTGCGACACCAATGGACGACCCCATGGATATTAAGGTATCCGCCTCATCAAATGGCTCATAGGTACCAAGTGAATAACAACCGATATCTGATGCGTATATTGGATTTTTGATGTTTGACATTCGGACGGATCTTTTAACAACGTAATAAGTACCTCTGTGGGGACATCCCGGGCATAGAACAGGTGGCCTGGGTGGGAGATCTGATTCCGTTTTTGGTGATTTGCCCTGAATATATCCTGGTATACTTAAAATTCTGGCCAGTGATTGAAGCACAGCATCTGGATTCAGTTCATAACTCAGGGGAAAATAACCATCAAGTTTTCCATAAATCCTAGTTCTGATTTCATTTATCTGCGCAATTGCCCTGATCTTTTCTTCCATATAGGGATCCAGTTCTTCAACTATCACCACTTTATCATGTTGTCTCAGAAATTCGGAAATCCTTCTTTCAGGTAAAGGGTTGGTGAAGCCGATCTTCAGGATGTCCATATCAATTGAATGAGAAGTTACTGCATCCATGAGGGAATTATATCCTGAACCTGATGTTATTGCACCAATTTCACTTACCATGTTAGATGGTGTGCTATTCATGAATGACATGTCAGATTCCACTGCAATTTCACCGAGTTTTTCCATGAGCATTTTTTTCAATCCGATTGCATTAACTGGCAGGCTCACAAATCTTTTGGGGTCCCGTTCAAAAACTTTCCTGGTTCCTTTTATTTTGGGTATTTCTCCATCATTGACCGGACCTCTCATATGGCTAACTCTTGTTGTTGTCCTGAACAGGACTGGAATATGGTACTTTTCTGAAATTTCAAAGGCCGCTTTCACGAAGTCTTTGGCCTCCTGTGGATTTGAAGGTTCGATCATTGGAATATGTGCAAGATCAGCGTAATGCCTGTTATCCTGCTCATTCTGCGAAGAGAACATTGAAGGATCATCCGCTGTCATGATTACCAGTCCACCTCTTGTCCCTGTATAGACGATGCTGACAAAGGGATCAGACGCAACATTCAAACCCACATGCTTCATGAAAACTAGTGACCTCATTCCTGAAATGGAGGCAGCAAATGCACTTTCAAGCGCCACTTTTTCATTTACTGAATAGAGAAATTTGATCCCCAGCTTGTCCGCAACAAGAGAAAGTGTATTTCCTACTTCACTTGATGGGGTACCGGGATAACTGGAAGCAAATTCGATTCCAGCTTCAACTGCTCCACGGGCAATCGCTTCATTGCCGAGAAGAAAAATAGGTTTCTTTTCAATTTTGCTTTCGGTGAACTGGATTAGGTCAGTCATATATATCATATAATTATAATCAATCTCTAAATTAACTGATACCCTTATATGTAAAGTTAGACAATATTTGTCGTGGTAAGCTGCCTCATGCTAAAACATCGAGGTTCCCTGTCTCACTGGCAGAGCTTGCACCCAAATAATATTACCTGATCATCCCCATATTGGAGTTATGGATAAAATCATTATATAAGATTGATGTGTAAATTACAATCCGGAAAGTTTAGGGCTTTTATTCCGGGTGATTGTTAATCC
>JAKAYK010000084.1 GCA_021826765.1 Thermoplasmata archaeon | reverse complement strand
TGCTCATGAAGTATGTCTCTTGCTTCAGAAGTCGTTATGAATTTAATCTTCATATTACTCGCTGATCCTCTTAAGGTGCACAGGATCTGCAATTATTCTCTTGGTCACTCCGCCTACCTTTATTGAAAGGACGTAGCATCTTCCCTGTGTTCCCTCAATAAGTCCAGTGTATCCCTGGAAGTTGTGTGATGGCATGCCTGCATGCACGGAGGGATCGATAACTACGGCTGCATGTTCGCCAACCTCAAATTTTTTCATGAAAGCGTTCACTCTTGGCATTCCCTTGTCTTTGATTCTCTTTGTGAGTTTGTACCTTGATCCGGCCCTTGGTCCGTGTGACATTTTTACCATTTGTTCACCTCTTAATTTCTATTACGTCCAGCTCAGATATGATTAATTTCATACCCGAAAGATCTGAAAGATTTGGATTGGTTCTTCCGTGGTCGCCAGATATCAGTTCCTTTATATATACGCCTGCTTCTGCCTCGATTCTCAGGCGTGCGGAATTTTTCTGGATATCTTCTATGGAAACGCACATTACCTTTCTTTCCCTGACAAGATCAGATCTTGAAGTGCTTACCCTTAATGGTGTTCTTTGATAAATAACTTTCCCGTTTATACCACTTATTGATTCCGCAAAGGATTCCTTTTCTATTTCCCTGTCAGATGTCACGGTTGCCATGTATACCTTTGCATGTTTTTCTTCCTTGATCTTCCTTACATGGGTTCTTGTGGTGAGTGAAAGATCAATTATTTCTATGCCTTTGCCTGAAGAGTTAACCATTTCTTCCATTTTAGCAAGATCTATTTTTCTTATTCTTGGGTTGCAGGACTCTATGATGAATTCCCTGCCGTTTCCAAGCATTCTCACATCAACATCTTCCCTGCCTGCTCCATGAAGATAGTATAAATCTCCACCGGTGAGCATGTTGAGTTTCTCCCCAATTATGGATTCTATGGTATCCTTCACCTCAGAGTATTTTATCCATTTAGTCTGGGGCATTATTCTGTTGAATTTCCTGTACTTTCCATAAATGTATATGGACTTTACCTGAAAATCGATCTTCATGTATCTGGTATCGATCTTTACCATTATGTCCGGATCATCCCTGTCCAGTTCCTTCTTCAACTTATTTTCTATAATCTTTCCAAGTTCCCTGTTGAATTCTTTCTTGATGCTCTCTCCCCTTGAACCGTATGAACCCTGGAGCAGAGATTCATTGTTGATTGTTTCCTCCGGAAATGTGCTCCCCAGAAGGAATGATGAAAATTCAAATTCAGATAATCTCTGAATTATTTCACTTGCATAAAGATCAAGCTGCGTGAAAATGCCATGGCATATGGCGCATTCCACAGGTTCAACTGAGCTTATAATTCTTCCCTGACTGCTTTCAGATTGTATAAATGACATGCCCCTTTCAGTGTTGGACATGCCGTGGCCCTCCATGGCAAAAATTCTCCCTGTACATCTGATGCACAGTTCACTGATTGGAATTATGGCCCCTGGTGAAGCCATTGGATCACCTGGAATTGACTTCTTTCTCCACGTTTGGTCTTTCTTTGAGGAAAACCCTGGAACCACATTCGCATTCTATTTCATTGGTTCCAATAGATTTTTCAAGAATTCTTCCGCATCTGATGCATTTATACTGCACTTTCCACCATTTCCTCTTTCATTTTCTGTGAATACTCCGGTGTATAGGATCCACCTGCAAACTTGTAGTCGCAGTGCTTGCACTGCCAGATGCCCGTGGCAATTCTTACCACTTTCTTCTGGCTGCACTTGGGGCAATCATATTTTGCCTTTTTCTGTTTATAAATCTCTGTCCAGCCTTTTCTTACAGTGACACCGTATCTTGGTCCGAATCTTCCTGCTGGACCTACTTTCTGCGTTCTTCTGCTCATCTTACTTCACCCAGTATCTGTTCTCTTATCCCGTTTCCAACCCTCTCTGACATCTGTATGGCCTCGTTGATCTGGCTAAGCGTGAATGAGCCTATATTGCCCTTCTGCATTGCCCTGATATTTCCATCCTCTGTCATAGTAACAGTGATTCTGGCATTTGACATCTGTTCTTCCTCAAGGTTGGGGTCGCACAGTATTTCATTCCCTATTTTAACCATTGTGACTGAAATTGGATGATTGTTTATGGGAACAGGTAACTCGTCTCCTTCAGGATCTGGTTTATACCTGGCAAAACTCAGTGCCTTTACCACTCCCATTGTGCAGGCATCTATTATATTTCCATCAAAATCTATGACATCGATATCGATGAAGACTATCATGACTTTCTTTCCGGGCTCAATGCAGAGCTTTTCCAGATCGATCATCTTGCTCTCCCTGATTCCCCTGTCAACTACCCTTGCAATCTCTATGGAATCCTCATTTGGCGGTCCGGGTTCAAATGTGGGGAATGCCATTGGAAGCATTTCAACATTTGTTGTCATGACTCCAAGGTTTGGTGTGTCCGGGAATGGTGCTCCTGATTCTATCTTGATGCCTACTATGACCTTTGTTTTCCCAAGCTGTACGAATGCAGATCCCTGGGCCCTTGGAACATAGTTTTCATCTATAGTTATCTTTCTCATCTCGTCAAGTTTTCTTCCATCTTCCCTGGAACCTGATTTCAGCTTTTCCTGTATAAATGTCCTTTTTATTTCTGAAAGCACTCCTGATGCATCTTTTGGCATTATTCTTCACCTCCTGCTTCTATGTTCTGGTATTTTTCAACAAGTGCATTCCTCTGGATCTCGTGGATTCTTTTAGTAGCGTCCATTATCATTGCCACAGCGCTGTCAAATTCTTCCTTTGAGAGTTCTCCATCCATCTGTATTAGCACAACTTCGCCAGATTTTTGAAGCACTGCCATGGGAAGGTCAGCCTGTCCAAAATTGTCCTCTTCCTTTGAAAGGTCAAGAACTACTTTACCCTCAACTTTGCCTGCCGTGCATCCCACCACAAAATCCTTCATAGGTATGCCTGCATTTGCAAGTGCTACAGATGCCGCTGTCAGGCTTGCTATTCTTGTGCCTGCATCAGCCTGCACAACCTCTATGAATACATCAATCTGTGTCCTTGGGAACTGTTCCACCATGACTGCAGCGGTGAGCGCCTCTGATATGACCTTTGAAATTTCCACTGACCTCCTGTCAGGACCGGGTCTCTTTCTCTCATCCACTGAGAACGCTGCCATGTTGTATCTTGCCTTGATGACTGCCCTCTCAATGTCCTGTGTGTGCTTAGGGTATGCTTCTCTTGGGCCATAAACTGCCACTATGATCTTGTTGCCACCCCATTCTATCATTGCGCTTCCATCTGCTCTTTCCAGCACGTCTGTCCGGATCCTTATGGGCCTCAGTTCATCGGGGCCCCTTCCATCCAGTCTCAATCCATTTTCATCTATAAGTTTCTTGTCACTTGGTGTACCCATTACTCTTCACCTTTCTTTTCAATTTTTAGGAATTCCATCATCCTGTCCGTAAGTCCGTTTGTGTGTGCCATGCTCTTGATCAGTTCTATGGCACTGGTTGCCTTTAAAACACCTTCTATCTGGCCCTCTATCCATATAAGCCCATTCTGTCCTATGACTATCCGGGTGTTTGTGGCATCCTTGATCATGTTTACCATTGATCCAGCCTTTCCAATTATTCTTGGAACTTTTGGTGCTGGAACATATATAATATGCCCACCTTCAAGTTTTCTCAGTCCCAGTCCTGGCTCTTTCAATGTGATCCAACTTTCCTTGACCTCATTGACTGTCTGCACCTTTGCATAAACATAATCTCCCACACCTATAGCCCGCTTGATCTCTCCTGAGTTGAGCTTCCATGGCGTATCATTCATGTGCAGCATGGTCATGTATGGTGATTTTATGTCCACTGTCCACATTGAGGGGCCTATGTCTATGATTTTGCCTATAACCTTGTCATTTCTTCTTGGTACGTAAGTCCCATGAAATGGAACAACGTCAACAAATTCGTCTCCTTTCTGTACTATTCCGAAAAACTGAGATCTGTATGAACCATCAACAGACCTGAACACTCCATTTCTCATGTTCAGTTCTCCCTTTTCAACAATATCTCCCGGAAATACTATCTCTTTCCTGTCATCCGTATCAATCACGTCCTCTTCATAGAATGAAATTAGCTGCTTCTCTGATCTGAAGCTTATCCTTATCCATCCATTAACAT
>JAKAYK010000083.1 GCA_021826765.1 Thermoplasmata archaeon | reverse complement strand
TGGATTTCGGAATATCAAACATGTCTGAAAATTTCAGGTAATTTTCATATCTCTTGGGCATTTCCTCATTTTTACCACTCAAATATTCCACAGTCTTCTTCCAGATATTTTCACTTCTTTCAGTGGATGGATCATAATCATGGAATCCCATCTTTCTTGCAAAGGCAGTTGCGCCATCCCCTTCAAGTATGAGGTGAGGTGTTTTATCCATGACCATCCTGGCAACTTCCACAGGATTCTTCACCCTCTCTATGCCTATGACTGAACCGAGTTTTCCTGGAATCATGACTGCTGCATCCATCTGGGTTGAACCATCAATTCTCTTGACTGAGCCGGTTCCTGCATTGAATTCAGGATCATCCTCAAGAAGCCTTACACTGTGTATAACGGCGTCCAGGGAATCCTTTATGGTTGAGCATTCCATAGCGTATTTTGAAAGTCTTTCGGAAAAAGAATCTTTTGATCCTGCTCCTCCGTGGAGAAGAACAACATCCTCATTCATGGCTGGCATATTTCCTGTGCATACTTATCCTTTGCACAAAAGTATGGGTTGATGTTGTGTATTTCAGTGAAGAAATACTCTTTTTTCAGTAAAATACAGGGAGATTCCATGTTTTGTGCATGCATCGATCACATCCTGATCCCTGATGGAACCTCCCGGCTCAATTATCCCTGTTATTCCAGATGCTGCTGCAACGTCAACATTATCCGCAAAGGGCAGGTAAGCGTCTGAAGCCATTATGGAACCTTCTGCCCTGTTGCCTGCCCTCTCCACAGCAATCCTTGCAGCCTGCACCCTTGAAGTCTGCCCTGCTCCTATTCCTACAGTGGCCCCATTTCTTGCAAGCACGATGGAATTGCTTCTGCAGTGCGCAACTATTTTCCATGCAAAGATCATGTCCTGAAGCAATTGATCATTCCTGTTGACAACATCCCTGATTGTTTCAGGCATCGCAGGAACAACGTTCTGTTCAAGAAAACCATTGAACACTGTTCTTATCTTGGAAGAGGGGCCCCTGCCCGAATAAGTTGCAAGCCTTATGTTCTTTTTCTTCTCAAGCATCTCTCTTGCTTCAGGAGTGAATTCCTTCCCGATGAGCATTTCCACAAACACTCCCTTCATGCTTTCAACCACAGGTACAGTGACAGTTCCGTTTATACATATGACAGATCCATAAGCAGACTCCATGTCACCCTCTATTGCCTTGGTGAGCGCATTCGAATGATCCTTTCCAGTTGCAGCTCCACAAGGGGTATTGTGTTTGATCACAACTGCAAAGGGTTCATCAAACTCCAGGGAGGTTTCAATGGCAGAGGAAGCATCCATGTAATTGTTGTATGACATCTCCTTCCCATGGAACACCTTAAGTTTTCCATAATTGTCAATTTCATACATGTATCCTTTCTGATCAGGGTTTTCCCCATATCTCAGTTTCTTTCCCACTGAAGGTATGTAAATATCTACACTTCCCATCTCTCTGGAATCTCCTGAAAGAGAACGCTCTATGAGTGAATCATATCTTGATGTGAGGGAGAATGCTTTAAGTGCAAGTTTCTTCCTTATGCCATCTTCCACATGGCCGTATTTTTCGATGCTTTCTGCAACCATATTGTAATCTGCAGGATCAGAGATAACAGTAACACGGCTGAAATTCTTTGCGGCTGCCCTTATGAGTGAGACACCTCCAATATCTATATTCTCCACCATTTCCTCCAGGGTACCGTTCCTGTGGCTGTCAAAATCATACAGGTTGCACATCACTATGTCGAAAGCTATGAACCCCTGTTCTGCAATCTGTTTCATATCAGATTCTATATCTCTTGCAAGTATGCCAGCGAATATGGCAGGATGAAGTGTCTTGACCCTGCCACCAAGAAGTTCCGTGAATCCAGTGAAGGAATCAATTCCTGAACATACAACTCCATTATTATTAAGATATTTCCTGGTTCCAGCTGATGCATAAATCACATTCACATGATCCCTGATTCTATGAAGAAATTTTTCTGAACCTTCCTTATTGGTAAGGCTTGCAAGAATATTCATGGATTGTTATGCATTTATCTTTTAATATGATTATTATTACTGGTAGTAATCATTAATATGGAAAGGTAATTTACTTTTAAAGGCAACAAAAAGTTTTATAAAAAAACTTACTGCACGTTTAGAGGATACAGATGGAGAGAAATATCTCAATTGAAGCCATAAAGCAGATAACTACATCAGAGAGAGACGTTGAGCTCGTTGAAAGGAAAGGAATAGGGCATCCCGACAGCGTATGTGATGGTATTGCTGAATCAGTCAGCAGGGAACTCAGTAAATATTATATTAAGCATTATGGAAAAATTCTTCACCATAATGCAGACCAGGTTGAACTTGTAGGGGGCCAGTCAGCACCAAAATTTGCAGGTGGAGCCGTTCTCGATCCAATTTATATACTTCTTAGCGGGAGGGCCACGACAAAGGTCGGCAATGAGAGAATACCGGTGAAGGCTGTGGCAGTGAAGGCAGCAAAGGAATACCTCAGGAACAATTTCAAGCACCTTGATCATGAGGGAGACATCATGATGGACTCCAGGATTGGACACGGTTCAGTGGACCTTGTTGAGGTATATGACACAGAAAAGCACAGGGCCAATGATACATCATTCGGAGTTGGATTTGCACCATTCACCACAACCGAGACACTGGTGAAAGCGACCGAGAATTTCATCAATGGAAAACTGAAAGAGAAACTTCCAGCCATAGGATATGACGTGAAAGTCATGGGTTACAGGCAGAAGAATACCATCAACCTCACAATTGCTGCTGCATATGTTGACAAATTCGTGAAAGACAGCAGGGAATATTTCGCCATAAAGGACGAATTCCAGAAACTTCTCGAGGACAACGCAAGCAAGATCACAGACGAGGAAGTCAAGATATTCATTAACACAGCAGACAAGGATGGAGACAAGATAACGAGCCATTATCTCACAGTCACAGGACTCTCCATGGAAAATGGCGATGATGGTTCTGTAGGAAGGGGAAACAGGGTGAATGGAATCATAACACCATACAAACCCATGAGCATGGAAGCAGCAGCAGGAAAGAATCCGGTGACCCATGTGGGAAAGCTCTACAATGTTCTTGCAAACAGGATGGCTGAAAGCATAGTCAAGGAAGAGGGAGGAGATGTAAAGGAAGTATTTGTGAGGATTGTGTCACAGATAGGAAGAAGCATAGACAACCCCCATGTTGCAAGCATTCAGGTCATATATGGGGACAATGTAGACCCATCAAAACACAGGAATAACATCAATTCCATAGCAGACCACCAACTTGAGCATATATTTGATCTCACACAGATGTTTGTGGACCAGAAAATAAACGTGTTCTGAGCATTATCAGAACATTTTTTCATTTTCCCTTTAATTTAGAATAATTTTAAATTGTAATTTCACATATTTATTAATGAAATATGAGGAAACATGGAATGAGGTTGAAGAATACATTTCCAGAAAAGTTATCAGGGAACCTCCATACATGGAATCTGCCCTCAAGAGAAGCATTAATAGTGGGATTCCCCAGATAAGTGTTCCTGTAACTGAGGGAAAACTGATAAACATAATGGCGAAGGCCATAAATGCAAAAAAAGCACTTGAAATCGGTGTTCTGTGGGGCTATGGCACAATGAACATAGCATCTGCAATGGGAAATGACGGCATGGTGACAGGACTTGAAAGAGTGGAAAAACATGCAGAAATAGCAAGGCAGAACATAAAGGAGGCAGGATTGGAATCAAGGGTGGAAATAAGGACAGGCGATGCGATGGAATCATTGATCAGCATGCGTGATTCACGGGAGGGCCCCTTTGACCTGATCTTTATTGACGCAGACAAGGGGCCCTATGCAGATTATTTCAGGATATGCCTGGATCTTTCACATCAGGGAACAATCATTTTTGTGGATAACATGGTATGGAGGGGCAGGATCATTGAAAGTGATTCTACTGATGAGGACGTTATAGGCATTAGGAGGCTGTATGATGAACTTGAAAAACAGGATGGAATTGATGCAACAGTGATCCAGTCTGTGGGCTCAAAAGGTTATGATGGTTTTGCAGTTATAAGAGTACTTCGGGATACACATAAGTAAGTTTTTATCATAAAAAATCCTTACAGTTATCTGGGGGGCTGTGGGGTAGCTTGGTATCCTACGGGCTTTGGGAGCCTGAGACCCCGGTTCAAATCCGGGCAGCCCCAT
>JAKAYK010000082.1 GCA_021826765.1 Thermoplasmata archaeon | reverse complement strand
TGCTAAAACCGAGTGGATTCAAGAAAATTCTTGTGGAGTGTGATTGATATGAAAATACTGGTTGTGGGTTCTTCCGGTAGGTTTGGGGCTACTCTCCTGAATTTATTCAAAGGCACTGGACATGAAGTGAGAGGAGTTGATATTCAGGATTATGGGAAATTAAAGGAAGAAATGAAGATTGCTGAATTTATATTTCTGGCTGTTCCAGCCTCAGTTTCCCTGGGTATTATAAATGAGTTTGGTGCTACAAGGAAAATTATCGAGATATCATCCTCAAAGGATCCGTTCAAAAAATTTGCTGGAAAGATAATAAGCATACATCCACTGTTTGGTCCTCTTTCCTTAGATGATCTAAAATTGAGAAATATACTGTTCATCAATGACATTTCATTTTTAGGATCAGAAGATATAATATCCGGTCTTTTCCCTGGTTATAATATTATTCCCATGAAATCTGATGAGCATGATCACCTGATGATAGAACTTCAGGTAATACCCTATGTAATTTCCATGTTATCTTCCAGAATCTCCAATAAAACTGAATTGAAAACTAGATCTAGAATCATTCTGGATCAGATGTCTGATGTCTGTTCCTTACAGGGTTCCTTAACCCTTCTAGACACTATCAGATTGAATCCTTTTTCAAAGGATGCAATTGAGACTGTAAGTAAAACCATTGATGAACTAAGAGGTGAAATTTTTGATAATAATACCAAATAATGAGGCGAACGAACCATTCGTGAACGATGCCCTCATGGATTCTTCAATGTCGTTCCGAAAGATCAGTCTTTATGGAAGGAGCCTTTTTATCACTAATTTCTCCTCCACAGAAAATATTGAATACATACCGATCAAGGATGCAATGGTGATATCTGATGGCCTGTACTCAAGAAAGGTGAAAAAGGACTCTACTAATGTTACTGTTGGAAACGTAAAAATAGGATCTGGAAAACTTGTGATTGCTGCAGGTCCATGCGCAGTAGAATCAGAAGAGCAGTTGATGGAAATTGGAGAGAGAGTTAAGGAAATGGGTGCAGATATGCTGAGAGGAGGAGCTTTCAAACCCAGGACAACTCCATATTCCTTTCAGGGTTTAGGAGTTAAGGGAATTAACATGATGAAGAAAGTTAGCGATTACACTGGACTTCCAACTGTCTCAGAAATTATGGATCTATCCTATTACAAACATTTTGATGGAAATATTGACATGATTCAGGTAGGGTCAAGGAATTCACAGAACTTTGCGCTTCTGAAATTTTTAGGTCAGAAAGGAATGCCTGTACTCCTGAAGAACGGAATGGGAAATACAATATCAGAATGGCTAAATTCAGCTGAATACATTCTATCAGGAGGTAATGGAAACGTTGTGATGTGTTATCGCGGTGTGAGAAGCTTTGAGGACAGTACGAGATTCATGATGGATAGTGGTGCCATACCTGTTTTAAGAGAAAGATCACATTTGCCTGTTTGTGCAGATCCAAGCCATCCTGCAGGAAAGAGAGAATATGTCGAGACACTGGCCATGGCAGCAGTCGCTTCGGGAACGGATATGCTGGAAATTGAAGTACACAACAATCCGGATGAAGCTCTTTCTGATGCAAAACAGCAACTTGATTTTATGGGATTCTCAAAATTGATAAAGAAAGTCAGAAAATTGAAAGAAATTGTTGGATGAGTTGAGTGAGAGATTAAACAAAGGCATAATAATTAATCCTGAAAATAATCCTCCTTGAAATGGTATTTGAACAGCCATTCATAGTGACCACGAAGTGAACTCCAGTAAATTTCCTCCATTACCTTTTTTTCCATGTAATTCATTCTTGATGGTTCTATCTTCTCCACAGGTCTATCATAGGTTCCAACAACGAAAGTTGCCTTGTGAAATCCTGTTTCCATGGAACACTGGGTTCTTCCCGTGAATTTGTAATTCTTATCAGTGCCTCTTATATCTCCGATTATATTGCTTCCCACGACGATTCCCTCAAGGTGTGCCTCAACACCTGCCTTCGATATTGGTATATTTGTTGTATCACCAATAGCAAATGCATTGTCATAGGTCGTTATATGAAGGTCTTTCTTATCAACCTTTACCCATCCGTCTTCGTCTGAATACTCTGACCCTTTAAGGAATCCTGCCGTTTTATGCGGTGGTGTGAGAAACAGGTGATCATATTTCAGCGTTTCTCCTTCAAGAGACGTGATCTCTTTTTTCTCAGGATCAACAGTATCTGTGTTGAACGTGGTAATACTTTCAATTGATCTGTTTTTGTAAATTGGTTCTATTACTTCGCTTATTGACTCGGCAGAGTATATCCTAGTGAAAGGAGTTACGTATACTATTTCAACCTTGTCTCTTATCCCCTTTCTTGTGAAATATTCATCCAGCATAAAAGCGGACTCATTTGGGGAAGGTGGGCATTTGTAGGGGAGCCCTCCAATTCCCACAACTATTTTTCCTGATTTTATGTTTGAAATCTCGTTATAAATAAGACTCGACTTATCGGCATTTGTATGAAAATCTCTGTTTGCTTCCTTAAGCCCTGGAATCTGTTCATAGTCTGGAGATGCTCCTGTTGATATGACCAAATAATCAAAATCCCGATTTTTGTCACTCCCTTCAGTCCTGATATACCTGTTTGCAAGGTCTACTTTTTCAACATTCTCATAAACCATATTGACGCCTGGATTAACTAGCTTATTCACACGTTTCTTTATCTTTGAAGGATCAGTTCCACGAAATGCAACTTCAAGATATCCTGGCTGGAATTCCTGTTCAGTTTTCTTATCGTACAGTGTGATAGAAACCTCTTCATTTTTAATCTCCTTTGACAGTTCTTTCGCCAACTTGCTGGATGTTATGAGCCCCCCAGCGCCGCTTCCGATTATTGCTATTTTTTTCATTCTTATCACTTTCATGCAATTACTTGGAAAACAACTACTAATCATCAATTTTGATTTGAGATTCAAATGTTAGTATTATGTTTTCAAATGCCTATTCTATGCCTTCTTGCCTGTCACTTTAATGGTAATTTCAAGGGAATCGCCAGTATCCTTTGAACTTACGAACTCATTCCTTGTTCTTTCACACCATATTTTTGCATCTGGTACCACACCCGGGTCGTTGGCGACCAGAACTATCATATCCCCGTTTTGTGCTTTTTTATATGCCCTTATGAGATCTGTAATTGGACCGGGGCATGCTGTTCCTATGCTATTTACATTAAAAGTTGCCATTCTAATCACCTCACAATACTATAATCTGGTTTTCCGTGGACTGAATCATAAAGTTTGTTGCTCCGACAATATCCTCTACCATGGGATCAAAGTCTTTTTTCTGGAGATTCAGTGCGCTTGACATCAATGAGCATGCATATACCTTCGCATCACCATCTTTAACAGAACTCTGTAAAAGTTCATGCCACCCCTGAAACTTCACCCTAGCAAGACCATCTCTGAGTTCCTTCATGAAATCATTGAACCCTGCTGGGATTATTGGCTGCTTTTTGTATCCATCCTTCAGAAACAGAGTTATAGCAGTGCCAGTGATAAAAATTCTCAGTGGCATTCCCAAATTAACGGCTGTCTGACTCAGAACGCCAAGCATCACCATTTTTTCTTCTGTTCCTGTAGAAATAACGATTGATAAACCTTTTTCACCCATTCTGAACACCTCTCATTAGATATGATAATATTTCCTGAGTGTAAATAAATGAAAAGCCTTACATATAATGCTTTTTTTCCGATTGAAATTGCAAAAAACGTCAGAAAAAGCTAATGATTGTATATAAAATATGAAAGGCTGAATTTATTCTTGTTATTACTTTTTAGATTGAGTATTGTACTCATTGTCCAGCGTTGTATATCTCATACTTAATTCATTTCCGACCCTATTCTTTTCAGGCTCTGGTAGATATTGTTCCACGAGATTAAATAGCCCGTTTTCCTCCTTGTAAACGTGTTGAAGCATGATCTTTGCTATCTGACCGCCCTTTCCTATTATTTCCTCCTGAGTGAGGGTTATGTCCTGTTCTCCTTCATAGATTCTTGGTTTGTTAATCCCATTAAATATACTTTTCACCGATGCATGTTCGCCTGAAATTATTCGAATAGGCTCTTCGAACTCCATGTATTTCTTCAGAAATGGACTAAATGCGGGAATGAGTATTACATCCTCCAGAGAAAAATGAACTTTTATTGTATAATCTATGTGCTTTAAAAATTCAGTAATATCAATTTTGTTGTCCAAAAAATCTTCGGTAAC
>JAKAYK010000081.1 GCA_021826765.1 Thermoplasmata archaeon | reverse complement strand
TTATGCTTGCCTAATCATTAAGGGTAATCAGGTGTTTAAAAATGGAACATAATCAAAGAAAGCCCGCAGGAATTGATATTCCTGTTATATTGAGATTTATTGTGACAGGATTTGTATACCTTCTTGCTGGACTTATAATCTTCATGCTGAATCTTACAGGTATAATTTCCATAAGGGCAGATGCGATTTTTATACTGTGGCTGTTTGGATTTGTGGCCATGATGATCTTCGGCCTGTCCTACATGTTTTCTTCCGGACTGGCCAGGAACAGTGCTACCATAAATTCCACCATCCGGAAGGAGTACATTTTGCTGAACGCAGGAGTAATAATATTCTTTTCAGGATTCTCTTCACTGGTCCCCATGCCAGAGGGTAAATATCTGGCCATTGCCGGTCTTCTGCTGCTTATGGTTTCTGTACTGATTCATCTGGTGAACAGTGCCATGATTGCAAAGGGAAGAAAGAATGATCAGGGTGGTAAAAAATCTTACAGGGATGACTACTGACCACTTTTCCGACTTGCCTAAAGAATGATGTGGGGATGTTTTGCCCGGGGGCTGGAAGGAACTATGTATGCATTTGGATGGGGTGGCGTTTAAAGGTGCTATGACTTTTTATAAGTGACTGTAGAAATCTTTAACTATTTACATATAATTACATTGATATGGAGACAACGATCCAGGTAAAGAAGGATCTTAAGGAAAAGCTCAATTCCTTGAGACTATACCCAAACGAATCCTATGATTCAGTCATAAGAAGACTTTCTGAACTGGCAGAGGACGAGGAACCTCTTTCTAAAGATACAATTGAGAGGATAGAAATGTCCCTGAAAGACGTCAAAGAGGGCAGGGTCTACACAACTGAAGAAGTGAAGAAGAGGCTAAATATTGCCTGATTATGAGGTAAAATGGACAGATGCAACTGTCAGGTACCTGGAAAAAATAGACAATGCTGACGTCGAAAGAATCCTGGAAAAGATGAAGCTTGTCAGCGAGAATCCGTTTCACTATGTCAAACGACTCAAAGGAGTTCCACTTTACAGTTTGAGAACTGGGAAATACAGGGTTATCATGAGTATAGAAAGAACGAATCTCTTGATCCTGGTGGTTGATGTAGGAAGAAGAAAGAATGTTTATGATGACTTGTAGAAAAACTCTTTTCAGGATCAGGTTCATTTCAACAAATTCTCTATTATTGTTGCCCCTTTCTAATGAGGTCCTCCAGGATACGTCTTTCTGCTTTCCTTCGATGGATAACGAATGTTGGCCCGCTAATTCCAAGCTTTTCGGCCAGCTCTTTGACTCCTGTCTTCTTGGGAAGGTCATAATAACCATTCTCAAAGGCAGCTATTATGACCTGCCTCTGCATTTCTGTGAGCAAATTCAATGGCGATTCAGATGACAATGAGGCATCCTGAATAGACGATACTTTGTAAGGGACTTGTGAATCTTCCGCCATCTTTAGCAGTTTCTTTATTGCTTGAGTGTCCCCTAGGTAAGCAATCTTCACCCATCCATTTTTCACTTCTATAGGCGGCAGAAAATATCCACCTATGTCTACACCATTAGAATTTTTGAGAGAATCCCCAGCAGGGCGTGTGCGAACGTAATAAGTAAATATTCCGTTTCTTCTTTTCCCAACATCTACTGCCTCAATAACTTCGCCCTGGACAAGGTTTATTACCTTATTTGGATCCTGATGGGTTACTTCGCAGATCATCGAGAATTCCTCATCATCTTGTCTTAGAATGTGAACAACCTTTAAGGATTCAATGTTCTCAGGCAGTGAATCGCCTGTCAGAGAGGAGTACTTCTCAGCATCAAATTGAAGGATCACTCGTTTCATGATAAATGGAATATACCAAGGAGACTGATATTCCTTTTCCAGATGGAAATAAGCTAGCAGGATAGCTGGAAAAAATTTCATTGAATTACTCCTCCGTTGATCATGAAATCGTTAGAGTCATCACGAAAAAGAAGCGGAATACAGCTCGCGGTAATGACTGCTTCAGTTCTCCTTGTTACTTACGTGGAAACAATGATTATCCCTGCTATTCCGCTGATACAGCATGATCTCGACACCAGCACTGCAAACGTATCGTGGATTCTCACTGTCGTGCTCCTAATGGGTGCCATATTCTCACCATTATTCGGTAAACTTGGAGATATTTATGGAAAGAAGTTGATTTTTATGGCTTCCCTGTTAATCTATACTTTAGGAGCTTTGACTGCAGTTTTCGCCAATTCTATATACGTTCTTGTGGGAGCCAGGGCTTTACAGGGAGTTGGGTTTGCAGTATTACCCCTTTCCCTAGCAATGATTCCCGAGATTCTCCCAAGTGATAAGATGGGATTGGGTCAGGGTATAGTAGCGGGTTCAGCTGCTCTCAGTGCAATATTGGGACTGATTATAGGTGCCTGGGTGGTTCAGTCATATGGATGGCGATCTGCATTTCTCTCGGCTGTAATTCTCAGCCTCTTATTGATTATCTTGTCTCTTGCGTTTCTACAACCAAGCAAGGTACTACCCGGGGGAAAAGTTGATTACCCCAGCGCTCTGGCTCTAATGGGAGGAGTCGGTTTCCCGCTTCTGTACCTCTCGGAAGGTGCTCAGATAGGATGGGAATCATTCGAAGCCTTATTGCTTCTAATTGTAGGCGTGATTGCTATCATCTCATTTCTTTATCAAAGCCTGAAAAGTTCAAATCCACTTATTCCACTGGGACTTCTTAGAGAGCGAAATGTCCTTATCGCCAATGTGATTGCTTTTCTTGCAGCGATGGCAAATTTTGTGGCCTTTTTCGCTTTCATCTATCTAGCGGAACTGCCGAAACCCTATGGTTTCTCCCTGAATGTTCTGGAAACCGGAAGATTTCTCTTGCCCGCAGTAATTGCTATGCTTATAGGTGGGATACTAGCTGGCATAGGGACTTCAAAGATTGGCCCGAAACCAATAATTTTTGCAGGATCTGTTTTGATGATGCTGGGATTTGTTCTTTTCCTGGTAAACAGGGCCACCGTTTTTGACCTGCAGTTGGATGCAGTTATCTCTCTAGGAGGAATGATGCCTTCGTTAGTGTCCGTGGTTAACATGATTTCGGTGTCTCTCCCTAAGGAATTCATTGCTGTGGGACAGTCGGTTAACACCACACTGAAGAGTGTGGGAAACAGTGTAGGTCCTGTAGTGTCCGCAATGTTCATGACGCAATATACAGTTGGCAACACTGAATTACCCTCGAGTGTTGCTTTCAACTCCATGTTTCTGCTGTCAATAATCACATCAATCCTGATTATAGTGATCAGCCTGTTTATCAGCAATTATAGGCTGGGACAACCACAGAGGGAATCAAAGGATTTACAATGAAGCACAAATCTATCCTGATGATAGTGACTGAATTCAGGGCACAACTGTTCCCGACCATATTTGCCGAATCACTTTAGCAGTGTAATCATCGATTATGACAAGCAGGTAATTATTGGTAGTTTCATGGTAGATCAATGTCATAAGATTATCAGGTGACAATTCAAGAATTGTGCGATCGATTACCTTTTATATTTCTTCTTGCAGAATCGATCAATTCACATGCTTCTTCATTTGCCACCTCGCTGAAGTCTAGATAAAACTCCCCAACAGCCTCCATGTATCGGACTGGTTCTGCACATATAACCTCGTCCACCATCTTCTGGATCTCTCTCAGGACAGCGATATGCCCCACCGGTGATGCAACAACAATAGTCTTCTGATCCATGTCCTTAAAGGCTTTGATGGCAGCTTTTACTGTTGCTCCTGTGGAAACACCGTCATCAACCAGAATAGCGGTCCCATTTGTGTTCACCATCATTTTTCCATTTTTTCTGTAAATTTGCTGGAGCCTGGAAATATCCTTCAATTTGGTTTCAATGTATGGTTGCATATCTTTCTCAGAATATCCATAATTTAGCATCAGATTGCTGTTCAGGTAAAGAGATGGTTTTTCTCCTTCAGCAATGGCCCCTAGTGCCAGTTCCTCTTCACCTGGAAGGCCAAGTTTCTTCACTATCAGGACCTCCAGTGGTTTATTTAATCCAACGGCGATCTCATAGGCTACTGGCACCCCTCCTCTAGGCAGGCCGTACACAATACATTCTATTTTTTCGTAATCTTTCATCAAGTCCAGCAGTTTCTTTCCCGCATCCTTGCGATCTTTAAACATACCACATTACCTGGATTATATACAAATTGCAAAGGTCTGGATTACTTTTTTGGTTAGTAGAGAGGCATCCCTGATCTTTGTCTTATTCACAGTGTACATGTCTTTTGTCGACATCTCAAAGAATCTGTAATTTGTTCTTTTGTTTCCTTCTATCTATCTTTGGACATAATGTGAGAAGGGGTTATTTGGACATTCTTCCTCTCAGTAATATGGTCAGATTCAAT
>JAKAYK010000080.1 GCA_021826765.1 Thermoplasmata archaeon | reverse complement strand
AGGAAAGGCAAGACTGTTTTTGTGGTGGAGCATGATCTTGCCATACTCGACTGGATATCTGACCAGATACATGTGGTTTATGGCTCTCCAGGTGTGTATGGGGTTATCAGTTCCCAGAAAACCCCTTCAAAGGCTGTGAACCAGTTCCTGGAAGGTTACATGAAGGAAGAAAATGTCAGGATAAGAAAGGAACGGATAGTTTTCGAGCAGAAAGGTGCAACAAGGAGAACTGTAACCCCACCAATTGTGGAATGGAACGGGATTCAGAAGAAAATGGGTGACTTCACCATAAACGCACCCGGAGGGAAACTTGAAATAGGTTCTGTCACGGGTGTTCTGGGGAAGAATGCACTGGGAAAGACTACATTCACAAAGATACTTGCAGGTGTGCTGGAAACTGATCAGGGTACGGTTGAGCCAAAGCTCAAAATTGCATACAAGCCGCAGTACATTTCAACAGATTTCGAGGGGACTGCAGAGGATCTCATTTTCATGAGCCTTAAGGATAAAGCTACAGACAACTGGATCAAAAATGAGCTGTTCAGGCCCCTTGATATAGATTCCATAATACACAAGGATGTGAGCAACCTTTCAGGCGGGGAACTGCAGAGGCTGTCCATTGCCATAACCCTTGCCACTGAAGCTGATCTTTACCTTCTGGACGAACCATCTGCAAACCTTGATAGTTCTGCAAGAATGGAGGTTGCCAAGGTAATAAGAAGATCCATGGAGAACAGGAAGAAAACTGCAATGATTGTGGATCATGACATCTACTTCATTGATATCATATCTGACTTCCTTCTTGTATTCATGGGAATTCCCGGAATGGAGGGCACGGCATACGGGCCCATGACCATGAGGGAGGGCATGAATATGTTCCTGAAGGATGCAGGAGTGACATTCAGGAGAGACCACAATACCAGGAGGCCCAGGATAAACAAGACTGGAAGCGGGCTTGACAGGGAACAGAAAAACTCCGGAGAGTATTATTATTCAGAATAGGTGAAGTGATGCAGGGCGAAAAGATCACTGTGGAAATTCTTGGGAGAGAGGGCCTTGCAAGAATTGGAAGATTCAGGACTGCACATGGCGTGATCAATACGCCGAATATCATGCCTGTGATCAATCCGAACATAAACACCATGAGCATTGATGCCATGAAAAGGGCAGGAATGACATGCCTCATAACAAACAGCTACATCATCAGGAGAAGTCCGGCCCTCAGGGAAAAAGCACTGAGAGATGGACTGCACAGCCTCATAGGGTTTGACGGGCCCATAATGACTGATTCAGGCACATTCCAGAGCTATGTTTACGGAGACGTGGAGTTCCAGAACAGGGACACGGTGGAATTCCAGTTGAATATTGGAAGCGATATTTCCACCATTCTTGATATCTTTTCCACACCAGACGATACATGGAACAAGGCTGAAGATGCCGTGAAGATGACTGCAGAAAGGTTTGCAGAGGTGGATGATCTTGCGGAAACTCATGATATCTCGGGGCCCATCCAGGGATCGATCTATCCCGATCTGAGAAAGATCAGTGCATCACTGATGTCTTCCGGAAAAGCATCCTACCTGCCAATTGGGGGAGTTGTCCCTTTGCTTGAGCAGTACAGGTATGCTGAACTTGTGGATATTATAATTAATTCAAAACTGAATTCTGATTTCTCCAAGCCAATTCACCTCTTCGGAGGCGGACACCCCATGTTCATGGGTATGGCAGTGCTGCTTGGCGTGGACATGTTTGACTCTGCTTCCTATGTAAAATACGCAAAGGATGACAGAATGCTCTATCCTGAGGGAACCAGGGATCTCAAAGATATCATGGAACTGCCCTACTGGTCTCCCCTGAGAGGAAGATACACCGCGGAGGAGCTCAGGAAAGAACCAGCTGATAGCAGGAAATCCCTGATTGCAGTGCATAACCTTGCAGCAATATACATGGAACTTTCAGAGATCAGGGAGAGGATACATGAACAGACTCTATGGCAGTACGTTGAAGCAAGATCAAGAAGCCATCCCGCGCTTTTTGAAGCATTTAAAAGAATTCTACTATATTCAGGAAAGATTGAGAAATATGTGGAACTGTACAGGAAACCACCCTTCATGGCCTTTGACGATCTCTCCATGATGAGCCCATATGCCTCAAGGGTGAGGAACATAAAGGGCAGTGGAGAATATGTTGATGCAACTGCATATTATTCCTATGGAATGGGCCTCTCGGAAAAATTCATAAAAGAAATATACGAAAAAACACAGGATAAATATTCAATTATGTGGGGAGATATTGAGATACCCGTAGAACTTGAAGAATCATATCCTGTGCAGCAGTCCATATTCGCAAAAAACATGCTGAATTCACCGAAAAAATACCTGAACCGTGGAGAGAGCACACTCAGGAACTACAATCTTGAGAAGATTAGATTCCTTGCTGATTACCAGTTTGGAGCAGGTTCAGGAAAGAATCTTTTTCCCGATTCATGCCAGATAATGGTTTCAAGAAGCACAGGACGAATAAGAACCATAGAGGATGCAGGTAAGATTCTTGCCACTATGAGAGTGCATGATGGCTATCTGGCACTCACAATGGAAGGAGGCGAGAGGATAATGAAAAATTCACCTGGTATGAAGAACAGGGTGATGGTGATGGATGAGAGTGCTACATTCAACGCACAGGGAAAGAGCGTTTTCTTCAATTTTATCCTGGACTGTGATATGGATATCATTCCATACAACGAGGTTCTTGTGGTAGACCCCTCCGACAATCTTGTGGCAGTCGGAAAAGCATTAACCTCAGGAATTGAGATGAAGCAGTACAGGAAGGGAGTCGCTGTAATCATAAATCATCACAGAAAATGATTATCATGCAGGATGTTCCCGAAATTCGTCCACAAGTTCCGGCTCAGGCTGGTGCACAACCCAGATCATGGAAAACACCATCACTGCACCACCAGCTATGGTGTAATATGAGAGTGGAATTCCGGTAAGAAGAACAGAAAAAACAGCAGCGAAAACAGGTTCTGTTACCATTATGATGCTTGCCCTCTCTGGCGATACATACACCAGAGAAACATTCATTATGAAATATGCAAGAACTCCCCCCACAAGGGCTGTGAAAAAGATGCTGAACAGTACAATAGGTGACCCAAAGTTCGCATAAACAGGGAATGTGGGAATGGCAATCGTGGAAAGAATGAACACTGTCAGCATCTGATAGAACGTGAATTTTATCATATCGATGTGCCTGTTCTTTGCCACATAGATTATTTGCATTGCATATCCCATGGCGCAGATGATCGTGAGGATGTCTCCTATCTGGAGATTTGTGTTGGATATCTGTCCGGATGTTATGATAACGAGCCCAATCATGGAAATGGAAACTGCGACCCAATCCCTGTGTCTGATGATGTTCCTGTACACAAGGAAGGAGAAAATTGGCACCAAAACCACATAGAAACCAGTGATCAGGCCAGATACTGCGGGAGTGGTGAAATAAAGGCCCACTGTCTGGAAATAATAACCGATGAAAAGAAAAATTCCAGCAATAAAGCCTTCCCTGAAGTTTTCAAGATTCAGGGGCCTCTTGAGGAATGGAAACATCAACGCTGCAGAGATTGAAAATCTCACAGCCAGGAAAATAACAGGAGACATGAATTCCAGAGAGAGTTTAACCATGGGAAAAGTTCCACCCCATGCTGCAGTGGCAAGGACTAGCAGGATTGAAAATTCTGACTGCTTTCTCATGAAGGTTCCTTTACTGGGAAGAATATGTGCTTAATGAGAGACGGTTTTTTTATCAGGATTCCAATCACAACCTTAGAGGGGAAGTCTATGTCTCCTGCATTGCTTATCTTCCTCAAAATATTGGGATCAGATAGCAGGTTTTCCATTGCATTGAGCGAAGTGTCAGTGATTTTTGAATAAAGTTTCTGGATCTTTAAATCCCTGGACAGTTCCTTCCCTATGGCTTTCTTCCACATAGCCTGGTAAACGGACAATGAACTGGAAGAAAAATTTTCCTTCTCGTATGCCATATTCAAAGCTTCCGCTGCTAACTCTCCCGACAGCATTCCCGTATATATTCCTCCACCTGTCAGTGGTTTCACAATTCCTCCTGCATCCCCCACAAGTACACTCCTTTCCCCATAGGTCCTGTCGAGTGCGTGTATTGGAATCAGGCCCCCATTTATGGATAATTTTGAGGGGTCGAGAAATTTCTTGAATATATTGAGAAAGAGTTCCCTGCTCATTCCAAATCCGGCATTCCCTATTCTTGTGAGATCTCCAGCTGGAGCTGCCCAACCAAAGAAACCTTTGCTGTATGCAGAGCCAAGATAGACGTCCACGCTGTCCTGGTCCTTCATCTTCACTGCTGCCTCCACCTGGTACGCAGAAACCATCCTTCTCACTTTCTGATTGGGATAGAGAACTCTTCTGACAGAACTCCCAGCACCATCTGCTCAGATCGGAA
>JAKAYK010000011.1 GCA_021826765.1 Thermoplasmata archaeon | reverse complement strand
CTGCCCGGCACTGTTTGTTCCTGACCAGAGTATTGTAGCTATTGTCTCATTTGTTGGATAACCTTTTCCTGAATAGAGCTTGTTAAGCTGGTATGCATTCTGCATATCAGAACCATAAAGAAGCTGGTTTCCTCCACTTGTTGTAAACATTCCCCTGTTTATGTTCAGTGTTGCAATGTTATGGGTATTGAGACCTGCAACATTGACAAGGTATGGCTGGAGAAATGCTGGCACCATCACAGTTGAAATTGGAGCAATGAATGTTCTTCCATGAGTAAGGAAAGACATTATGTTAGTGTTAAATGAAGTGTCAAATTGGCTTACTGTTCCTTTCAAAACAACTGAAACTCTGTCATTATATGTCTTGACCTGGAAACCCTGTGATGTGTAATACTGAACCAGTTCATTATAAACTGATGCAGATGGTGAGAATTCCTGCTGGAATTGGGATGCTGTGAGATAATGGTGATATAATGGAGAAGATTTATCATTCAATCCTGCAAGCAAAACATTGAGTTTTCCCTGGTTGTTGAACTTCAAAGTCAACATGACTGAGATCTTCTGGTCTGGTTGTGCTGTAGTTCTCTCATACTTCGCAGATGGTGATAATGCGTGGGATATTGAGGGGGATACCGATACAAGATCGGTGGGATACAAAATATTTCCACTGTTTCCTCCAAAATTCATATAGCCTGCATTTACAATGCCTGCTATACCGAGCATTATCATAACGGTAGCTATCAAAGCAATTGCTATTCGTTTCATGCCATTGAGCAACCATATTTTATATATAAATATATATTTCTTTTATATAGTCACTTTATATTTATATACAAGTTTTCGAAGCGTTCCATTTTTTTAATATGAATTATTAAACTTTTAGATTATTCTAATAATTATATAAATTTCTACTTCTCTCTAAATTGTTAAAATATTTTTCCCGCATTTTAAATAATTTATCACAACTATTGACAATTTGTTTATTCATAATTTTTCATGAAATTTTATAAAATAATTTCTCAAGTTTGATGAATTTAATATATAAATGTAATTTATAAAGATTTATGGAAGAATGTTCAAGCCATAAATTTCATAACCGGGCATAGTCAAAAAACTAAAGCACATATGGGTTTTTGGAGTCGTCATCGCCATCGGGGTCGCCTTATTAGATATCAGTGTTCTATTGGCATGCTGTTCCTGTCAGCATATAATCGAACTATGCCCTTTGCAAATAACAGAATCAAAGGTATGTCGAACGAAGCATTGTCATTTACATGATCTCCATTTTCCCGGTATTCACTTCCAGTTCCTTAATGCCCAGCAATCCCCTCAATCTTCTTTCCATCTCTCCTGCCAATTCAGTCTTTCAGTTTTTTGTGCACCATATTAGAGGGTTCCCTGTCTCATAGATGGTTTTGTTGCTTCTCTTCACTCTCTTGGACAGCTCATATTTCTATTTGCCTGACAAGCATCTATGCATTTTGTTTCGCATTCATCCTGCGAGTAAGGTCGAAGACCTTCTAAAAAGATGACCGTAACGTTTATAGGACAAAATAAATCGAGTGCTTACGATAACTCAAGAAAAATTTAAAGAACTTACGCCATCTTCAAGGTTAATACTCATAACCCTCAGGAGTATAAAGATTGCAGATGTGAAAACGCTGATGAAGGAGACCGGACTGTCAAAGAGGACTTTAATGGGTTCTCTGAAGCATTTAAAAGAAGAATCTCTCATTAATGTTAAGACATGCCTGACAGATACCAGACGAAGATTCTACTGTTATGAAAAGGGTCTGGAAAATGATTGAAATTCTTTAGCGAATTGTAATTGAATATCTAAACTGGCCAGAAATACTGCGCAAGCCAGACTACAACGCCCATTACCACTCCTATGTAAATAACTAGCTTTGGATCCAGTGCCGGCCCCTCAATTTCCTCTTCGTCAAAATACCTGATTAAACCTGCTCCTGACTGGAATCCATCTTTCTTGTCTGCCATTGGAACATAAATGTTATCAATGAATTTATTATTTTCCCTTGTTTCTGTTTATGAGTTCAAAGAAGATAGTGAGGAAATATTTTCATGTTATGATTCTTGCCGGATTCATCATTATCCTTCTATCCATCACGCTATATTCCGGAAACTGGCCCCCGATTTCGGTTGTTGAATCCTCAAGCATGGAACATTCGCAATATTTTCAATGCGGAACCATACAGACAGGGAGCATGGTCATAGTGAAAAAAGTTTCAGCAACCTCAAGCGTCACCACTTATATCCAGGGGAGAACAACAGGAATGAAGACCTATGGTGACTATGGAGATGTGCTTCTTTACAAAAACTATGAAGGCTCAATCATAATACACAGGGCTATGTTTTTTCTCACATGGAATCTGGGAACGCCTGATATCCATGGATATACAAACCAGTCCTGGATCACTGTTTCTGCCAATTATGTGATCATTCAAGATGTGGGCACATCACACAGAAACCTATATGTAAATATCTCTCATTTTTCCGGAGTATCAGGGTTTGTTACAATGGGCGATCACAACCTGATTACCTCAACAATTTCTGAATCAGTTCATCTCAGGAATAAAACAATTATAGCATACATAGCAGCCGATCAGAACATCTTGTTCCAGAATAATGGTTCCACATATTCTCCTGTAAAGTTCACCGATGTTGTTGGAATTGCAAGGGGTGATCTGCCTCTGGTTGGTCTCTACAGGCTATACCTGCTGGGTGCGTTTGGAATGTGGAACGGCTATGATCAGGTGCCCATTTATTCCAATTATTACCTGTCTGCCCTGACTGCATTTATCGTCCTGATCCCTGTCTCCCTTGAACTGCTCAAAAGAAAGGAAAAAGTGAAAAGATCAAAAGCCTGAAGTTGCAGGGCCCGCAACCTTGAGTTCATACATCTTCCCGGTGTGATTTGATACAAGATTCCTGATCTCCCCGGTATCTTCCCTATGGCATGGGATGAAAACACTGTTTCCCCCGGTAACTATGTAAGTCATCCACATTTCCTCACGCCATTTCCCAATGCTCCTCATAAGAGCCCTCATTTCATTCGTAATTATCTCCACACCAACACTTTCATTCAGAGCGTGATAATCATCTGTGTCCTTCATTGCAAGTTCGAATATTCCCTCAATATTCTTTTCCCCTGCAAGAGACTTCAATTCCCTTATCCTTGAATTTGCCTTGCTGATTCTTTCGGAATATGCATGACTCTTTGGCTGGTTGAAATGTATGTCGTCAGATGGCTTCCGGGTGTGAGGGAATACAGCGCTGATGATGGTAAAGCCTGAAAAACTTTCATGCTCGAGAATCCTGGTGGTGATGGGCATTTCATGATTCTCCGTTACAGTTAATCCACCATAGAAACTTCTACCCACGCTTTCTGAAACTTTCCTCATTTCAATTTCCATCTGTTCTGAAGAAATTTCCGGAAGAGCATCATTGATGCATTTTTGAAGTGCAGCTGCCCCTGCGTCAGAACTCCCGCTAATAATGTTTTCATTCCATGAGTTTACGGAAATATAATCCATCCCATACTTTTCACTGATTTGTTTCCTGTAGCTCTCAATGACTCTCAGGGGAGACCTGCTTCCGTCTATGTCCACTTTCTCGTTATTAATGAAGCTGTCCCTGTGATCTCTGGATATGGTCAATTCAGTCTTAGCAACTGAATCTTTATCCACAAGCGAATATGCAATTCCTGCAGAATCGTGATAGGGGTATCTGCTCACATTATCCTTAAGGCCACCAAGCAGGACAATTCCCATGGTTGGATGTGCACATGATCTGAAAATCTTATCTTCCATTTCTCCGAATATTTTAAGCGGTTAAAAAATATTGCCACCACTGCATGTATGAATCTGAATATTTGATGGGAGAATTCTTGTCAACCATCCCTACTGACTAAATTAGTTTGCAACTCTCATCTGGATGCAATTGGCTGGTTGACAGCAGCCTGAAATTCTCTCTGGAAGAATATTCTATGTTTCTTTCGGCATTAGGCTTGCAGAAATTTCTAAATTGTATTTCAGGCAGTGGGAGATCGAATCTTTACTGTTATTCTTGTTAATACATCCGCATGATAAAAGAAAAACAAGTATAAATACGACCCGTGAATCTTGATTCATGGCAGAAGAACTAAAAATGATTTTCATAATTTCCAGTGGCATGGAAGCAAGAGGAAAAGCCCTTGCCGGTCTAAGGATGGCCATAAACATGAAAAAGAAAGGGAGGGCCAGTGACGTGAGGCTGCTCTTCTTTGGCCCCAGCGAAGAAATGATCGCAAAAGGAGGAGAAGATATTGATGGAATGCTGAAAGAAGCCGCAGAGCTTGACATGTACCGGACCGCATGCGTATTCATAGCCCAGCAGCACAAGATTGACCAAACACTTACCGCAAAAGGTGTCAAACTGGAGCCTGCAGGAGAAGTCCTTGCCAAAGCAATGAAGGAAGACTGCGTCCCAATAACGTTTTGAATGCCGGAATATATAGACTTCAGGGGCAGAAAGGTGGAGATCACCTTTCCACTGGAACGAATCATAAGCCTCAATCCCTCCATAACAGAGACACTCTTCCTGATTGGAATAGGTGACAGCATAAAGGGCGTCAGTGCATTCTGCAGGAGGCCCCCGGAAGCAGAATCTGTCAGGAAAATAGGGAGCTACAGCACATATAATGAAAATATTGTTGACGAGATCTCTCCTGAACTGATTCTTACTGTTTCAGGATACCAGGATTCGCTCACTGAAAAATTAAGCAGTAAATACAGGATATTTCAGTTAGAGCTGCCTTCAACACCATTCGGTATCCTTGACATGGTCAACAGGATTGGAGTTGTTACTGGAAAAATAAAAGAATCGCAGGAACTGCAGAGAAGAATGATAAAAGAATTATTTCCACTGAACACACGAAAGAGGGCATATCTGGAAATTGATCTCGGGGGCCCCGTGACTTTCGGTTCAGAAAGTTATATAACATCCACCCTGAATTTTCTCGGCCTGGAAACGCCTTATGACAGTACACCTTCAGAATGGCTCAAGCCGGATTATGATCTTATTGCAGGATTTGATCCGGAGATCATATTCATGGAAGGAAAGATGTTCAGGGGCATGAACAGGGAAGATGCAATAAACATGCTGAATGATACTCCCATGAGAGAAACCTCCGCCTTCAGGAATGGACAGATATTCACCACTCCCGGGAAGCTGGATTTCTTCGCACACCACGGCCCCGATTTCTTTTTTTCCGTGATCCCATGGTTAAGAAGTTGTCTGATATCTGGAAATAAAGAACATATAAATAGTAAATAGAAATTTACTGATGTCTTTTAGACAGGACGTAACCAAATGGAAGGAATTACCAAAATAAAGGAACTGACACCTGAGTCAAGAAGAGTAAATGTTCTTGCAAAGGTCTTAGAAATAGGAGAGCCAAAAGAGATAAACACCAGATTTGGTGAGTCAAAATCTGTAACAGAAGTTGTTATAGCTGACGAAACCGGAAAAATAAAACTTTCACTCTGGGGAGAGCAGTCTGCAAACATAAAGGATGGAGAGACCCTTTACATCGACAATGGATACATTTCACTTGTAAGAGGCCAGATGAGACTTAATGTTGGGAAATACGGCAACCTCACCAACTCCGAAGAGAAAGTTTCTGATGTGAACGAAGGAGTTGACATGAGCGAAAAAGTTCATGAGAACACATATAGAAAATTTGGTGGAGGCGGCGGAAACTTCAACAGAAGGGGCCCCGGCAACTTCAACAGAAGAAGAGACTCAGATTCAAGATCAGAGTACTCTAACAATGATGAGTGAGATCAATTCTCACCACCAAAATATACTTTTTTCTGAATACCATACATTTCGCTTATTTCCCTTGATGTTGTACAATCTTCAGGTTTTTTGTCTGTCCTGAATCTACCCGTGAATCTTGGAAATCTCAATGCAAGTCCCTGATCACCATACAGGCTTGAGGAACATGTATGTATTGGGCTGAGCGTTATTTCTGCACCCTTCACTTCCAGTATTTTCTGAGGATAAATCCAGACATCAGGCTTCATTTTCGCATTCACTCTGGGTAGATGGTGTTCCACCACAAGATCAGAGAGCATTGCCCTCACGTCGGATAGCATTTCGTCTGTGAAGCCGGTCCCGATCTTGCAGACACTTTCGAATGTATCCGTTTCATCATTATAGGAAGCAAGGAGAAGGGCACCATACATACCAGTCCTCCTTCCATGGCCATAGAAGGCCCCTATTATGACAAGATCCAGTGAATCCCCAAGTTCATTCCTGTAGTCCCTCTTGAATTTGATCCAAGTCCACTTTCTTGCGCCTGCCCTGTATAAGGAATCGGGCGCCAGGCTTTTTGCAACTATGCCTTCGCATCCTGATGCTATGGAAGATTCAAGGAATTTTTCCCCTTCAGAAACGTCATCAGTTACGATTCGTTCTGCAAACTTCAGGTATTCACTTTCAGTGAAATTTTTCCTCAAGAGTTCCGTTCTTTCAGAATAAGGTCTCTTGCTTAAGTCCTCTCCATTGAAATAGACCATATCAAAGAGGAATACTGCAATGGGAACTTCTTCATTGCCTGTAGAATCTTCCATCTGTTCATTTTCGAACTGCACAATATTTCCCTTCATTATGGACTCTTCAAGGGCCCCATACTTTCTGCCTCTTCTCCTGGAAATTTGCTGGAACGGGTAAATATCTCCCGTTTCATTATTGTATGGAACAAGTTCACCATCCAGGATGAAGCTCTCAAAGGGAAGACTGGAGAAATAATTGCTGATTTCAGGGAACTGTACTGTATTCTCCTCAATTCCCCTGGAGAATGTTTTGAGTGTTTCCCCCTTCTTATGTATCTGTATTCTCAAGCCATCATACTTGTACTCAAGAGCAGCCTTTCCGCCCATCTTGTTGAATATCTCTTCCATGGACTGCATCCTCTCAGCAAGCATCACCTTAAATGGAATGAGCGGTTCGGGCCCTGAGGTTATCTCAACGCCTTTTCCTGACAGGACTTCATACAGGTAATTCATGTCGGGATGGAAATTGTATATTTCTTCGACCTGAGACTGTTCAAGATCAGGCCTTATCAGAATTCTCATTGCGCTTATTATGGTTGAGTCCGAGACCCCAAGCCTCATCTTCCCGTTCATGATCCTCACAATATATTTTGATTCGAGTTCGTTTGCCCTCAGAAGAAGGCTTGTTAGTATCTTCTCCCTTTCCGATGCTGTTCCTGATCCCTTAATCCGGGAAATTTTCAAAAGTGATTCGTGAACTTCCCTTGCTTCAAGGGGCATATTGAAAAATGATTTCTGTTTCTTCCTTCCTGAAAATTGCTGGGCAACAGTGCCAAGATCTCCGGTTCTTGAATATTCCTTCATGATCTCTTTCTCACTGGCCCCTGTGATCTGCCCGATGACCTTCATGATGGTGCTCTCAGCTATGCCTGTTTCTTTCGACATGAAATCGGGTGCAATTTTACCCTCGCAGAGATAGAGTGTTATGCCAATATCCTCTCCACTTTCCCTTATGACTTCCTTCACTATTTCAATGAGTTCAAGCCTTTTTGAGATGGCCTCCATCCTTGAGAAGTAACCGGAAAGAACGCTGAAAAGCATATTTCAGTATGTTTTCTTTCCAATATAGTTTTTTCCACAATTCACGTATATAGTTCCATGCCTGTTTTTCAGGGAACGCTTAAATGGAGAATTAAAAAAACCAATGTAATCCATACATGGATCGTGTTAGAAATAGATTTAGTATTCTGGCATAACTACTAAATTCCGCCCTATATAACCAGTCTCAAAAGTTTATAATAAAATAGCGATACCCACCTATGGAATTCACGGAGGGTTTTTATGCCGGAGGATTATGAAACTGTTGAGTCAGATGTTCTTGTTATTGGAGCTGGTGGAGCTGGGTTGAGAGCTGCGATTGCCGTTAATGATTCTGGACAGAAAGTAATCGTAGTGTCGAAATCCCTTCTTGGAAAGGCTCACACTGTCATGGCAGAGGGGGGCATGGCTGCATCCCTTGGAAATGTTGACCCGCAGGATAACTGGACTGTACACTATGGCGATATCATAGAGGAGGGTGTGTATATCTCAAGCTGGAAGATGGCAGAGATTCTTGCAAAAGAAGCACCTTCAAGAGTCCTTGAACTTGAGTCATACGGAGCTCTCTTCGACAGGACTCCCGATGGCAGAATAATGCAGAGGGCATTTGGTGCTCATACATACAGAAGGCTTGCACATCTCGGAGACAGAACCGGGCTTGAGATTATCAAGACACTGGAGCATCAGGTCATCCACAGGGATATCACCTTCTATGATGAAATGTATATCACAAACCTCATAAAGGAAGGCAACAGGATAGTAGGAGCGGTGGGCATAAAGATGAATACCGGCAAAATATTCCTGTTTAAGGCAAAAGCATTTGTCATCGCCACAGGAGGTTCTGGAAGAGTCTTCAAGATCACTTCTAATTCATGGGAATCCACGGGAGACGGCATTGGCATGGCCTACAGGGCAGGAGTCAAGCTGAGGGACATGGAGATGATCCAGTTCCATCCCACAGGAATGGTTTACCCGCCCGGTGTCAGGGGACTTCTGGTTACTGAAGGAGTGAGAGGCGAAGGAGGAATACTTCTGAATACAAAGGGTGAAAGATTCATGCTGAGATATTCACCCGAGAAAAAGGAGCTCGATGCAAGGGATGTGGTTGCGAGGGCAAATTACAGGGAAATCCTGGAAGGCAGGGGTACTGAGCATGGAGGAGTATATCTCGATATCACCCACAAGGGATCGGATTTCATAAAACACAAGCTTCCTGCTATGTACCAGCAGTTCATGGAGTTTGCAGGCGTGGACATCACGAAGGAAAAGATGGAAGTTGCACCAACTGTCCACTACATGATGGGCGGAATAGAGGTTGAGGCAGAGACAGAAAGAACCAATGTAGAGAATCTTTTTGCAGCAGGTGAGGTTGCTTCAGGGCTTCATGGCGCCAACAGGCTTGGAGGCAATTCGCTTTCAGATATTCTTGTGTTTGGAAAGATAGCTGGAGAAAATGCAGCCATAATTGCAAAGAATTCAGATATGGGAAAGATCAACGCCGAAAAAATAAAGAACGAAATAAAGTACATCAATTCATTCTTCAGGGAAGACGGAAAGAATCCATATGATGTAATAGACAAGCTCACCACATGCATGAGCGAGAATGTGGGAATTGTCAGGGATGCCGAACACCTCAAAAAAGCGCTTGAGATTATTTCCGAACTTAAAAAGGAGGCAGGCGAGGTTGGAACAAAGGGCATGATCAAGTATAACCATGGGCTTCTTGGATGCCTTGAACTTTCAAACATGCTGATATCCTGTGAGGCCATAACAAATTGTGCACTCATGAGGGAGGAGAGCAGGGGCGCACACACAAGATCAGATTTCCCGAAAAAAGATAAGGAATGGATAAGGAACATCATAACAGAACTTGGAGAGGACGGAAACATGAAATTTGGAGTTAAACCTGTGGATGAGATGCCGGGTGAATACAAGAACTACGTAAAACCTGAGGTGTATTCATAATGGCGGAGAAAGAGATTGAACTGAAGATAATGAGGCAGGATCCTGAAACAGATAAGGGGCCAAGATATGAGAATTACAAGGTTCCATATGTTGATGGAATGGTGGTTCTTGATGCAGTGAGATATGTTCAGGAACACACAGATCCCACTCTGGCTATAAGATGGAACTGCAAAGCTGCAAAATGTGGGTCATGCTCTGCAGAGATCAATGGAATGCCAAAACTTATGTGCAAGACAAGAGTGGATACAATCGGAGATAAAATCACAGTTTCGCCTATGGCTGCATTCCCACTGATAAAGGACCTTGTGACTGATGTTTCAAAGAACTGGGAAATTACCAGGAAAATTCCAATGTTCACCCCAAAGGAGAATATGGAGAAACCCTGGAGAATTAACCCGAAAGATGTGGAGAAATCAAAGGAATTCAAGAAATGCATTGAGTGTGGACTCTGCATGGATGTATGCCACGTTGTGAGAGAGCATTACACCCCATATTTCGGGCCCATGCACATTGTGAAGGCAGCATCCTGGGATATGCATCCCCTTGACGGTGTGGACAGATCAAAATACCTGAATAAGGAAGGGGGCCTTGGATACTGCAACATAACAAAATGCTGCACAGAGGTCTGCCCTGAACATATTCATATAACAGACAACGCAATAATACCCGAAAAGGAAAGGGCAGTGGACTTACAGTATGATCCCATTGCAATGCTCATAAAGGGCATAAGAAAGAAGGAGAAGGTGATGAAATAATGGCTTTCAGCACAAAAGAAGAGAACGACAGCAAATTTCAGAAAATAACCAGATTCCCAAGAGAGTTGGGAGAACTGAGGTTCTGGTCCTTTGTACTGGTTACAGTTCTTGCAATATACCTGATGTACGTATTTGCACTTACAGAACCTGTACAGGGACTGACAGATCCGTTTTATTCCCCAACCATACTGGTTCTTCCTCTGGTTGCAGGATTCAGGGCCACATGCTATGCCTACAGGAAAGACTACCACAGGCACCTGTTCAGTCATCCTATAGGATGCAGTGTGGAAAATTTCAACAAGGAAGGAGAGGTTAATTTCCCTGGTGAAAAGGTAGGCAGGCCATATTCAGGCGAAACTGGAATATTCAGGCTTGAGAACCTGCACAGATATTTCTGGTATGCAGCAGTGGCAATCCTTCCATTTTTCTACTATGATCTCTATCTTGCAATGGCATACAGGGGGGAGTTCACACTCGGAGTCCTTCTTCTCATACTCAACACACTTTGGGTCACTCTTTACACATTCTCTTGCCATTTCTTCAGGCATCTTGCAGGTGGAAATGTTGACTGCTACAGCTGTCCAGTGAACAAAAAGAGTTACAGGAGAACCATATTCAACAGGATATCGAAGCTGAACGGACACCACGAGATGTTCGCATGGATAAGCCTTGCATCCTTCTTCCTTGTGGATCTTTACATCAGGGGAGTGGCTGCTGGATTGCCCATAAACATCCTGCTCTTCAGGTTGTGATGAGAATGAAGAACTACATGAAATCAAAATATAGATATCCCCTTTTCTTCCTGGGAATTTTCCTTGTGGAACTTGGAGGACTCTATTATAAATTCGTCTCTGCAAATGTCACTGATACGGAATATTTTGTCATACCGGGATTCATAATATTCCTCATCTCACTTATAACACCTTAATTTTTAAAATATTTTATATTCCCTTCATATTTTCAAATGTGCAGATATTATGAGCTTCATTTTTAAGGACAGCATCAGTTTGAGCATATTCGGCTCTTCCCATGGAGAACTTGTGGGATGCACCCTTGGCGGAATACCATCAGGGGTGAAGATAGATCATGCAATGATTTCAAGGTGGATGGAAAGAAGGGCCCCTGGGAAAAGCTCCCTGACAACCCAGAGGAAAGAGAAAGACGAAGTGAAGATCGTCTCAGGTGTTGTGGATGGCTATACTGATGGTGGGGCCATAACCATGCTTATTTCAAACCATGACGTCATAAGCAAACATTATGATGAACTCATGGACAACCCAAGGCCGGGCCACGGTGACATAAGCCTTTTCATAAAATATGGGGAACACCGTAATTTCTCCGGGGGAGGATTCCTCTCAGGAAGAATGACTGCACCTCTTGTTGCTGCAGGTTCCATTGCCCTTGGCATTCTCAATGATAGAGGAATAGAAGTCTCATCCTGCCTTGAGCAGATGGGTGATATAAGATGCCCGATCAATGGATGCCCTTCAGATAATGAGATTTACAGCCACGAAACAAGGATGCCTGATAAGGGTTGTGATTCGAGAGCATCAGAAATGCTGAAGAAACTTTCCTCTGAGGGAGACAGCACTGGCGGAATAATCGGGACACATGTCATGAATGTCCCTCCCGGAATAGGTGAGCCTTTTTTTGATTCTGTTGAATCGATATTATCTCATCTGGTTTTTTCCATACCTGGAGTGAAGGGAATCGAGTTTGGAAAAGGCTTTGCAATGTCTTCCATGAAAGGAAGCGAAACAAATGATCCGCTGGAATGGAAAGATGGCAGATTCATCTCATGTAAGAATAACAATGGAGGCATTCTTGGAGGGATTGCTTACGGGAATCCCATATATTTCAGGACAGCCATGAAGCCTACGTCATCCATAAGAATTGAACAGGATACAGTCAATGTGAAAACACACGAAATTGGAAAAATTGTGGTGAAAGGAAGGCATGATCCATGCATAGCGATCAGGGCAGTTCCTGTGGTGAACTGTGTCACCGCAATGGGCATTCTTGATCTGTTCCTGAGATCAGGAAAATTTAAATAAATGGTATCTTCAGGACAATTCCTGTGAGTGAGATCACTATTGGTATGAAGAATGTGAGGAATACTGTCACACCGGCATATATCTTTGCTTTTTTCAGGGAAATGAACACAAAGTCCATCAGTTCCTGGTAAGTGTTCCTGCTTCCTGTTGACACTTCCACGCTTGCAGTGGAATATTTCACTGTATATTCCTTCTTTGCAGATGCAGCCTTCCTTATAAGGTCTTCAATGAAATTCAGGGATGCCTCATTGAAGGAATTCAGTGGATTCATGTCCAGTGTTCCAGAGTTTACCACGTGGTTGTCTGTGGTGTATACTGAAAAACTGCTGCAGTATTTCATAGCAATAATCCTGACCATATCCTCCATCTCCCTTGTGATATTGTTGGAGTCTGTGAGCATTATGCAGTCCTTCCTGTCACCATGGTGAAAAACAGCAACCTGAATTCCCTTTGCTGCAAGGAACCTGATGTCCCTGTTGTTTCCTGATGCATATCCCACTTCAATTTTCTCATTTGGTTCTCCTTTCTCAAGTAGATCGATCACCGTATTTTCAAATGGAGACAGGTCCTCTATTTCCCTTGCCCCTCTCACGAATCCATTCTGCCCGTCGATCATGAAGGTTCTTATGCCAGTTTTCTGGAATATGGACTGCCTGAACCTTATTCCCTCCTCATACAGGATATCGTCAAAAGATCTTGACTCAGGGTTGAATGCCACCAATGCCGTATTGCCAAATCTTTTCACGTCAATCCTGACACCATCCACAATCCTGCTCTCCATTTTGGCCATCTGTGTCAGGATTTCCCCTTTTTCCATGGAAAGATCAATGGCTTTCCCGAGATTCGCTATATCTTCCTCTCCTGCACAGTTATCACTGTTGGTGGTTGCAGTGTGGAATACCATTACTTCACCATGGGTATTTCCCATATATTTTCCAATTCTCTCCGGAAGATCGCTAGATCCCACGGAACCGAAGGGCCCCGGGTGGATGTATGGGAATACCATGGAAAAATCAGACCTTCCTCCAGAATCAATAAATGTAAGGGAATCAATGTCAGTATTCCTTCTGTTCCTGTATACTGACCTGAAAAATTTGTCACCGCTTTCATAATACCTGTTGCCGTGGATACCATACAGGAAAAATTTGATCAGATCCCTTGGCTCAGTGTTGTATTTCTCCCTGAAAGTTTTGGTTGCCCTGGTCACAAATACATATGCGAGCCATGATGAAAGAAGTGTGTAAATTATGCTCTCCACAGCTGCAATATACTTCACCTCATACATGTAAAGCGGCAGGAATGACATGCTCAATGTGTTTGAAAGGACATAGTTTGCAGCCATGCTGTCAGAAAGATATACATAGAATACAAGGAACCTGAAGAACGATGTGAATGAGAGTGATATGGCCACATTCTGTATGCCAAGTTCCGGAAGCAACAAATCAAGGATTGTGTAAATGAGATAGAACATGATAAGTGTGAGTGCTAGCAGGAAGAGATTCTTCCTGAGATTGAGCTTGGAATCCGTAACAACAGAGGCCAGTTGATCGAGCCCAAGGGTGATCATTGAAGGTATGATGATGAAAAGAGATGCCGTAACGATCTCCGGATGTGAAAAATAATGAATTGCGAAGAGTATCGCTAAGATCAAGACGGATATCTCTATCCGTGGAGCCCTCTTGACATACTTTGTGAGATCAGCAAAAGTTCTATCCATCACGTCTTAATATTTAAACCGGATTTAACATTTTCCTGACGTTGAATTTGCAGTGTGGTTATGAAATGGGAAGCATCTGGAATCTGTCATAACCTGTTATGACCCTGATGTATTTCCCGAAGAAATCCCCTGGAAGGCCTTCCACATCATATCTGAGTGCTTGTATATTCCTTATTTTTTCCTGTGGGCACATGATCAGGATGTTCTTCTTCCCTGCCTTCATTATTACTTCACTTGTTATCTGCCTGTTTCCCCTCCCAAGGAAAAATCCGCTTCCTGCATATGGGGATACAACTATCTTAATGTCTGCATCGTCTTTGATGTATTTTGCATAATCTTCAGGATAAGCGTTTTCCTTGAGCAGGACACCGTCCTTTATTATGTCAATGTTGAATGGCGAGGTTTGAAACCCCAATTTTTCCATCAGTTCCTTACAGGTGCCGCCTGTACCTATTACATAGTATGAATTATCCATCGTATCGATCACATATTCTATTACAGAAGATGTGTCCCATGTCCCATCTATGCTCTTTGGATCGATGTGGTTGTCTACAAATACAGTCTTCATTGTGCCATATTTCTTGAGGGAAAACTGTCCAGTTTTCAGCATGATTTCCTCGTTGGAATCTTCCACTACCGCATCACCGGTGGTGTAACTCTGTCCTGTAAGGAACGCAGTGGCCCTTATTGCAGCATCCTCCGGATTTTCCGCATAGATGGAACCATACATCTTCATTCCTGCAGGTATTCCAATAACAGGCACCTCTGGATGGGATTCAAATATATCTCTTGAAGTGCCATCCCCACCTGCAAAAACAAGTAGATCTATTCTCCCTTTTGAAAGTTCCACGAATTTCTTTGAATCCATTCCCGAGGAAGGTTCTGCAGGGGTATAGATTACGTCAATATTCTCGAATCCTTCCTCCCTGAGAATTTTCTCCCCCATGTCTCCTGCAGCTGTTACAATATGAATATCTCTATCCATAAGATCAAGAAATTTTGATGCCCTCCTTGATGAATAAGTAGATCTTATGAGCGGGTTCATGTCTGAGCCGTTGACACCTGTATATATTCCAGACCCAGAAATTGGATTTACCATGAAGCCAAGTGTTTTCATTTCATTCACGTATAATCAGTATGGAGCCATTATATGTTAAATTATATATGGCTATGGTGACAGGGTAAAGGAGCGGAGTGTAAAAATCAATCCTGAAATTCATCAATGAAGGCGTGGAATTTGAACCAATTATCTCCAGTGGAAATCTCTGTGAACCTATTAGATAGAGCTTGCCTGACACGTTTCCATTTCCTGTATATGTGATGTTGTATCCCATTCCATTGGGCATGCTCACATACACATTTTCAGAAAGGTTGACAGATGCGGTTGAAATAACAGTGTAGTTAAAACTCTTGTTCTTTCCGATATTCACAGTGGAAATGAGTGCGCCTTCCGTAATGACGTCTGTGCTCTTCAACAATTTCAGCACGGTGAAATGTTCTGTGTTGAAGTTGCTGTTTATATAGACATAAAAGAGAAATTTCGTATAGCCTGGAGAGAGGGATGTGACATTCATGGATATGTAGTAGACTGCGTTGTTTCCTGGAGAAATGATTCCGGATGGTGACCTCACGCTGAATGGAAGGGATAGATTGGTTGAAAATGCAGGATCTACCGTGATCTGACCATTATTAATTATGGATATAGTGAAATTTGCCTGCGAATAGTTGCCACTGGTCACTATTGCAGAGCTGACCACTGCATTTGTCTCAATGCTTGGAAGTGTAGAATGCACCGGGAAAGGAATTGAGCCCACCACCATAAGGAGAATGGTGATAATCATGACAATATAATTTCCCTTTCTGATGTATCCAAAGCCTGATGAATATGGCTGTTGCGGTTCAAGGCCAACCATCAGGATGAGGACTGGGAGGATAAACCATGAGGGGAAAGTGAGATCTATTATGATCATTATGGTGATGAACACGTATGAGATATTCTTCTGCAGAGACGAGCTCATCCCGGAGAAAACATAACCTCCGTCCAGCAGCCCAATGGGGAATGCGTTGAAGGAAGTAAACAGCAAACCTGACCATCCTGCAAGAGCCATTGGATCAAGGGCCCCCCGTGCAGGAAGCAATTTGCCAAAAGATATCTGGAAGAGCAGGGGAAGGTTCACAACACTGATGGAGGAGTTCGGGCCAGTGGTTGTGCCTGAATACAGAGACACGCCTGCAATTCCCAGCACGAGAAATAAGGTGGATACCAGTATTCCAAAAACAATGGAGAAAAATCCGGAATAAATCTGATCCTTTTGGTTTTTATACGGTTCCCCCGGGGCATTAATGAGGCCCATGGAACCCATGAAAATAGGATTCGGTATTAAAATAGGCAGGGTATATCTCTGGCCGCTCTGCTTTCTTATGTAAAATTTCGGTATCTCTCTTGCGACAATTATGACTGTAAGGGGAATTGCGAAAAAGACAATGGCATTCAACACCACCAGAGGAAAGATCATATTTGGGTAATATGTCATTGAATAATCGATTCCAACGTATATGATAGAGAGAAGTGTGAGGAGAAGGAATATGGACTTAATGTATGAGAATCTCTTCCCGACCCGTTTCCTTGTCACCAGTATCTCATATTTACCGTTGTTGTACAGAGACAGATTTAATTTTTCAAGCTTGTTGAAAAGAAGGGAAAATTTTTCCTGGCTGTAGGATTCAGGAATTATATGGAAAATAATAAGGGGCCCCTCGGATTCTATGGACTGGATTCTGAACTCTGTTTTCACTATATCCGCAATCTGATCCTTTTCACTGTTACTGAAGTCTTCCGGCATTTGCTCGTATGGGAATGTAAAATTAAAGTAATTAATATTTTAGTTTAAATTCCATGTTCTTATCTCTTATGACCTTCCCCGGTTTTTCAGGAATCATTCCATAGATCATCTTGTAAAGTTCTGATGTTTCCCCCGGGCTCATCCCGGCAATTGTAATGCTTTCAGAAGACCTTATCACAGTGTTCCTGGAAGCTTTCATTGCAATGGGTATGATGTCCTTCACATAGGATTCAGGTGATTCTATGTAAATGAAGCCAAGGTTCCCATTCATCACATTTCTTCCGTTAGAGAAAAGAGATTCTGCCTTTTCCCTTCCGAGAAGCTTGACTTCATCCCTCAGTGCAATAAGTTCCTGGGTGTTTTTCCTCACCTTGTCCACCACGTCCTCTGTTGATCTTGTTTCATCTCTTATGGCATTCATTTCCTTCTGGAGATTCTGAACATATTTCAATGCTGCAGGCCCGGCTGTGAACACGATTCTCTGTATGCCTTCCTGTATGCTTTCCGCTGAAATGATCTTTATGAAACCTATCTCCCCTGTGGATGAGAGATGCGTACCGCCACATCCTTCAGCATCGACACCATCTATTTCAACCACTCTCAGCCTGTTGGAGAGTGGAACTCCTCCTTCGAAAAGCCTGAAGCCATATTTCTCTATGGCCATGTTCCATTCAAGATTCCTCACTGTGACCTTCCTGTTCTCCAGTATCCTGGCCATGCACGCAGATTCAACCTTCTCTATGGTTTCCTGATCAAGCTTGACTGTACAGGTAACATCAATCCTTGAGGATTCCACATTTTTCTGTGCACCTGACTGCCAGACCTCATCGCCAAACATAGATCTGAGTGTGCCGAGAAGAAGATGCGTAGCAGTGTGATGTATCATAAGCTGTTTCCTTCTGCTACCATCAACATGGCCCATTATCCTCTTTCCCTTTTCAAGCTGTCCGTCCAGCACATGGTAAACAGTTTTTCCTGACTTGTACACGTCCCTGACCCTGTATTGCTTTGATCCAATGGAGAAATAGCCATAATCTGAAGGCTGGCCCCCTCCTGCAGGATAGAATGCAGTCTGATTTGTGACTATGATATCATTTCTTGATTCCACCACAAGAGCGGTGAAATTGAGAAGAGCAGGATCATCATAGTAAAGAGTCCTGGTCTCATAATCACTGAAGTATTCCGGTTTTTCCTTCTCAACATTTTTCTGCATCCTCTCATGCATTTCCACAACCTTCTTGTGGAAATCCGGGGGTATATCCTCTTTGATACCACGATCTGATAGGAACTTCTGGATCATGTCAGGAACGAGCCCGTATGAGTCATACAGCATGACCATGTCATCAATTCCAATCCTCCCTTTCTTCTTCATCAGCCTGTCCAGTTCTTCCATGCCTCTTGAACTGGATTTCTGGTACTTTTCAAATTCCTGAGAAATGATCTTCTCAGCAAATTCATGCGGAAAACCGTCCACTATATGACTCAGGGATTTCTCCTGCATCAGGAGTATATCCATCAGTGTTCCCCTGTAGTTCAGTCGTTCCATGGCCCTGAATGAACGCCTCATCAACATTCTCAGCAGATAGCCCACCTTCACATTGCTTGGAATCACATAATCCCTGAACATGTGAATTATGGACCTTGCGTGATCCCCCAGAACATAAGCCTGCCTAATGTGATCAATATTTCCCCAGTCTATTCCATCGGTGAGTTCTCCCTTTTCCCGGAGATCTGCCTCTATCTTCAGGGGAAGTTCATCAGGATTTGAGGAGTATATCACAGTGATCTCACCAATCTGGTGCCTGTTGAGATTTCCGGTTGAGGAGTTTTCAAGGATGTGATCGATTATATTACCATAAACAGAATCGTAAACAGTTGGGGCCCCTGTGGTCACCCAGCTTATCCTCTCAAGCCCGTATCCTGTATCTACTATCCTCATCTCCATTCCTGAATATCTGTTGCCGTCAATCTCAGTTTCACCGTTGGGATCTTCCCTGAGATCCATGAAAACCAGTGTAGCAACTTCCAATCCCCTTACGAATACTTCAACCGCATTTCCTGCATTTCCTCCACCGGACCATGGTTTCTCCTTGTATGTGATCTCCTTTGGATCAATGCCCATTGCTTCGGAAAAGAATCCGTGGCATCTCTCTATGGTTCCCTCCTTCCAGTATATTTCCTTATCTTTGGTGTTGAATGAATCATTGCACATCATTTCAAAGGATGTCAGATGCCTGCCTGATATTCCCACAGAATCAATATCATTCATCCTTATGGATGGCTGGGACATCACAAGTGGATTTCCCGGAGGTTTTACCAGCCCGGAAGTAACATGGGGCTGAAAATCATAGATCGATGCATTGACAAGCAGGACATCATCCCTCCATCTTGGAACCACCGGGTATGGCTTTACCAGCTTGTGATCCTTCTTGAAATAATCAAAAAATGCACTTCTCACGTCATCTATGCTCATGGGGCCCCTTCCAACAGGGTTTCCAATGAATTCATATGCGTTGCATGGCGGATCTCCACAGGTTTTTCTTTCATGATCCTGCGCCCAGAAATAACTGGAACATTTCAGGCATTTTATCCTGATGAAGCCATTGTTCCTGAAATAATCCAGATCGAATTCGGAAGTGCTTTCCTTTCCCGCCATATGAGGATATGGGACTTCATAAGATAAATTTTGTTTTACTGCTACATAGAGGTGAAAATTCCAGAAAAAGGTTATGAAATATGGTTATTCTTCATAACAATGCAGAAATGGCCCCTGTGAAAATTTCCTATATTCACTGTTTCCAGAATGGAGATGTTCCTCTCCTTTCTTAACAGTGCTTCCTGTTCCCTCATGACCGCTTCAGGGTTTCTTGATGAATCTATGGATATTGCCTTCAGCATCAGCATTGCATAATTCCATCCGGGGAATGCCTGCATGTTTGTCAGAAGAATTCTGAGCTGATCTTTCTGAGATATGTCCTGATATATGATCTCCGGGTCATGCTCAATGAAAAGAGAATAATTCTCAGGACTCCTCGCAGTTGAGAATACTGGATAGATATTCTGCCTGTCCCTTGAAAGTTCAAGTAGTTTTGAGAATGGCTCCATTGAGAATTCCACTGCGAAAATCATGCCTTCGCTGCATATATCTGAAATGTGGCTCACAGTGGTTCCCGTGGATGCACCAAGATAAAGGACTGATGAATCCTCGAGGAACGGAAAATTTCTCAATCCGTTCCTGATTGCAGCAGAAAGTTTGCTTCTCTTTGGCTCCCATGTCCTTAAGGATTTTTTCCCAGATTTTGTGATTCTCTCCCCGTAAACTATTTTGGGATATTCCGTAACCGTGTACAGTTTTCCCTTTTCTGAAACAA
>JAKAYK010000079.1 GCA_021826765.1 Thermoplasmata archaeon | reverse complement strand
ACCCATGATGATTCCAACTCTGGGCATGCCTGAATATGTTGTGACATTATAATAAACTTGGCTATATCTCGATGCTTGCCTTTTCAATCCTGTTCATGATTGAGGTAAAATATCCTCTGTGCGGAAATGACTCAATGATTCCATATTCATATTCTGAAGAATCGAGAAGCCTGAGGGAATGATACAGGTTGTGGGAGATCTCCATAGGATCATTCTCATGCCCAAGTATGATGGCATCTCCTCCCGTGATCTCATGTGTTTCAAATGTTATGATGGGTAGCACCTTCCCTCTGTGTTCCTCAAGATATTTAATAAGAATGCTTCTTTCTGCCCTGTAGAGCCTCTTTTCTGGGGAATAGTGAGTGTATTTTGTTCCGGGGGAGAGAACTTTTCCGCCAGGCACGGAATATTCAACCACATCAAATATTTTCAGCAGATCCTCCTCTGTATATGCGCCAGGCCTCAGTATGGTGCATTTCCTCCCTTCCGGAAGTATAACTGTAGATTCTATTCCATAAATGGTTTCTCCACTGTCTATGATAAGGTCCACTTTCTGCCCAAGCTCACTGATTATGTGTTCTATCCTCGTGGCACTTGGCCTTCCGGAAATGTTGGCACTCGGTGCAGCTATGGGGATGCCGGATGAATGAATCACTTCCCTTATGAAATCGCAGGCAGGTATACGCATGCCTACAGTATCGAGCCCTGCACTGGCAGCATTGCATATATTATCTTTTTTTCTCATCACAACTGTCAGGGGTCCTGGCCACAATTTCTCAAGTTCAGGAAGAAGTTCAATCTCTTCCGTGAGGGCAAATTTTTTCATTGTATCAATGGAATCCACATGGACGATGAGCGGATTGTCCTGTTTCCTGGACTTGACCTGGAAAATTCTTTTGCAAGCTGCATCACTTCCTGCATCTGCACCAATACCATAGACTGTTTCAGTGGGAAATATCACAAGTCCGCCTTTCTTGAATACGGATGAAACTTTCACAACATCCTCATGAGAATAATCGTGGCAGTTGATTTTCATAAACTTGCTTTTTTCCATTACATATCTGGAGTCTGAGACACTATTCTAATATTTCCAAATATTTAATGGATTGTGTCACAATCACGAGCAGAAAAGGACACTATCTATCTTTTCCTCCCTCATCCGTCACATTCCTTCCAAGCATCTTCTTGTTTGAAGCGAATACGACCTCTGAAAGTGATCTCTTATACTCTTCTCATATGGTGAGACATGGGAATTTCTCAAGAAAACTGTCAACCCCTGTTGGAATGTCAGGGAGGGTAGTTGACTCAAAACATATATTAGTACAAACTCTCCGATTTGAACACTCAACCTCTGATTTGTATATTCTATATCCAGTTGTGGTCAGCATAATATTTAACACATATTGCTGCCTATGGATACCTATGGTCACTACTGTACAGATCGATGATGACCTAAAGAAGAGGTTGAATCTTCTTAAGATCCATCCGCGAGAATCATACAATGATCTTATCGCAAGATTAATTGACTGTTACTCACCTGAAACTGCCAGCAGAGATTAATTGATAGAAACTATTGAAGTTCTTTCTGACGCTGAGTTGATGAGAGGAATTGCAAGAGGACTTGATGACATAAAGGCTGGTAGAATCAAGACTCTTGATCAGGATTCCAGAGAGATTAACTGATTTGACCTTCAAGCTGACATCCTCTCCTCAGAAAACGGAGGTTCCTGCTTCATTGACAGTGCCCCTTTCATTCGATCCAGAGGTCTTACTCCATCTCCCGCCATCATTTTTCGATGGTTTATCAGGCTTCAAATCCCGCATGCCCTGCGGTACTTGTTCAGATATACTTTCTGGAACATTAAACATTTTGCAATTCATCGCCTCCCTGAAGGTCGGAGATTTCTTGCTTAAAAGTTCGTAAACTTGAGGCTGTTTCTCAAAGCGACAAACCACTCACGCCCATATTCACTGGACTTTGGAGCCTTAGGATAGGAGATTGCAGGGCAATATACCAGATAAAGAACAATGAACTGGTCGTTTTAGTCATAAAGATTGAGCACAGAAAAAAAGTGTATAATTAACATTTTGAACGAAAAATCCCACATCCCTAACTTTATTATAATAAATCAAGTTACGTACTTATGGAAAGTGTTGAGAAATACCACATCGATTACAATATAGACATGGAAAAACTGACTTTTTCAGGAAAGGAAACAATAAAAGGTGTTTCTGATGGAAAAATATGGCTAAATGCGGCTGCCATAAATATTGAAAAAATAATGGTAAATGGAAACCTCTCTGAATTCACGGCAAATGAGAAGGAGGAAGAGATCACACTCAAAGGAGAACATAAGGGCCCCTTCGAGCTCGAAATCCACTTCAATGGAAAGATATCAGACGGAATGAATGGAATATACTATTCAAAGGAGAAAGACTATGTCTTTGTAAGCACGCAGTTTGAGGCAACCGGTGCAAGATTCGCCTTCCCCTGTGTGGACAGGCCTGATTTTAAGGCTATTTTCAGCCTGACGCTGCATGTTCCTTCAGATTATGAGGCCATTTCCAACATGCAGGTGGTTGATGTGAAAGAAAGTGAAGGGAAGAAATCTTTCAGGTTCCATGACACACCTAAAATGTCCACCTATCTTCTGTATATAGGTGCAGCCAGATATGATCATATTGAGGGCAAGCATGGAAACAAGCCTGTTTATGTCTCGGCAGCAAAGGGGAAATTCAAGCTCACGAACACATCACTTGAAATGGCCATAAGCAATCTCCAGTATTTCGAGAAATATTTCGGCATAGATTATGAACTTCCAAAACTACATCTCATAGCGGTACCTGAATTTGCCTTTGGGGCCATGGAGAACTGGGGGGCCATTACATTCAGGGAAGTGGAGCTTCTCATAGGGGAAAGCACAAGCTCAGTGATCAAGAAGAGAGTCGATCTTGTAATAGCACATGAACTTGCTCACCAGTGGTTTGGGGACCTTGTCACAATGAAGTGGTGGGATGATATATGGCTCAATGAAAGTTTTGCCACATTCATGAGCAATAAGGCACTGGAAAGCAGGCATCCCGACTGGGAGGCAATGAGTGACTTCATTACCATTGAACTGGCTCATGGAATGGTAGGCGACAGCCTGAAGAACACACACCCGATCCATGTGGAAGTGAATCATCCTGGTGAAATATCCCAGATATTCGATGAAATATCCTATTCCAAGGGTGGAAGCATACTGAGAATGATAGAGGCATACGTTGGCAAAGAGAATTTCAGGAAGGGTGTGAGTTCATACCTTAAGAACAACATGTTCTCAAATGCAAAAGGAAATGCACTTTGGGAAGCAATAGAAAAGGAATCAGGCATGCCCGTTTCAATGATAATGAACGCCTGGATCACAAAGCCGGGATATCCTATCGTGAAGGCTACAATGAATGGCTCAAAGATATCTCTTCACCAGGAAAGGTTCTTCCTGGACGGTTCCACTGACAGCAGTGTGTATCCAATACCACTCACTGCTGCATACAATGGTTCTTCAAAATCCTTCCTGATGGACAAAAGTGATCTGGATATAGATGCCTCTGGCTTCCTGTATCTCAACCCCGACATGACAGGATTTTACAGGGTACTGTATGACGTAACACTCCAGGAGAAGATACTCCGAAATGCAAAGGAAGTTGACACACATGCAAGATGGGGCATGCTCTCAGACGCAGAAGCATTATTTGAATCAGGAAAGATGCCGATGGATCAGTTCATGGGCATACTCGGAGCAATGGAATCTGACCAGAGCTACATCATAAGGGATGAACTGTGCAGTATAATTGGTTCGCTTTCATCCATACTGAAAAAGAATGAAAAAATACTGGAATTTGGCAGGAAATATCTGAGGAATCATCTCTCAATCATGGGGCCTATCAAGGAAAATGAGCCCATAAACGTTTCAGTCATAAGGGGAAGAATGGAAAGCACCCTGACACTCATAGATGAAAAGTACGCTTCAGAGAGATCATCTGAATTCACGGACTTCGAGAAAAAATCACCAGACTCAAGGCAGGCAGTCGCCTTCGCATTTGCAAAGCACACAAACGATCTTGATGCAATGGTGAAGAAGCTTGAGACCATGACGGTGGATGAGGACAGGAACAAGATACTCCTCGCAATGGGTTTCCTGAATGGAGACAACCTTCTCTCTTCAGTGTGGGAGATGATTGAGAACGGAAAGATCAAGAAGCAGGACTCCATAAGATTCCTTTTCGGTGCAGCTCGTTCCTCCACGGGTAGAAAATTCCTTGCAGACAGGTTCGAGAAGATCATTGATACTATTGAGAGATTCTTCTCCGGAACAGGTTACACCTCAAGATCACTTGAAATGATGATTCCATTCGTTGGCCTTGATTATCGGGAACCAATTGAAAAATTCGCATCAGGGGAGCATAACAAGAGCTGGGAACTGGGCATCAAGAAGGGAATGGAATATCTGCAGATCTATACAAACCTGAACAAAAGAGTAAGTTGAAAATACTTACTCGTTGTTTTAATTTTGTGCATGGATTCTTAT
>JAKAYK010000078.1 GCA_021826765.1 Thermoplasmata archaeon | reverse complement strand
TGAAGGAACATTTCCGGGGCCTGAGTCATAGTTGACAATAGTGAGATGTATGAGCATGTTGGAAGGCAGGTATATCTGGGCAGATGATGTCAACTGTCCGTTCTCAAGCACAAAATAGGCTGGCTGGCTGTGATTTGCAGACGTAAGATAATTATTTGTGGTGATCACCAGCGTGATGTTGAATGAATTTGCAGATGATGTGGCATTCTGCCCTGGTGCATGTGAAGTGGTTCCTGTCATGTACATCCCTGCACCGAATACAACAATTATTCCAATGATTGTTGTGTAAAATATGGTTTCAAGTTTTTCCAATTATTTCACCTTAATTTAGTATAGTGAGAATATATTTGAGAAGTATACCTGACATGTCAGGCAATCATGAAAAAAAATTCAGGAAGTTCTTTGTTTGTATATTTCCTGAGAAGCCTTGTAAACAGACTCATCACTTCCGTAGCTGTTCTTCCACCCATGGGAAAGCATTCTGTCTATGGAGAGCTGTGCAATCTTTATGTCCCCTTTCCATCCTCTCCCCTCAAAGCCACCGGTGAAGTTATATTTCACATTGTCGAGTCCCATGGTTTCGCACACAATGTCCGCAATTCTCCTGACACTGGTTCTTGCGGCGTTTCCAAGATTCACAACCTCTCCTTCCCTGGTCTTTTCATGGATCAGGATCATTGCGCCAATGCAGTCATCCACATGCATGTATGATTTTTCCTGTGTTCCGTCTCCCAGTATTTCCAGTTCACTGCTGTTCTTCTTCAGTTTTCCCAGGAAGTCATGTATCACTCCGTGGGTGGAATTCCTTCCCACTATGTTCGCGAACCTGTATATGACGGGCCTGATTCCGTAGTAATGGTAATAGGACCATATGAAACCCTCATTGGACAGTTTTGACGCACCGTATGTTGATATGGGCAGGCAGGGGCCATAGGTCTCCGGTGTGGGTATGGCTGAAGCCTCGCCATACACTGTAGATGATGACGAGAACATGAGTTCAGGGATCTTCTTCCTTTTCATGAATTCAAGCACATTGTACGTCCCCTTCACATTGATATCCATGTCCTTCCCTGTATATTCTGACCCGGTTCTCACATCAGAGTTTGCAGCAAGATGTATGACCAGATCAAAATTTTCCTTCAGTTTATCGAATGTTTTTTCATTAGTGATGTCACCTTTAAGGACAGTGACTGAATCCTTTCCCGTCAGGGGGTTGATATTACCCTGATTTCCTTCTGAAAAATCGTCAAGAATTGTTATGCTATTCCTTTCATGAAGAAGCTGTGCCATGTTGGAGCCTATGAAACCTGCTCCACCGGTTATAAGGATGTTTCTTCCAGAGATCATAGGGCTGAATCCCAGCCTATATATTAATATTTGACGCGTTCATTATGTGGAAGGAATCAGGCCATTCCAGTATCAATCGTTTCCACTGATGTCCTGCTGCTCTGTATCCTGCTCTTTCCGGTCTCGTCCTCAATAGTCAGGGTGAATGGCAGTATATTCACATTTCTTATGTTCTCAACGGATTCCTTCGCTTTCTCCATCTCTTCAGGTGTTTTTTCAGTATCCCTCAGGATTATCTCCATCCTGCCTGCAATATCATCCAGTATGCCTTCAATGGTAGTGATATTTCCTGTGGACATCTCACCTGGTTCTATCTCTGCACCTATTTCCGGAATGATAATCTTTGCAGAGGGTGACCTGTACACCGTGATCCTGAGATCATCCCTGTTCCTAACGAAAACGCTCAATCTCAGGGGACTGCCGGATTCCAGTGGGACAACATCATTCTTCTTGAAAAGGCACTTTTTGCAGAAATAGGACTGGACAAGAACCCTTCTCTCAAAGGCTATGTCCGTAATCATCTGTATGTAGAACAGTTTTGAATTGCATGCAGGGCATTTTATCTCAGTCTTCTCTTCCACTGGCGCATCAGGATTTTCTGACATACTGTTCCATCCATGCACTGAGGGCTCCCTGAATTATGATATTTCTGGACTTAAGGTGAGACACATCTTCAGAGCCTGTGAGAAGCATCGCAGTCTTCAGTTCCCTTATTATGGTTCTTATGTTTGTTTCCAGTACTTCATATGAGTTGTCCGCACCATCCAGTATGGTTCTTGCGAATCCTCCAGCGTTTGCGCCCATGGCTATGGCTCTTGCAAGGTCCAGTCCACTTCTTAATCCGCCACTTCCGATGGTGTACGTTTTTCCAGAACCAAGGGTCACAGACACAGGAGAAGGAACGCCCCAGTTCCAGAAGGTCTTTCCTGCCCTGGTTTTTTCCATGTCCCCGGTGTTCTCTGCCCTGTAGTATTCAATGGCTGCAAAACTTGTCCCCCCAAGTCCGCCAACATCAATTGCCCTGACACCGCAGTCCACAAGTTCGTCTATATCTTCCCTGGAGAAACCCGCTCCGGTCTCCTTTGCTATTATGGGATAGCTTGAGCAGAGTTCTTTGACCCTCTTCATTACGCCCTTTGCATTCCTGTCACCCTCAGGCTGTATGAGCTCCTGGAGGAAGTTGAAATGTACTATGAGGAATTTTGCATCTATAAGTTCCATCAGATAATCTATGTCCTTCTCTCCCAGAGCCTTCTTTTCCTGCTGTATGAGCTGGGGGGCCCCTATGTTTGCAAGCTTTACAGGTATCTTGTAATTGTTTATGACGGAATATGTGGGGGCCAGTTCCTTCCTCTCCACTGCTGCCCTCATGCTTCCAAGGCCCATAGGGATATTGAATTTCTCTGCAGCCCTCGCTAGGTTCTCATTGATCTTCCTTGCAAGTTCTGTTCCTCCGGTCATGGAGGAAATGATCATGGGGTAGTCGATCCTGTTGCCTATGAAGTCAATACCAGTTTTTATGGAATCATAATCAACCTCAGGCATCGCCCTGTGAATCAGCGTTATGTCATCCCAGAAATTATGCTGGGCATTGACCTCTTTTCCCTCTGCTATTCTGATATGCTCTTCTTTCCTGTTTTCTATCATTAAAATTCAGTCCCCATAAAATTTTCACTTCCTGTGTCTCTCATTCTCTCAGGGTAATTTCCATTTATAAGATATGTCTTTATTCCAAGGGCCCTGCACTGGAGCATGGACCTGAATTTTCTGTCCATGCCTCCCGTGACATCATTCTTCACCGTGTTGAAATTGAGCTCATGCTTCTCATACTTACTTATGAGTTTGGCATTTCTGTATTTTTTCGGATCCCTGTCAAACACACCATCCACGTCAGAGAGGAATATGGCTTTTTCAGGTTTTTCCAACCTGCACGCTTCAATCATGAGATCATCCCCGGAGATTATTCCTCCATACTTTCCATCAGTGTAGAAATCACCGTATATTACCGGGACAAAACCAGATTTCACCGTTCTTGTTACGGGAGAATAATCCATGGTATCGCCATTGAACAATGTGAATGGCGAGATTCCCACAGCCCTGATTCCGTGCCTGATCAGTATGGAAACAATCCTGTTGTTCAGGTCGGCCATATCATTCTTCACAAGGGCCCCTCCTATGGCATTTCTTTCTGTGAGGGGGCCAGGAAGTTCATATCTCTTGCTTGCAATATGGCCGAATGAGCCTCCCCCATGAACTATTATGGCAGGATTCTCGCCTGATATTACAGATATTATTTTTTCTGCTGCACTTCGCCTGAATGTTCTGTATCTGCGTTTGTCTGTTATGAGACTTCCTCCAATCTTCACAACAATCATTTATTAAGTAATGGTGAAGCGTTTAATTATTTTTGTATATGAAGCATTGAAAAGTTCTCTCAATGAAATAGTGACACCCTCCCACCTCTGAAGGCTGTGGGATTTCTCACTCACAAATATTAAATAATGAATATTGAATCAGCGTCAAGCAAGGGCCGGTAGATCAGCGGTAGATCGCCTGCTTTGCAAGCAGGAGGCCTCGGGTTCAAATCCCGACCGGTCCATTCTTTTCTTTCCAAACCCTGAGGAAGACGATAAAAACCACACCCTAAACACAACAAGTAATGGGAGTTTCAACGCGATGAACCTCGCAATCCTGATTTTTCCATCAGGATTCTGGTGCTGAAAAGTACACAATAATATTTCCTGATCGTTTATTATACATTATGAACAGTCATGATGCAATTCCTTTGCATTGTGATAAGGGAACTTTTAAGATTTCTCAACCATTCTTTCATTATGCAGGAAAAGGTTTTTCCTCGCCATTGTTTCCGCGATAGTGATTATAGGAGGAGTGGGGATTGGTGTTGCTTATGACCATCAGGTCGCTGTCAGCAGCAGCCATATGAGTAATCAGCAGATTAGTGGCACATATCACCTTGACTTGGTAGAAGTCATGGACGCAAACTACAACAATTCCGTTAGGGCTCAACCTAGGTACTATGAGGTTGTGAATGGTTCTCTTCAGTCCCCTTCTAATATCACGCTGCCTACACACTCCAAGATAACTGTCACCATCACTTCTTACGATATGGGTAATGCCTCTGTACCATCGCAGTATTTGACAGCCAGTGGAATTCTGAATGACGAGGTCCTTGCAATAAACGGCACAACGGCAATGGGAAGCAATACTTCAAAGTCATGGTCAACTAATATGACATCATTCCCCGCATCAAAAGTGTTGCATACTTTTACCATCTTACAAGGATCAAGCATCATTG
>JAKAYK010000010.1 GCA_021826765.1 Thermoplasmata archaeon | reverse complement strand
GGAGAGATATTCAGGGAACTTATTAGGAGAAGCGAGGATACCAACATAACCGGACTCCTGAGGGCCCGGACATATCCCACAAATGGAAGGAAGATCAAAACCGCCTTCATTTCATCGAACGGTGATGTGAGTGTATCAGGCCTTTTCAACCTGAAACTTGGGAGCATCAGAGAAACCCCGCTTCACAGTATTCTTGAAGATAACGAAATCCTGATGAATATTGAAAGTGGAGATATGTTCCGGGGAAAATGCGGGAGATGCAGGTACAGGAAAATCTGTGGTGGTTCTAGGGCAAGGGCATTTTCAGAGAAAAATGATTACCTTGAGTCGGATAGCCTCTGTGCATATTCACCTGAGATAAATGAAGATGTGATAGCGATATAGATTTTTACAGAGTTTGTAACGATTTTTATCTAAATATCTTTAAATATAGATTTACAATACTTAAATATAAAATCTAAAATATTTCATAGTTCCACATTTAAGCTCTTATCAAGGCGTGGGATTTCTGTGGTTTCTGCTAATCAGTTCCTCAGGGTTTTTTCCCGTTCACAGTTGTGGGTATTTCTCCCATTATATCTCTATCTGCAAAGAAATGTTCCATACATGACCATAGGCATACTCTTTTTCATTATGTCCATCCTTTCCCTTCCTTTCACGCTCTATGGAGGAAGGTTTATTGACAGAAACGGGCCAAAAAAAGCGATCGTAATCAGCAATGCATCACTTTCTGGAATACTCATCATGCTATTTTTTACTGTGCTATATAACTCGAATCTCTATTACATGTATTTCATCCTGATCTGTTCAGAACCCTTCATGAACATAATAGGTTCAGCGGATAATGTGATCGTTTCTCAGTACTCATCCTCTTCCCAGAGAACAGCAGCATTCAGCATAGTCAGAATATTCCAGAATGCAGGATTTTCTTTAGGCCCCGCCATTGGTGGTTTTGTTGCCTTATCATCCTACAGTTATGTTTTCCTTATAACCGCAGTATCTTCTTTCATTGAACTGATCATCTACATAATATATCTAGAGGAAACAAAAATTACAGATGTTGGAAAGAATGGAAACGTTCAGGCAAAATTCTACGCTGCTTTCAGAAACAGGAATTTTTTCATGATCTCCATGTTGATATCCCTTTTTTTTATAATAATGGGTCAGTGGGGAACCGCTCTTACACTATTCTGGAGAGGGTATGACTCTATGACTACGATCCAGGTCGGGCTCCTGTATTCAGTTAATGGGATAGTTGTGACCCTGGGACAGATACCAACAAACAGGCTTATTGCCGGATTAAGCGATATAGGCAGGATAAATCTTGGCTATCTCCTTTATCTTTTTTCATTTTCTATTCTTCCATTTTTCACGGGATTTCCATTTCTTGTTGTGGACACTATAATCATCACACTGGGAGAAAACGTCATAACTCCATCCATCAATTCAGTCATAAGCAGGGCATCTCCCCCTGAGGCAAGAGGACAGTATTTCACTTCGTTTCAGGCACTTACGGGGTTGGTGGCCCCTTCGGCTCCAGTTTTAGGAACCTTCCTCCTTACAGTTTACAGCAGCAATATGGGAATGATGTGGTACCCTTTGACCATAATTGGTACAATATTTTTCATCGCATTCATCCCCATTTGGAAAAATATCCGGTTGTATGAAGATTAACTTACGTTTATTTTCCTCAATTCAGCCATTCCGATGGGAAGCATTATAATTGAAATTGATGCAAGGAACAGCCATGAAACAAAATGGTTGATAGAATATATATAACCAAAGACAGATGCTACAAGAGCTCCTGCAGCGATCTGGATTCCATTCATTATAGAAATTCCAAGTGGAACATATTTCTCCTCTTTTTCAATCTTGATCACATAGAAATATTCCAGCGAGAAGAGTATGATACTCATAACCCCGCTAGCTGCTGATGCAAAGAAGAGATAATTTGGAAAACCAAGTGCCTGTATTGCAACTATTATACATATGGTTATTAGAAACGATGGAAAGATCACCGCAGGTGAACTGATGTGAATTTTTCTGTATATGAATAACCCAAATATTCCTGCAAACAGGGCCAGAGAACCGATCAGACCTGCAACTGTGGGATTAAACCCGAGTACCTGTGCATAGGATTTTTCATATTCTCCAAATGTGAAATTCATGCCCCAATACCCTGAGACAGCAAGGGAAAGAAGTATGAGGGGCTTTGAGAAGAATCTTAATTTTACGTTTTTCCTGAAATCCTCACTGCTGCTCCTTTTGAATGTCTGCGGAATGCCGAGAATTCCGGTTATTGAAAAAATCAGGGTCACAACTCCAGAAATCAGCAGGAGATTCTGCCATGAGAATATCGGGGAAAGAAAGGAGAACAGCAATATTCCTATACCCCCGCCGATTGAAAAAGCAGTGTTGAACACGGCAAGGTTTGTGGCGGATTTTGCCCTGTCTATCTCATAAAGAACTCCCACACCCGATGAAAAGAAGAATGCAGCTCCTACTCCTACCATGAACCTTGAAATCAGGAATATTAAGAAATCCGGTGAGAAAATAGACAGAATAATGGCAATGGACATTATGACCATTCCAGACATTGCCGTATTTTTTGGCCCAATCTTTGCAGCTATGAGACCTGATGGAATCTGGAACAGTGCCGTACCGAGCAGAAATGCAGAGAGTATCAATCCGCTCAGATAAAATGGGGTTCCGTATGCATTGAGTATATTGAAAAGGAGAGGCGAAACATTGTACCAGTTCATTGCATAAAGGGCCCTGAGTATGAGCATTATTGCTATACTCCCCCTGACCCCGAAACTTTTCATCTGCTGCTCCACCCCTGCAATTCTTTCCTGAGAAAACTGCTGATTCCAGAACCATACTGTGCTGCTTTTTTCGGCCTGTGAACGATGAATTCAGGCAATCCTGCAATTCTTGCGGCTTCCCTGATTATAATCTTGTTTGAATCATCTGATACATGCATTTCATAAGGAAGTGTGGAGAAGGAGTCAAGTATATTTCTGTCAAGATAGGGAGCAATAAGAGTTTTTCCACTGGATGATGCTATTTTCATCTCCCTCGGCAGTGTTGTGGTGAACAGTTTTTCAAGGCTGTTCCTGTTGCTGTTTTCCCTGCCATCCCTGAATTTCATGTACCCATAAAAAATTTCATCTGCCCCCTGCCCAGTCATAATCTTATCCTGCCTGACTTCATCGCATGCGATCTGAAATACAGTCTCAAAACCAATATCTGTAAAAGTTATGTTTTTGTCTGTTTCTATAACCTTCATGAATGCTTTCCTGACCATTTCCTCCCCCGTTTCAATTACATTAAGATTCAGGGAAAATTCATTGCAAAGTTTTTCCGAAAATGAAATGTCCTGGCTTGCAGGAAATCCTATGGTGTAAGGTATGATTTTATCCATATAGATGGAAAGAAGAAGCGAACTGTCTATTCCTCCAGAAAGAAGAAGCGCAGTCTTGCCACTTATGGATTCATGCTGATCTCCAAGCATCTTTAAAAGAAGTTCTGCCCGGGAAGTCACATCCATGTATCCAGAATTACATGAGAATTAATAAATAATCTTAAGTCCTGATCATGTGTGGATTATTTACCGGATACTTCAGTTATTATAGACGGCAGATTCAGGAAATTCATGAACAGCATAGATGGCAATTCCTGTGTTATCTTTTCTGAAACAATGCTTTCCGAAGTTGAGCACCAGGCAAACGAGAACAGGTCAGTAGGATTTGCTGCCCTTGATGAAATGAAAAAGATAAGGAAAATCTGTTCAGATAAAGGAATAAGCATAGAAATTAGGGGAAAGAGGCCTGTTGAATGGCAGATGAAGAATGGAAAAAGAGGTGAGCTGGATAATGTCATCAGAAATGATGCATGGGAACTCAATGCAACTCTTGTGACAGGGGACAGGATACAGAGAGATCTTGCCACGATCAAGGGAATTAGCGTGATATACCTTCCAGCAGAAGACCTGAATGTCTCCAATATAGAAGATTTTTTTGTCGAACAGACCATTTCAGTGCACATAAAAGCCGGAACCAATGTCAAGTTGAAGAACGGAACGCCCGGTTCAGTAAATCTTGTGAAGACTGAAAGAGTTGTGAGCGAGCAGGAGGCAGATGCTATTGCAAACCAGATCATAATGAGGGCGGGCAATGAGGAAAAGTCCATGATAGAGATGGATATGTCAGGGGCCACGGTGGTACAGCTTGGAAACATGAGAATTGTCATAACAAGAAAACCATTTTCAAGCGCTACTGAAATAACTGCTGTGAGGCAGCTGAAATCCATTGAAATCGATTACTACCATCTTGACAAAACTATACTTTCCAGTATTATAACAAGATCATCAGGAATACTTGTGGCTGGTTCGCCTGGTGCTGGAAAAAGCACATTTGTACAGGCACTTGCGAATTATCTAAACAGAAATGGAATGATTGTTAAAACCATGGAGAGGCCAAGAGACCTTCAGGTTGATCCTGAAGTCACCCAATATACAGCTCTGGACGGCTCAATGGAAAAAACTGGAGATATCCTCCTGCTTGTGAGAAATGATTATACAATTTTTGATGAAATGAGGGTCACTGCAGATTTCAGGACATATTCCGATCTGAGACTTGCAGGAGTCGGGATGATTGGTGTTGTGCATGCTACTGCACCCATAGATGCAATTCAGAGATTCATAGGAAGGGTTGAACTTGGAATGATTCCTCAGATAATCGACACTGTCCTTTTCATCGATGCAGGAGATGTGGGAAAAACACTGAAGATACAGCATAAGGTGAAGGTTCCTCATGGAATGGTTCAGGATGATCTTGCAAGACCGGTCATCGTGATTTCGGATGGAATGACAATGGAACCCCTGTATGAAATATACACATTCGGGGAACAGATTGTTGTTGTTCCCGTGAATGAAGAACAGGGAATTGCAGATAGGGAAGAGAGAATCGTTAAAATTCGATCATACATAACCAGTGCACTGAATACTGAAGATATCCAGGTTGAGATGATAGGAAGAAATAGGGCAAGGGTAAAGATTCCAGAGGAATATAAGGCAAAACTGATAGGGAGAAAAGGCTCAAATATATCAAGTATCGAGAAGAACCTTGGAGTATCAATTGATGTCGAGTCAGAGGATAGAGAAGCCAAAAAAGAAGTCTTATTTGATGTGAGGAACAGGATAATCTATCTTGATTGCCATGTGAAGGATACTATGGTGAATATTTACCTCGATGATATTATTATAATGTCAGGAAGAACCTCCAGCAAGGGAATCATAAGGGTGAAGCTGGACAGTGAAATTGGCCAGAGCCTGATGAAATATGTAAAGGATGGAAAGAGAATTGAATTTAAGGCCCAATAATTCATACAAACCTTTTTTAATATAATTATCATACTACTAATATCATGTTAGATAACGTTTCAATTACCAAGAAGGAGAGAGACTGCCTTGTAACCCTTGGGAAGCATAGAGATTCTAAATTCCCTTTCAGGTTGATTGATCTGTCGAAGAATATGGAAATCAAGCCTCCAACTGCACTTAATCTTATTAAGAGGCTTGAAAAAAAGAATCTTGTGATCAGAGAGAAAGGAATGATAAAGCTTACCAACATTGGAGATCAGAGATTTATGGGACTGGAAGAGACGCACAGGGTTTTCGAGACCCTTATGGTAAAATATGGGTTGGGTGTTGATACAGCATGCACTCTCAGTGAGAATCTGGACTACCTGCTGAACCATGAAGATATTGACAGAATGTTTGATATTATGGGAAAGCCAAAAAAATGCCCCCATGGCATAGACATTGTCCTCTCCCATTAAATCTGAACCCTGTCTGACTGATCAAAGCGATATTTCTCCCGGTATTTTTGGAAAGGGGTGTGTGTATTCTATTCTGCTGTAGCCGCAAATATATCTTATGAATCTTTCGATGCCTATTCCAAACCCCGCTGAAGGAAACAGTCCATGTGATGCGATTTCTGTAAAAATACGAAATTGCTCTGGATCCTGATCCTTTGCCTTAATTCTCTCAAGAATTCTATCCAGCCTGTATTCTCTTTCACCGCCACTGATTCCCTCTCCAAAACCCTCGGGATATATGAGGTCCATGTCTCTGAGTATGCCGGGTTCATCTTCCTTCTCTCTGTCATAGAACTCCCTATCCTTAAGTGGTATATCGATAATCCAGAATGGATATTTTTCTCTGGAAGATGCTTCTGCTTCAAAATCAGGGCCGTATTTATCTTTCAGTTCAAGGTATCTGAACCTCCTGAACTGCCCTGATGGAATGGAAATTTTCCTCTCAAGTTTCTCAAGGTCTTCATAATTGATATCTTTCACGTCATTCACTGCTTCCCTTATGATGGATTCTGCAATGGCCATTACATCCTCCCTGCTTGCATCCCTGACCTCCAGATCAAGCTGCGTGAATTCCAGTAGGTGCCTTCCTGTTTTTTTCTTATCGGGCACCTCCAACCTGACATTTGGAGAAAATGTGTATATTTTTGGGAACTTTTTTACGAGAATCTGTTTGTGAAATATCATGCTCTTCGTGAGGGCATATTCCGTACCATCATACATGAATCTGGGATCGTAAACAGGATGGTTCAGCGGATCAGTTACCAGTGAATATATCACGGGAGGGATTTCCATGAAACCCATCCATCTCAATTTTTTTGACATTGAAGCCCTGACAGTGGTGTTGATCCTCATTGCTATTTCCACAGATTCACTTTCCAGATGCTTCAGTGTGGATTCTATTATGTTTTTCTCCTTATAACTTTCCATGGGGATTAGATAAAAATTTAGTATTTCATTTTTATCTAATAAAATTTGACATAATGTCATAAAGCAAATATTTTAAATTATAAGTCAACGTAATGTCAATATTTTTATCTAAAGTAGACATAAGTTATCATGGATAAAAAAGACACAGAAATCATGAAATGCTTAACTGAGAACAGCAGAGAAAAGATAGCGGATATTTCAAGAGAGTTGGGAATCCCGAGGATAACAGTATATGAAAGAATCAAGGGGCTTGTTGATAAGGGTGTGATAAAAAAATTCACCATTGTCCCAGATTATACTGCCATAGGCCTTCCGGTTGTAGCATTTATTTTTGTCTCGTTCAGGAACACGGGAAAATTATCCCAGAGAGAACTTGCAAAAACAATATCCAGTTTTCAGGAAGTTGATGAGATCTATATCATTGCAGGTCAATGGGATATCCTTGTGAAAATCAGAGCAGGAGACACCGAAGAAGTGGGAAGTTTTGTTCTCGACAAGCTGAGAGTTATCGATGGTGTCCAGAATACTGAAACAATCAGTGTATTTTCAGTGGTAAAGTGATATTTTTCAAAAACGCTTTCAATTCAGATATAGAAAAAAGATTGAAAGTGAGCTTTCCTCCTTCATATTACAATATTTTGAGCAAGAAAGTATAAAAGAATTAGAGAAACACATTCTTCTGAATGCCGGGATCGGGGGTCGAACCCGAGACCTCCGGATTTCTCAGTTATTAGATAACATATGAGTCCGGCGCTCCACCAGCTAAGCCACCCCGGCAAAAATGTTTAATTGGGTTCAGCGTTACTTTCGTCCTGGGTTGCTGTCTCAGGAACTGAAAAGTTGTATGTCTGGCCCATATCTACGAGTTCGGATTTTCTGAACTCGAATTTCTTAAGTGGGTAAACCTCTTTGACGCCGGAAAGTATATCGTTTATAGACTGTTCATCCATTATATACCTTGCAAGCTCAAAATAGTCTATGTTCTTTGTCTTTCCTTCTATTAGATCCCATATGGCCTTTCTGAGTTCAACCCTTTTTGCAGCTGTTATCTTTCCGTCAGTTATGGCAACAACTTTTAAAACGAATGTGTAGTCATCAACTGTTTTTACCTTCATTACCAGTTCAAGCTTTTCTTTTCTTCTTCTGACCATTCTTCTAATATAATCATCATTGACTGAATGGCCCATGAATATTGTGCTGCATTTTAAGCCAGTACATTCAGCAATCTTGAAATGAAGCTTTGAATTTGATTTTTTAAAGTTTCCCGTAAAATCTGATGTTGGAATTTCAATTGTTCTTCCCTTTAACCCTTCAGGGCTGGAACCCGGAGTCATTCCTATCTCTTTTCCACCAAGCTGATTTGGTGCAAGTATTGTGTACCATTTTTTCTCTTTCCACTTGTCTCTTGTTCTTTTCTGTCCTCTTTCACCGGCCATTTAATCCCTCTATGAATGTGTCTCGTAAATCTGACGGTCATTAATCGTATGAAATTAAATGTTTCGATTATCATTGCTCTGCTGAATGAATATCCTGAATAGATTTATCGCTCTGCCAACTCTCCACTTCACATATATTTCATGATATATTGCAAAGTACATAGTGTTGTTTCAACTGTGAACAGATATGAAAAGATTTCCGGAAAAGTAAGTATAGGACAGGGGGATGTATATATGTGTTCAGGGACAGGGCAGATGCAGGAAAGAAGCTTGCAGACCTCTTGCTTCAGCATCATCTTGGGAGATGCGTCGTGTATGGACTCCCCAGAGGCGGGGTGCCAGTTGCATTTCAAGTTGCAAGGTTGCTTGGCAAACCTCTTGATATAATCATTGTTAAGAAAATAGGGGCCCCTGAAGATGAAGAACTTGCTCTCGGGGCAGTTGCAGGGAATGATCCCCCGCTTTTATATTTCAATAGGTCTCTTATGGATGCACTTGGTTACAGAGAAGAAAATTTACAGTCACAGATCAGAGCGAAGCAGAATGAGATACTACTCCTTCGGGAAAAGTTTCAGAGCGGAAAAGGTGTAACAAAGGATATCGATGCCACAGCGATAATAGTTGACGATGGGATTGCAACAGGGGCCACAGTAAAGATCGCAATAATGTGGCTGAGATCAATAGCACAGAAGCGTATAGTAGTGGCAGTTCCTGTGGCACAGGAATCGGTAATCAATGACATTCTTGAGCTTGCTGATGAAGTTGTGTGCATACACCCGGTTTCAGTCCTTTATTCTGTTGGTGAATATTACGGAGACTTTTCCCAGACTTCAAATGAAGAGGTAATTATGCTTCTCAAACGAGCCAATCGTATGATGAAAAAATATCCTAGTTGAAAATCAGAACTGAAAGGAGAGATGGTTTGTGTATGATTGGCAATTTTTATAGTTATCATTAAGAGCAGGAGAGATGCAATAAAACACCTGAATTTTCGATGGAGATACCCGAACATTCCTTAAGGAAAATTTTTTATCGGTTTGTGTCGCGTATCTTGTCTACACCCGGAATGGCAACGCATTCTCTTGAATATTAATAAGATTAGGTTGAACTTTTCGCTAGAACACTTTGATTCCTATGGCATGCCCTCCGTGAGGAGAAATGATATATGCATCAAGATTTCTATGGAAATCAGGCTGTGGAACTATATCTAAAAGGAATAAACAATAGCCTCTTTCCCTCCGGCAGGGGAATGTCACCCAGCCAATCGTTGCGGTTCTATAAATCCAAGCTTACGGGCATGAGAGGTGCCAGCAGCAAGCCCTTTCCGTCAGGGATGTGTAGCTGACCGGAATCAGATAATAGCCCTCAAAGAGAGTATTGACAAATTTTGTTGAATGTTTGCCTGAACAGAATGTCTATCCTCCCTTTAACATCCATGGATAATGGATCAAAATGCTAATTTTTAATAAATCGTATTTAATTACCCATGCATGGAAAGCAAAATCAATATTGTTGATAAACAGAAAGATTCAATAACTTTCGAAATTATGAATTATGATAATACTTTGCTCAGGCCGCTGGTAGAGGAAATACTAAAAGATGAGCAGGTCACTGAGTCAAGGTATTTCATAAAACATCCGGTTATTGACAACCCCAGAGTATACGTTAAAGTGAAATCCGGCAAACCACAGGCGGCAGTGAAAAGATCCATCAAGAGGCTTAGCAAGGTTTTTGAAGGTCTTTCCACAGAACTTAACAGGGAGTTAAAGAAGGAACCATATATAGAGAATGAAAGCCAGAAGGCAAACTGAAAGTGATAAACCTGGGGCAGAAGTATGCCTATATTATAGAACAGCATGGTGGCATACCTGAATTTTCCAGTGAAGACGTTGAATCAGTTGTATCCAAAAAAAATAAATTTTCTTTTAAAAAATTGAGTGACAGACTCTATTCGTCAGAATGCACGGAAGAAGCAGTGCATGATCTTGCCTTCATGAAGCGTTATGGTGAGATAATTGGTGTTTTTGATAACCTTGAAGATATAAAGGATCTTTCACTTCCAGATGGAAAATTCTATATTCGAGTCATAGACCATGGCGGATGCCACGGGACGGAACATGAATCCATTATAGGAAACCAGTTGAATGCCCGGGGGAGGGTGTCATTCAACCACAATGATTTTGTAGTCCTAATTTTTCATATTGATCTCTGGTACGTCACTCTGGAACATGTGAAGAAGGATGTGAAAAGAAATGAAAGGAGGGCCCCCATGAGACCATATTTCACTCCAATTTCCATGGACCCTCAATTTGCAGCATTTCTTGTAAATATGGGATATTTCAGCAAAGGATCCAGACTTCTTGACCCATTCTGCGGAAGCGGTGGAATATTGATTGAAGCGGGACTGAAAGGTTTTCATGTATCAGGAATAGACATACTTCCTCAGATGGCCATGGGAGCGACTGTAAACCTGAAGTTTTATGGAATAAAGAATTTCAGCATTCAAAAGGAGGATTTCCTGAAAATGGAGAAATATGAGAAATATGATGGAATAATAACAGATTTCCCATACGGAAGGAATTCCCATATCAGCACCTCGCATGAGATATTCTACACACAGTGTGCTGAGGTCATGAATCAGGTTTTAAATCCGGGTTCAAGAGCATGCATAGTGACAGACAATCCTGACAATCTCGAATTTTTCAGAAGTTATTTCACCGTTGATAAAATTTTGAGGCAGAGGGTTCATGCTTCCCTGACAAGAAATTTTGTAAGATTGATAAAAAATTAGATAATGTATCTTGAAACAATCACAGACACAGTCTGTTCATCGATCCTGAATCTTTCAGCCACTTTCCTGATGCTCAGGGTTTCAATATATTCTATGAGTATGGTCCGAATAAGTTCATCATGTATGTTTTCATTTATGTAAGCTCTCAGTCCCTTCAGGATGACGTTTTTTTCTTCAACGAGTTTTTTCCTTTCTTCCATAATGCTGTTGAGCTTGCCATTGATTTCATGAAGCTTGTCGAGCGATATGTCATCGATTTCCTGGCCTTCTTTCTGAAGATCCTTGAGGGAATAGTGGTTAACCTCAAGAAATCCCGGAGTGTAATCGATCACAATTGTTGAGAAACCAGTTGGCGAGTATATCTTCCTAGGGGGGCCAAAACTACTGGAACTGTTGCCTGAAAAAATTATCATGTTGGATTTCTCAAGCACTTCAAGGTGTTTATTGATTGCCTGCTGCGAAATGCCAAGGGCCTTGCTTATTTCAAGTGGATATGTGGAATCCAGGAGCAACTGCCTGAGGATTGATCTCCTGGTTCCATTCTCCAGCACTGAGAGTATTTCATCGATGGTTACCATACTATTACTCTATCTTCACGTTCTTGCCCTTTTCTTTCCTGCCATTGTTAAGTTCTATGATCATGTCAAGAATGCCGTTTGAGAACTTTGCCTTTGCTGACTCTGCCTTTATTTCCCTCTCGAGTTCAATGTACTTATAGTATTTCCTCTTTTCAGTGTTTACCTCAAGAGTAATTCCCATCTCTGACACGGAAAGTTCGATGTCTTCCTTTGCTACGCCTGGAAGTTCCACCGTAACATATGCATTGTTGTCATCATAGTTCACATCAACAACAGGTTCCCTTACATCCTTATCCTGTGGTTTGTATCCAATAGATGACTTTTGTGGAACATTTCCAAATTCCTGGAATGATGGTTTTCCATCAGGGCCTACCTTGTAGGTGAATCCATACATGAACGGGTTATACATACCACCTTCAGGGATGTCCCTTACCATTCTCTCCATCATTCTTCTGATTCTCTCATTCATTTTATCAAAATCCAGACCAAAGTCTCCGAACATATCATCGAAAAAGTCGTCGTCCCAGTCTCTCTCATTTTTTCTTTTTGCCATTTTATACACCTCTTGTCAACCATTAGTTGACAACACATAATTAATTAGTAGTATAAAATGTTTTCCGGCTTATGGTTCATAAAAAAATATACAATGTTTTGCAAAAAGTAATTTAAGGTATCATTGATATGAGAGCCGCAATATGTCGTATATATTACTTGTACTGATACTCCTGTTTGGATGGGTTTTTGCCATGTCAGTACTCAATCCGTTCATCAAAAAAAGTCAGCATTTTCAACTTATGTATGGTATCCTTCTTCTTGTGAAAATCAAGAAAAACAGGAATATACTTACAAGGCTTGCTAAAGTATCAGATTCAAAATTCTTTTCAAGGCTTTCCATACCAATTGTATATGTTCTAATTATTTTAGGTACATTTCTTCTTGTTTTAGGAGCGATCCTTTCATTTTCAATAAAACAGAGCCTGCCTCTCAACGAATATCTTGCACTGCCAGGAATCAATCCTGAAATCCCAATTACATATGGAATAGTCGCATTCTCCTTATCTGTAATTATACATGAGATGTTTCACGGGATAGTTGCCAGGAAACATGATATTGATGTTACTTCTGTTGGAGTGATTTTCTTCATAGTGCCTCTTGGAGCTTTTGTAGAACCTGAGGAAAAACAGATAACTGAAGTTGATCCTGTAATACGAAGAAGAATTGTCGCTGCAGGAATAGCTGTGAATTTTATTATCGCAATATTCGCATTCCTCATATTCAGCATTGCCCTTTCCCACGCAGCAGTCCAGACTGAACCTGGCGCATATCTGGACACTGTTTTTCCTGGGTCTCCACTCTATAATTCATCCATATCAGGATATGAAATTACCTCCATAGGCAATTTACACGGAAACAATGTCAATAACATCAGTTCTGGAATTAACGCTATGCCTGGAACATTGATCAACGTGACTATGTATGATGGACATGGTTATCGAAATTACTCCACTCCAGCCGGCATCACAGTTGTGGCAACCCTTCAGAGTTTTCCGGCTGCTCTGGCAAAGGTGCAGAATGGAAGTTATATCATATCGATTCAGAATGTGACCATATACAATGGTGCAGGCCTATCCTCTGAATTGAATACTATTTCTCCGGGAACCAATATAACAATGGTCACTGAAGTGTTCAACTCAAACGGCTCCCATCTCACAGGAACCTACCATACATACCACTTCAAAACTGCCTCACTTTACAGCTACTATGAAATATATGATCCATCCGCTACGAACAACAGTCAGAAAAATGGAAGTTTCCTGGGAGTGAATGTAGTATACTCCGGATTGGGCATAATTCCAATGGGTTACATGAAATCCATAATATTCGGTGACTTTGCATATAAGTCAGGATTTGCCGGATTCATGCAATCTATTGCTCTACCTCTGGAAGGGCTTAACCCTGTTCCTTCAAGTTTTGCATCCCTTTACACTGTGCCATTTGGTGGCTCTATTTTCTGGCCCCTTGCCAATATGATGTACTGGTTCTTTTGGGTAAACATTCTGCTTGCAATTACAAATGCACTTCCACTTGCCATATTCGATGGTGCACAGTTCTTCAGAGATACACTCATAATAAATTCAAGGCATGAATCACTGAAATTTCTCAGGAACGAAAAGACACTTGCAACAATACTTTCATTTGCCACAACCTTTGTGTTCACTATGATAATGATAGAGATAATCGTTCCGAGGATTATCTAATTTTTTACCTTAACTTCGCTGGTTACTGGGATTATAAATTTCAATACTCCTGAAATCCTTCATTTTCCTGATTTGTTTAAGGAAAATATATATTTCATTCCATTTATTATGTGTTTTTTGAAGAATGGATGACCAGGATTTTTGAGTATAAGAGAAAATTCACAGTTTGTATACTCCGAGTACCGTAGAGATAGGAATGATCTTTAACAAAATATATCATAATTTTTTTGTCACCCCTTCCATTCTTTTTTTCATAAATAATTCATTTGTTGCTTAGATTTAGCAGGGTCTATCAAATAGTGAACGTATGAAACCTATCATGTCGAAAATATATGCATCATTGACCAGGTTAATTGAACAGCTTGGTACCAATATATCCAAAAAAATTGAGATGTTAAGGTTTTTCACATTTGAGAAACCAGGTTCTTCTGGAAAATTTTATTAATATTGCCAAGTTCGTACAGAAATGAATACAGTTTATGTTATATCTGGCCCTCCAGCAGTTGGAAAAAGCACAGTATCAAAGATTATTGCTGATTCCCTAAGTGCATCAGCCCTGATCCATGCAGACCAGATATACCACATGGTTGTTGGAGGACATCTTCCACCATGGAAATCTGATTCACAGATTGTCCAGATGTGGGATAATATATTATGTCTCGTTTCCAATTTTATTAATTCCGGAGTGGATGTGGTTGTAGATGCCGTTGCATTCCCCAAGGATATGGAAAAAGTTTATCGGCTTGTTATGGAAAATAAGATCAGGTTGAAGTATGTCATTCTCCTGGCAAATGAAACAACTCTTGCGAAAAGGGATGGGAATAGACAGGAACAAATGGGAAATAGAAGTCTGGAAGTACTTAAAGAATTTTTGGATTTAAAACTTAGCGCATATTATCTTTTAAATACGGATTCAATGACACCTGAACAGGTTGCTGACACAATAATGGATGAACAATCATACTGGTTTCAGGCAATTGATTAGGCCATTCTGATGCGATACAACATTTCCTATAACCAATTGCGTGAATGTTTCCATTGATCGTGCCATTATTATTCTATTTGAAATCCAGGTTTCCATATTGGTTTATAATGGAAAGTGAAAGCATAAAATCCCACGCTCTTCAGAAGAGGAATGAAGAAACCAATTTCTATATGCAAATCTAATTCGTATAACGGCGTGCCTGATGGGATGACATATCTTGTACACTCCTTCACCCGGAAATGCAAATCAGGTCGTTAAAACAGGAAGCCCATCTCTAAAGAGATGGTAGAGGTCACGAAAGAATTTATAGGCACAAGATATTAGGGAACGATCAAACATATGCCATTTGCAGAATCCATTGAAAGAAGACTCAATAAGAAAATTTGCATGAGATGCGACGCCAGAAACTCTCTTAAAGCAGAAAGATGCAGAAAATGCGGCTATACTGGCCTCAGGATGAAAGCGAAAGAGAGACGCGGTGGACAGTGAATTAAATTGGGGGAAGGCATCTTAAGAGCAGCCATACTTAGGATGGAGGGAACAAACAACGAGGCGGAAGCCTATCGTTCCTTTAAAGAAGTTGGCGTTGAACCTGTTTATGTTCACATTTATGAACTTGAACATAAAAAGACAAATCTTGAGGATTTTGATGCTATTTTTATTCCCGGAGGTTTCTCTGCAGGAGATTATGTGAGAGCAGGTGCCATATTTGCTCTGAGATTGAAGGCTTCCGCTGGGAAAACTCTTCAGAAACTTGCTGAGAATGGAACGCCCATAATTGGGCCATGCAATGGATTCCAGATTCTGACTGAAACTGGAATCATAAGCAGCGTACATGGAAAAAAAGATATGGCCCTCGATGTCAACGAGAGCGGCAGGTTTGAATGCAGAACAATTTACGTAAAATATCACGGCGGCAACAGAATGCTTTCCGGAATTCCTGAAAATACCATTTTTGAAGTGCCAGTTGCCCACAAAGAAGGTAGATTGAGGTTCCTCAATGAAACGTCACTGAAGGAACTTGAAAACAATCACAGGATTGTGTTTACCTATGAGAATCCTGATGGAGGGAAAGTCACGTACCCCTGGAATCCGAATGGATCCATCGGAAACATTGCCGGAATAACCGGTGAATTCGAGAACGTCATTGGACTCATGCCCCACCCTGAAAGAATATTCTACGATTATCAGATATCACCTGAAGGAAGGATGAGCGGGATGGTACCCTTCGGAAGACTGTTTTTCACAAGTGTTAAGAAATACATGTCTGCCCACTGATCAGACATTTCTATGCTCTTTTTCTATCCTGATCAAAAGCTGTTTCACATTCTCCTTGAATGCTTCAAGGGTTGAATCGTTGACTATCATATAATCTGAAAGGGAAATTGCATTTCCGATCCCCCATGAAAGTTCCCTGTCATCCCTGCCAACAAGCTCATTCATGTTTTTCACATCATCATCCCTGTGCCTCTTTACAATTCTCTTGAGTCTCTCTTCCCTGTCGGTATGGATTGCAACCATCACAAGGTCAGGAAATGATTCCTTGAAACTGTTGAATTCTTCTATGTTCCTTAATCCATCTACAATGACCTTTTTCTGATCTTTGATCTCAATAATGATTCTCTTTGCCCAGATGCCCATCCCATGCTCCTTCCTTTCCTGATTGGCAAAGGCCCCTATTGCCTGATCTGTGTTCTCAATATTTTTCTCTCTGGCGAATTTCCTCACGGTATCACCCATGTGATAATCCGTCCATCCCATGGATCTTGCAACCTTTATTAATTCGTCCTTGCCGGAACCAGGCATTCCAGTTATGATGATCATTGAAACCTCATTAACTGAACAGATAATAACATAATCATAGGAACATTTATAATAATATTCGAAGTGAATTATTTAGAATATAATATTGAATAAGCTCTTGGAAAATGCCTTAAAAGACTGACAAAAGTTGTCATAAAATTGCCTTTATGGTTATATACTTCAATGCATTTTAAGGATCATGTCTCATTCGTTTGGAGATGGAGTATTACTTAGAGTTGCAGAAGCTAATGCAACCGATCCGGGAATGTCGAGGGTCCGGCTCGACGAAGAATCCAGGATGGCGCTTGATGTTGAGATTGGCGACGTGGTGGAAATTGAAAAATCCTCCAAAAAAACTGTGGGAAGGGTATTCAGGGCAAGACCGGAGGATGAAGGAAAGCAGATTGTTAGAATCGACAGTGTTATGAGAAATAACTGTGGGTGTTCCATAGGAGACAAAGTACATGTCAGGAAGGTCAACATAGAGGTTGCAAGCAAGGTCATACTGGCCCCCATTATAAGAAAGGATCAGAAACTTAAGTTTGGTGAAGGAATTGATGATTTTGTACAGAAAACACTCCTAAAGAGGCCTATGATAGAACAGGATAATATCAGTGTGCCTGGACTCACACTTGTGGGTCATTCTGGACTTCTTTTCAAGGTTGTAAAGACAGTTCCTCCAAAAGTGCCTGTTGAAATAGGAGAGATTACAAAAATTGAGATAAAGGATGAAGCTGCTTCCGAGATACTGGAAGATGTTTCCAGGATCAGTTATGAAGACATCGGGGGGCTCACTGATCAGTTGAGCAAGGTGAGGGAGATCATTGAACTCCCCCTGAAACATCCGGAACTCTTCGAAAGGCTTGGCATAAGGCCCCCAAAGGGAGTTCTTCTTTATGGACCTCCTGGAACGGGGAAAACACTCATAGCAAGAGCTGTTGCAAATGAATCCGGAGCAAACTTCTTTCCAATAAATGGGCCGGAAATTATGAACAAATATTATGGACAGAGTGAACAGAAACTGAGGGAGATATTCACAAATGCGGAGGAGAAGGAACCTTCAATCATATTCATTGATGAGATAGACTCCATAGCACCCAAGAGGGAAGAAGTGCAGGGAGAAGTCGAGAGAAGAGTTGTGGCCCAGTTGCTTACCCTCATGGATGGCCTTAAGGAAAGAGGGCATGTGATCGTTATCGGTGCCACAAACAGAATAGATGCTGTAGATCCAGCCCTGAGGAGGCCGGGGAGGTTTGACAGAGAAATCAACATAGGAGTTCCTGACAAAAAGGGAAGAAGAGAAATACTTCTCATACACACAAGAGCAATGCCCCTCAGCATGGATGAGGAAAAGAGGGCAAAGTTCATCGAGGAGATTGCTGACATAACCTATGGATTTGTTGGTGCTGATCTTGCAGCACTGGCGAGGGAATCTGCAATGAATGCCCTGAGAAGATACCTTCCGGAGATTGATCTGGATAAGCCCATTCCAACTGAAATACTGGAAAAAATGGCCGTTAACGAGGAGGATTTCAGGGAAGCCCTGAAAGCCATAGAGCCAAGCTCAATGAGAGAGGTAATGGCAGAGATACCGGATATTCACTGGACCGATATAGGCGGAATGGAAGAAGTGAAGAGAGAACTCAGAGAGAGCGTCGAACTCCCCCTTCTTAAACCTGATGTGTTCAAGAGGTTCGGAATAAGGTCTCCAAAGGGATTCCTTCTATACGGGCCCCCCGGCTCTGGAAAGACACTCCTTGCCAAGGCTGTGGCCAATGAGAGCAATGCAAACTTCATTTCAGTGAAGGGACCCGAAGTCCTGAGCAAATGGGTTGGAGAGAGTGAAAAAGCGGTCAGGGAAATATTTAAGAAAGCAAAACAGGTGGCCCCTGCCATTGTGTTCCTTGACGAAATTGACTCGATTGCACCCAAGAGAGGAGGTTATGGGGACTCAGGTGTCACAGAGAGAATAGTAAATCAGCTTCTCACATCCCTTGATGGCGTTGAGGTATTGCAGGGAGTGGTGGTCATAGGGGCCACAAACAGGCCCGATATACTGGATAACGCACTGATCAGAGCAGGAAGATTTGACAAGATGATATACATTCCTCCGCCAGACAAGGAGACAAGACTGAAGATTCTTGAAGTGCACACCAGAAGCATGCCTCTTGAAAGAGGAACGGATCTTGAGAAAATAGCGGAAATGACCGATGGATACGTTGGTGCTGACCTTGAGAACCTCTGCAGAGAAGCCGGAATGATGGCATACAGGGCGAATAATGATGCCACAACCGTGTCCCAGACAAACTTCATGGATGCCATGAAATCAATCAAGCCATCAGTGGATGCAGATGTTATCAAATTCTATGAGAATCTTTCCCAGAATATGGGCAAGAGTGTCAAAGAAAGAAAGAAACAGGTAGAGGAAATGGGCCTCTACAACTGATCTTCCACAATTTTTTCTGAATGGAAACCCTTTTTTCCCAGTTTTTTTTATAAGATACATGATCATGAATGTCAGAAATTGCCTCAGAACGTGAAATGAAGAGCGGTAACTGATTAATTTTTTATGCTTAATTACATTACTTAAGTATGAAATTAAGATTCAACAAGATTAGAGGAACAACCATAGGAACTTCCGACGGTACAATCATCGGACTTATAGATGATATAACCTTTGATAGCCAAACTGGAAAAATGACTGATGTCCTGACAATACCAAAAGATTCAAAATTTCAGTTTCTGAAGAAAGACCAGAATGGCAGGTATATCATCCCATTCAGCTACCTGACTGCAGGCAAAGATTACATAGTTATGGATACCTCAAGAATCAGGAATTTAAAATGATCTAGCCGCCTTCTGCGGAACATACCTCAATATTCCAGCTATTCCGCCAAAGGCTTTTTTCAGGAGTTTTCCCTCTTCACTTTCCTCACCAATCATTTCAACAGTGGCCCCACTTTCTTCAGCCATGGAGAATAGCTTCCTGACAAGGTCATCTTCATGATCCAGTTCCATTCCTGCTCCACATTTTGGGCAGGTGTTGTCTTCGGGCCTCTCACTGAATTCTGCAGTGTTATTGCAAGATGGGCAGGTATAGTAATATTTTGTTTTTCTGATTCCATCTGACAGTATGAGGATATACACTGCTTTCCTCTCCAGCGATTCCTGGACCTCCTTTTCTCCATATACTGCAAGTCCCTCGTCACCCTTCCGGACTTCCCTCATAAATTTATTAACAATATCCTTTTCTCTGGCAATCTCCATATCCTTCATGGATTCTGCTGCCTTCTCCACCAGTTCCCTCAAACCGGATTCATCTGTATAGCCCACATCATACAGATCCACAACCTTCCTCTTGATATCGTTGAACAAGTAATCGTTCTCGAAGAAAAAGTTCTTTGTGGCCCCGGGGCCCCCGATGAATACTCCTTTCATATCCCGAATGATAGGCATGTAGGTGTTGTTTATGATCTCCCCGATCTTCTTGAAATAATCATTTGCTGCTATCTCAATCAGCCTTTCGTATCTTCGTGAGGATTGTCCTCCCTGATGATGCTTGCTTGGGACAAGTGATTGTTCATTGGTCACAACTGATATACTGGTGCCGTTGAGGAACCCGATGGTTGCCTCCTTCCTGTCGATCACAATCAGGCCATAAACATCCTTTGCCTTGAGCTGGGCCATCAGTGGTTCTGTAAAAAACTGGGAATCGCATTTGTATATGAAAGTCTGGACGGGTTCTGGAGGTTCTATGATCTGGCTGAACATTTCGGTCTGATCCCCTCGTTTCTGAACATGCCCCACAAAAAACACAAGTCCCGTTTCAGGTGGCTGCTTGTAATACTTGAGCTTGGACATTATGGATTCTATTGCTGAAAGAACATTTTTCCTTGTTGATTTAGATTTTATATTTGCAGATGTAGAAAATTCCTCTCTGAGGTATGCAACCACATCATATATCTGCCTTTCAGGCGGAATATAGAGAGAAATCAACTCTGTGCCTCTGCCCTTGAGATTTGAGAGTCCCTCCAGAGCTTTCTTGAATTCATATCTCCTGAGCTGCTTCTCATCTGAAGGCATGATTGGAAAATTTATAATACTATTTAACTTTGATGAATGAAACATATGAAGAAATTCATAATTTCCGTAGGCGGATCAATAGTTAACCCTGGAACTCCAGACATTCAGTTTTTAAACTCATTTTCGAGATTGATGCTGGATTCTAACCCATCTGAATTTGGAATCGTAGTTGGTGGAGGAAAACCTGCTAGGGTGTATGTGGATGCCATGAGGAAACTTGGCTCAGAGAACTTCACCATGGACAATGCGGGAATCCTGGCAACCAGGATGAATGCCCTGCTGATGTTATCTGCACTGAAATCTGAACAGAAACTTATTCCAGAAACTGTAGAGCAAGCTCACCACCTGCTCAAGACACAGAAAAGCGTCGTGATGGGAGGAACCGTTCCCGGTCATACCACCGATACAGTTTCAATGCTTCTTGCAGAAATATCCGGGATCGAAACAGTAATAAATATCACATCCGTGGATGGTGTATACACAATGGATCCTGCAA
>JAKAYK010000009.1 GCA_021826765.1 Thermoplasmata archaeon | reverse complement strand
ACGGGCCCGGTGGGATTTGAACCCACGATCACCGACTTAGAAGGACGGTGCCTTATCCATACTAGGCCACGAGCCCAAAATGTGATACTTAACACAAATATATATTTTTGAGTTCCATGCATTATCTGGAAATGAATAGACATCCTTTCAACCTGACCATAAAGCTGGAGAAAAACCTGTTCTCAAAACATGTTGAATCCATAAGGGAAAATATAGATTCAAAATCTGGAAGGACAGAGGTCAGCATTCAGGAAAACAATGAAGATTTCATAATTTATATAGGAGCCAGCGATATAGTTTCATTAAGGGCTGTTATGGGTTCTATCCAGAAATGGCTCGTAATAGCAGACAGAATAATTAAAGGTGAATAAGAGATGGAAGGGGGAATAAGTAATTATTTACAGAATCAGATCAAGCAGGCCCAGCAGTTGGAAAACCAGATAGAACAGCTTGGAAGCCAGAAGTACCAGATTGACCTAAGGATAAAGGAACTCTCAAAAACAATCGAGGAGCTTGAGAAAATAAATGATGGTGTTCCTGTGTACAAGAGTGTGGGCCCCGTTTTATACAAGGTGGATGACAAGGCAAAACTTATGGAGGACCTGAAGGAGCAGAAGGAACTCAGCGAGATCAGGATTAAAACCATTGAAAAGCAGCAGAAGTCACTGGATGAGAAGTACAGGGAACTTGAACAGGCAATCCAGAAGGCTTACGGCGGACAGACAGGCAAGTAGGATCATATGAAAGAACTTGCTGACGTTCAGGGTGGTTCTCCAAAACATTACCTATCTATTGGGAAGGTTGGAGTCAGGAACGTCAGGGTACCCCTCAACATAAAGAGGGGAGATAATGTAAATCATATCCTTGCAGATATTGAATCATATGTTGATCTGCCCCCTGGAAGGAAGGGTGCAGACATGTCCAGAGCCGTGGAATCCATCAACAGCATAGCACTGGACAGGAAGGATGAGATATCTATCGAGAATGTGACTCTGGAGATAGCCAGAGATTCCCTGAAAAGATTCACATATTCTGAAAAATGCAACGTTTCACTTAAAACTGAATTATTTGCGGAAACAGCATCAGGGAGTGGAAGGAAATCCTTTGTCTCTTATAATCTTGAATCATCCACTGTTCTCCATAGAAATGGAAATCTCAGGCAGAAAATAGGTGTTGAATTCATGGGGATGAATGCATGCCCCTGCGCAATGGAAAGTGCAAGGTCCATAATTTCAGATTCACATCCTGAAGCTGAGGAATTTCTGAAGCAGATACCTGTCATAACACATAACCAGAGAAACAGGGTGAGGATTTCCCTTGAAACAGACGGTGAAATTCAGGTTGAGGCCCTCAGGCTCATAGAGATTGGAGAATCCGTGGTCAATGGCGCACTTCTTCCAGTGCTAAAGAGAAGGGATGAGGGTGAACTCGTTGTGGGAGCACACATGAATCCAATGTTTGTGGAGGATATTGTGAGGGAAATAGCTTCAAGGCTTCTTAAAGAAATAGGCATCCGTGACGATACCACAGTATCCATCAGTTCAGAGAGCTATGAAAGCATTCATCCGCACAATGCATATGCACAGATAGAATCAACTGCAGGGGATTTAAGGAAAAGCATTCTGAACGGAAGGGCTGGCGATTGAAATAACCGCATTTGAACATTTATATTGCCCTAATATATAGGGAATTATGAACTACCCCCTTGAATTCGTTATACAGGTTCAGAGAGATGATTGTAAGATCGTTGATGCCATAATGAAAATGACAGGGGTTAAGTCAGTCTCGAGATTGAAGATTGAACCCGATGAGACTCTTCACAGTTTTGAAAAAGATAATTTTTCGGAGAGGGATATGCTCATTCTCAAGAAACTGTCCATAAATGTGGCAAGGATGGGCCAGAAGAAGATATGGGTTTACGGAAAGAGCTGTTCAGCCTGCCGGGCTATGGCCCTCAGCGAGGCAGTGATTCTTTCAAGCACTTCCGTGGATAACTACAGGATAAATTACCGGGTCCTTGTTGAGAACAGGGGAGCCATGAGACGGCTCATGAAAAAACTTGAGGATGATGACCTTAAGCCAATGATAATCGAGGGCCCCGAGGAGAAGAAGATCGAGATATCTGAAAGGGAGTTCGCCATCCTTAAGATGTGTTATGAACTTGGCTATTTTGAGAATGAAAGAAGGGCATCCCTCACTGATATTGCAAAAATAATGGGAATATCAACCTCATCCCTCTCGGAAACATTGAGAAGGGCCATGAAAAAACTTGTGAAGGATTATCTGAAAGAATCAAAGCCCTGAGTTCATTGTCTTCCTTATCTCAATAGCTTTCCTGTATATTTTTTCAAACTGATCGAAGGTCACCTGTTGTCTTCCATCGCTGAGTGCAAGATCCGGTTCAGGGTGAACTTCAATCATCAGTCCGTCTGCACCTGCTGCCACTGCGGCAAGAGACAGGGATTCCACGTACTCCCGTTTCCCCGCAGGATGGCTTGGGTCAACCACTATGGGAAAGGCAACTTTCTCCTTCATGACCGGGACGCTTGATATATCCAGAGTGAATCTTGTGGAATCCTCAAAAGTCCTGATTCCTCTCTCAACCATGATTATCTCGTTGTTTCCTTCAGATGATATGTATCTTGAGGACTGGTAAAACTCCTCAGTGGTATTCCCAAAACCCCTCTTAAGAAGAACCGGCTTCTCCTGCCTGCCAAGCTCTTTGAGAAGTGCAAAATTCTGGCTGTTCCTGCTTCCTATCTGGAAAACATCCGTGTACTTCCCGACCAGTTCAATATTGTCCGGGTCCATGACTTCCGTAATCATCACCATGTGGTGATCATCCGCGACTTCCCTCATTATGGATAATCCCTGTTCCCTCAGTCCCTGGAAACTGTCCGGTGATGTTCTGGGCTTGAAGAGGCCCCCTCGAAGCATCCTGACGCCAATCCCTGAAAGGAATCTGGCAATCTCATCCAGCATTTCCCTGCTTTCCACTGAGCATGGGCCCGCTATAAAGGATATTTCACCCTCCGGGAACAGTTCTCTCACTTTACGCATGTTTTCTGTCAACATAATTACTTTCACCCTCTTTAATCTCTTTCAATAATTCTGGTTCATTCAACACGGAAGTCCCTATCAGGAAACCATTATATGGTGTTTCAATCAGTTCCTGAAAATTTTCCCTACCTATGCCGCTTTCCAGTATCTTCAATGCTTTTCTTTCATTCATCAAATTCATGGCATTCATTTCATCTGGCTCCATTCTGAGGCTCCTTAGGTTCCTTCTGTTATATCCAACGAGTATTCCTGCTTTCTCAGGTATTTTCTCAAGTGCTCCTGCATCATGGAATTCGGCAAGCACATCCATTTTAAGTGAAAGTGCATAATTCGCAAGAACTTCCATGTCGTTTCCACTGAGAAAGTCCGCGATCAGGAGGATGGCGTCAAATCCGCTGTGGTATCCCGCAAGAATCATATCCTCCGTGCAGATGAAATCCTTCATGAGAATGGGCATGCCGAGTTCCTGCAGCTCTGTCCCGTCATGAAGGCTTCCCTGGAAGTGATCCGGCTCAGTGAGCACGCTGATTGCGTCTGCGTATTCATGCACAATAACAGCGAAATCTTCAGGAGTGAGTACAGAGTTTCCCCTGAAACCTGATGGAGAAGATCTCTTGAACTCTATGATGAATCCCTTCTCTGTTTTTTTGATTGTTTCTTCCAGGGATATGGTATTCCTGATTCTTCTGCTGCCCAATTCAAATTTTCTCGTCCTGTTTTTCCTGTAAATTTCATCAACCAGGGCCATCAGCATGCCTCCAAAAAATTCGATATGATCTTCTCGCCATATTCAGAGTAATAACTTTCAGGATGGAACTGCACACCGAAACGTTTCATGTCCATGCTGTGGAATCCCATTATGGCCCCGTCTTTTTCTGAAACGCAATCAACCACAATATGATCAGTTCCAGAAATTGCAAGCGAATGATACCTCACTGCATGAAACTTCTCCGGAATGCCATTGTAAATGGGGGAATCAGAATGAACCATCACATCAATCTCCCCATGCATGGGTTCTTCCATTACTATTATTTCTGAGCCCATTCTCATTCCGAGAAGCTGATGGCCGAAGCACACTCCAAGTATATCCTGATCCACTGCCATGTCCAGCAGAATGTCCACGTTCCCCCTGTCACTGGCATTAAGGGGTGTGCCCGGTCCGGGAGATATTATTATCTTTTCGTATTTTTCAATATTCACCTTATCTGCATCCTCATTGTTCACAACATCGTAGCTGTTCCCGAGTTTTCCCAGTATCTGAATTATGTTGTACACAAATGAATCATGGTTGTTCACAACCAGCAATTTCATACAATTCACCTCCTGCTGCAGAAAAGGCCTTCATGAAAATTTCATCCATCTCTCTCTCAGGAATTGAATCCTTTACAATTCCGGCACCTGCCCGCGTATAATACAGCCCATTCCTGCTGTAAATGGTTCTGATTGCAAGGGCAAGATCCATTGCATTTTTCGAAACAATTCCGACAGCTCCTGCATATGCCCCTCTTTCCATCTTCTCTGTTCTCTTTATATGATCTATGGCCCTCTCCTTGGGGGCCCCTGAAACAGTACCTGCTGGAAAGACTGCATCCAGTATCCTGCTGTTTCCAACATCCTTCCTCAAAGTAGATTCAACCGTGCTCACAATGTGCATCACAGAGGCAAATCTCCTAACTTCCATTGATTTCACAATCTTTACAGATCCGTATTCCGATATCTTTCCAAGATCATTTCTTGCAAGATCCACAAGCATCCGATGTTCAAGGAGTTCCTTTGGGTCTTCAAGAAGGTTTCTCTCAATTTCCTTATTTTCCATCTCATCCTGTGATATCCTTCTTGTTCCTGCAATGGGCTCTATCATGGCTACCCTGCCATTCCTCGTAATAACATTTTCCGGTGAGCTTCCAATCACTTCATAGGGGCCTATCCTGTAATAGAAAACATACATGGATCTGTCGTTCTCCAGAAATGAAAGAAGCCTTTCCACAGGGTCAATGCTGAGGGGGCCAAATTCTTTCGAAAGAACTACCTGAAGCATTTCCCCTTCCCTTATGAGCGATCTCATATGCATGATTTCTGACTCAAATTCATGATCACTGGCAGATCCTGAAGGGGGAGATGGATTGAATGCGTTTTTTCTGATGTATCTTCCTGTTTCTGCAGTTTCAGGAATAAAATAAGCAATTGGAGGATATTCTGAACTGTAATTCACGTTTTCAAATATGTTGTTCACGTAGGAAAATGAAACAATAACCGGTACCTCTCCAGAAACATGATCAAGCTTTTGCGCTTTGATTGAGGCAATGGCTCTCTTTCCTGTGTACAGTTTTTCCTCACCAATAAGCCTGTCATGATCCTTGAATCTGCAGAAGTAGGCAAAATTGACTTTCCCAAAAGCAAGTTCACGCATCCTGTTCGCAAGTATTTCCAAGCAGTTTCACCTCCCTGAAAAATTCAGCCATCTTCTGTTGGCTCTTCCTCCCCGGTGCATATTCAAGCGAGCTGCTGACGTCTATGAATCCCGGCCCATGTGGAATTATCTCTCCAAGGTTATGGACTCTGATCCCTCCCGCAACTCCTGTGGAGTTATCCAGAAATGGAGATATCTGATTCATTTTATCAGCAATTTCTGGCTTATGCTCAAAGAGGACAAGATCAGATGCCTTTTTCATTTCTCCTATGAATTCAGGGCTGGAATCTACTGGAATCACGGATATGACCCTCTTCCCAAGTTTTTTTATCTGTGCAACTTCCTCTGTGCCATGAGTGAAGTGAAGCTGTATGAAATCCTCTTCTCCCATGGAATTGATAGCATCATCCATGGATGTATGAACTGCTGCAACTGAGTATCCATATGACTTTAGCCCGGAAACAACTTCTGCTGTTCCCTTTCTTGCGGATATTTCAGAAAGGACAACACCAAGGATAAATGAACCCATTTCTGCTGCCATGATTCCATCTTTCACATCGGTTATCCCGCAGACCTTAACCAGCAACTGTATCAGCCTCCAGCACCTTTCCCTTTGTGATCCGGGAAAGTTTTGAGAATGCCATTCCATTCTCCATGGATTTCAGCGCAATCCTGTAAGAATCTTCAAATGTGCCTGAAACCCCATTAAGAAGAATAGCAGGCGCAGCATTGAGTGCAATGAATGCAGATGCATCCCTGTTTTCTCCTTTAATGCCAGAGAGTGTAAGAGTGAATATGGCCTCCCTGTCATTTCCTTCAATGTTATCTTCAGAAATCCTCCTTCCTGTGATATTCCTGCCGTCCACTATATGTGTTCTGATTGAATCAGACACTTCCATTAAGGAGGACTGCGAAAAAGGAGAAATTTCATCCATGCCGTCTGAAGATGTTATGGAATAACCTTTCACAGACCTGATCTTCATCACTCTTGCAAGAACTCCCTGTATATCCTGGTCTGTGCTTCCTATTATGGCTTTTTCCGGATCCAGTGGATTTGTAATGGGGCCCATTATGTTGAAAATTGTTCTGTGCCCGAGCTTTTTCCTGACTGAAGAAAATGACATGAATGAATTATTATACTCAGGGGCAAGAATGAATACAAAATTCTCATTCTGTAAAAAATTCTCAATTTCTTCCCTATTCATTGAAAAATCATAACCGCATGCTTCCATGAAATCTGCACTTCCGAATTTTCCTGTCATGCTCCTGTTTCCATGTTTTCCTATTTTTATTCCAAGGGAAGCACAGACAATGGCAGATGCAGTGCTGACATTGATAGTTCCCTTTCTGTCCCCTCCTGTTCCCACTATGTCAGTGCACTTCCTGTATGGTTTTATGGATGCCATAGACATAATCCCTGAAGCAAATCCTTCAATCTCCTCTGCTGTTTCACCCCTCACATGGAGAGATGAGAGGAATGCTGCCCTCAAACTGTCAGTCGCATCAGGAGAGGAGAGAAGGGATGCTATTCTGTTCATTTCCTGTCCTTTTGCAACTTTGCCATTGATTATTTTAAAAAGTGTATCATCCATGAGTTTCACTCTCCAGCATTCTCATCTCTATGTCGAAAGCCTCCTGATCATCATTTTCCATGGAGTTTACGAATGCAGAACCCACTGCAATCCCATCAAACCCTATTTTCCTCAGTTCCTTTACTGTACCTGCACTGTTGATGCCAAACCCAACAATGATTTCCCTCTCTCCGCAGATATTCCTGATCCTGCTGTACATGCTTGGAATATCAAGGGGAACCCTGATTCCTGTGGATGGCTGGAGACCAAAGTATACCCAGCTGCTGGTCAATCCCAGAATTTCATTTATGGCAGCATCGGGAGTGGTGGAATTGAAAAATGGAATCAGTTCCAGTTCATGGGATGAAACAGATGAGGCAATATCTTTCCTCATACTGTAATAGTCAGTGAGGAGATCGGGGAGAATCAAACCATCGAAACCCACATCCTTCATGGAAGACATGAATCCATCCGGATCGTTTTCAAAAAGATTGCAGTATGCCAGGGCATATACTTTCTTTCCTGTTCTTCTTATCATATGAACCGTATCCTTCAGCAGATTCATGGAAAATTCTTCCAATGCCTTTCCATGTGTTTTCCTCACGGTGGGGCCATCATAATACGGATGCTCAGTTGGTATGCCTAATTCAACATATTCGTAATTCAGTGGCAGTGTTCTCTTAAGGAATTTTTCAAATGCATCCCGGGAGGGATATGGGAACGTGAAATAGAGTGCAAGCTTCATCTAATCACCGAAAATTGAAAGATCAAGCAATCCATGCCCGCTAACATTGAGCACAACTGTTTTTCCCTGATTTTCATTATTCCTGCAGTAGTCAATTGCAGTTGCAATGGCATGGGCAGATTCCGGAGCAGGAACAATTCCCTGGGTTCTGGCAAATATCTGCATTGCTTCCATGCTTTTTTCTTCAGTTACCTCATCTGTTCCGATCCTTCCGCTGTTCACAAGCATTGAGAGTGCAGGTGCTGCTCCGTGATACCTGAGTCCTCCTGAATAAATGGGTGGAGGAACATAATCCGCTCCAAGAGATATCATCTTTAGCTGTGGAAGTATGCCTGCAGTGTCAATCAGGTCATATCTGTATTTCCCTTTGGAAAATTTGGGTACTTCAGATGCTGCAGAGGCTATCATCTCAACATCAGTTTTCATGAATGGGAAAACGAAACCTGAAAAGTTGCTTCCGCCTCCCACGCATCCAATAAGCACATCCGGCTCCTCTCCTTCTATTTCCAGCTGTTTCTGTGCTTCCAGCCCGATAATGCTCTGATATGTTATGACGGAATTCTCCACGCTTCCCATGAGGTATCTTATATTATTGTCCAGGGTGTACTGCACGGCTTCACTGATTGCTATCCCAAGAGTGCCGGGATGTTCAGGCTCCTTTTTCAGGATCTGCCTTCCATAGTCGGTCAGAGTGCTTGGACTCGCCACAACATTTCCACCGTAAATTTCAATTATCCTTTTCCTGAGGGGTTTCTGCCTGAAACTCACATTTACCATGAATATTTTTGATTTGATTCCATTAAGTGAAGCAGAAAGCGCAGTGGCTGTACCCCACTGTCCTGCGCCAGTCTCAGTTGCCACTTCCATTACGCCCTCCTGTGCAGCATAATATGCCTGTGGAATTGCGGCATTTATCTTGTGTGAACCTGTGACTGTTGCACCCTCATATTTATAAAATATTTTCCCGGTAAAATTCAGCAAGGTCTCAAGATTCCTTGCCCTGATCAGAGGAGTCGGACGTCCAGCCTGTTCATACTGCCTGAGTATCTCTTCCGGAATCTTTTCATATCTCCTTGAAGTGAATTCCTGTTTAAGCACTTCCAAAGGAAGAATCCTGTTCAGGAGATCAATGGAAGATCGTTCCGGATCATGATCTCTTGGGGGTGATAATGGTTCTGGAAGGTCAGGAGTGATGTTGTACCATTGCTCTGGAATGATATCTTTATTTTTAACTCCATACATAAATAAAGGTATAAAATGATTGTATTTATACATTGATGCTTATTATCGAATATATTTTTATTTAATACATTTATGAATGTAGACTGTTCCCCCTGCCAGCCTTCTTGTTGTAACTTCACTGAACCCTGAATTTTCCAGCATTTCAACCATTGCAGAGGGAGTTATGAATCTTTTCACAGAACCTGCAAGGTATGAATAGGAATGGCTCCTGCTGGTTCTGTCCAGCAGTTTGGGCATGATCCTGTAGAAGTATGTCCTGAAGAGGGGTGAAATGAAGCTTTTCCCCGGATCAAATATATCCATGTTGCAGAAAACACCGCCAGGCTCAAGGCACCTGTAGGCTTCGAAGAAATAATTCTCAAGTGATTCCACATTTCTTGTCAAAAAACATGATACAATCCGCTGGAAGGAACCATCCTGGAAAGGGATTGATTCTGCAGAGGCAATATTGAAATTCACGTTCTTCATGTTTCCGGGAAACATTTCCTGTGTGATATCTACAGCCTCAATCATAGAATTGGGGTACCTCTCCACAATCTCCTCTATTGTTTTTCCTGAACCTGCTCCAACATCCATAATTCTCATCCCATCATGGATATGGAGCATGTCCACAACGATTCTTCTCCATCTCCTGTCCATCCCAAAGCTCATCAGTGAATCAAAAAAATCATAATTCCTGCTGATATCCCTGAAAACATCTTTCACCATGGCTTCTTTCTGGCTCAGGATATCACCTCATTCTTGCAAACTGTGCATGTGGGACGCCTGCAATGGTTATGATATTATCTGGATCAACTGCGCCCATTTTTACTGCCCTTTCCACGGATTTTTCTCCCACAAAATTCCCTATGGTGCACATCTCTATTGCCTCATCAAGCATTGCGATCTTCACTGTGTTGTTTCCGTAAAAATCCTCTGTTATTTTTATGTGGAGGCCATTTTCTGCAACGGTCCTCCCCATGAGATCGTGATCTGCAGCGCTGAGAACTATCTCATCTTTGATATGGATTATTTTCATATTTATAGGGCCAGGCATCATCACACCTCGTCTATGCACTTATCCATGGGCCTGTACAGTATAGTGGACGATATTGCCATTCTTATGGTTTTTTCTGCATCATCCTTTTTCATTCCTCTTGTAATTGCTTCCTCAACCACATCTTTCTCGTAAGGAGCAGCTCCTTTTTTCATTGCCTTGAGATCTCTGATGATATAGAGTATTTCATCAATACTTGTTCTTCTGGCTGCACTTATTCCTGTTTCAAGTAAATCAATATCATATCCGTTCTTGTCTGATGAAAGTTCCTTCAGGAAAGAATCCACAATATTTTTTGCAACTATGGCATCATCAAGGCTCACAGCCGTAGAGAGTCTCGCCCTGGCACATGCCTCTGCAAGCCTGATGGTTGACTCAAGCTGCCTTGCAGTGATTGGCACAGAAGGCCGCCCCTCCATTTTCCTTCCCGGAGGATTTCTCGTCCTCACATACTCTTCCCTGAGATACTCAATGGCATCCGGAGTGAGCTTAGGTATAACATGGCTCTTGGAATAGGCAACATATTTTCTCAGCATATCCTTGGAGAATGGTGGCTCATAGACCCTCTCTTCTTCAGTCAGAGGAGGCACCTCCTCATTCCTCAATTCATAACTCCTATAGATTTCCCCAAGCCTGTGCGCATTCAGTACATGTGTTGCAAGCTCCGAATCCTTCTTTTCATCGGGCCTGTCGATCATCTTGAATATGACATCAAATCTTGATATGAGTGGTGCAGGGAATTTAACCTGTTCCATGAGTTCTGATGACTCATCATACCTCCCCTTATCCGGATTAGCTGCAGCAAGGACAGAGCATCTGGACTTGAGCGTTGCTATGATTCCTGCTTTTGAGATTGTGACGGTCTGTTGCTCCATTGCCTCGTGCATGGCAGCAGTATCCTTCACATCCATCTTATCAAGTTCATCAATGGCCACGAATCCATTGTCAGCAAGAACAAGGGCCCCTGCCTCCAGTGTCCATCTTCCTTCACCAAATTCATCCCTGACAGCAGCAGCCGTGAGCCCAGCAGCACTTGAACCCTTTCCGATTGCAAGTATGCCTCTGGGAGAAACCTCAGACATGTATCTCAGAAGCTGTGATTTTGCAGTACCGGGATCACCGACCATCATTATGTGAATATCGCCCCTGATGGTTGTCCCGTCCTTCATGGTCTTTCTCACACCGCCAAACATCTGCAGCGCAAGTGTCTTCTTTATGTGTTCAAGCCCAAATATTGTGGGTGCAATAGAACCTGCAAGGTTGTCCAGTATTTTTGGATCCTTTGCCATATCAAGAATATCCTTTTCTTCAGCAGGGGTGATGACGACATCATCCACCTCTTTGGTTGCCTTTCTTATATTCAGGACATATAGATGTGTGGTGAACTCCGTAAGGAGGTTTCCTGCAAGCATCTTCTGTTCAGCCTTGATAATTCCGTCAAGAGTGACTCTGTCTCCGGGAAATATCTTTCCGGAAATATCATCTTCAATGATTGCAATGAGACGTAGCGGCTGGGCCCCTCCATTGATATTCTCTGGTTCCTCCTGAATCTCGATTTTCTGCGTGTCTATAAATTTGGATTCATCAAGTCTGAGGGTGAATCTGGGCTTGTTCTTTTCCAGTGCACCGCACTCTGTATTCTCACATCTTTCAGGCATCTCAAGCCTACCCTTCTGCTGAAGGATAAATGAGACATGCCCACAGAATGAGCACATGAAAGCAGCGTTGTACAGCCTTGGGGCCACTTCAGCAGTTTTTCTCACAATTCCTGTAATGCTGAGGAGCCTGCCCACATTGATGCTTCTCAGATTTCGTATATCAATCTTGATGTTCTCCGGAAGGTCTATAATTCTTATATTGACTATTATCGAATTCTTGTCTTTCCCGCCTATTGATATGGCTGGTGTTGAGATATAATCACGGATCACACTCACTCCCCTATCTATGGTTTCCTCTGCATTCTGAGTAAGGTAGAGGGAAAATTCTGAACTGAACTCATCTATGTCTTCATAGGAGACATAGAGGCTTCTCACCTCAGGGTAATGGGAGTTCATCTCTGTTATGACATTGAAATAACCATATTTCTGAAAAAAGTGTTCCCAGGTAGTTCTGATCTGTGAAGGATCGAAACCTGAGCTTAATATATCTTCGTTCTCCACATCACTCATAGGTGTATATCCCCTATAGGTATATTTTAGTTTTCTGTATTTACAGCAAATTCTTTTTAGACATCAACAATCCGCATAGCGAAAGTTTGGGAAGTTGACTGCTCCAATAATCAAACATATTAACATTGAAAGGAATCACATGTGATTATAATGAAGAAAGCACACATAGAAACAAACTTGGGAAAGATTGTCATTGAACTGGACGACACAAATATGCCTATAACCGCAGGCAATTTCATAAAGCTTGCAGAAAAGGGATTCTATAATGGCACCATATTTCACAGAGTCATTGGCGGATTTATGATCCAGGGTGGAGATCCAAAGGGAAACGGAACAGGGGGCCCCGGGTACACAATCAAGGATGAATTCTCAAAGGACAACCACAACAAGAAGGGAACAATCTCCATGGCCAATGCAGGACCAAACACAGGCGGAAGCCAGTTTTTCATAAATCTGGCTGACAATCTCTATCTGGATGGAAAACATCCCGTCTTCGGAAAAGTCTTTGAGGGTATGGAGACAGTGGAAAAGATAGGGAAAGTCCAGACAAGCAGAAGCGACAGGCCTGTAACAGACGTGAAGATCTTGAATTGCAAAATTCAGTGATCATCATCAATTTTAGTCTGATTTTTTCAATCCCTTTATATAACATTTATATATAGTTTAAATATCCCATGTTGGTTTTTTATGAGCGAGAGAGAAAAGATAAAGATTGAAAACATAGTTGCATCCACATCACTTGCAGAGCACTTGGATCTTAGTAAGATTGCACTTGCACTGGAAGGATCAGAATACGAACCTGAGCAGTTCCCCGGACTCATATACAGATTGCACGATCCAAAAACCGCAGTTCTCATATTCAGAAGTGGTAAAGTCAACTGTACTGGTGCAAAAAATCTTGCAAATGTAAGACTTACAATAAAGACAATTATTGAAAAACTGAAAAAATCAGGAATTGAAGTAGAGGACGATCCTGAGATAGTGGTGCAGAATATTGTTGCAGTTTACGATCTTGAATCCGATCTGAACCTCACACAGATAGCCATGTCCCTTGGCCTTGAAAATGTTGAATATGAACCTGAGCAGTTCCCCGGCCTCGTTTACAGGGTTGAGGAGCCAAAGGTTGTTCTTCTGCTGTTCGGATCCGGAAAGGTTGTATGTACTGGCGCAAAGGAAGAAAATGAAATCGAGCAGGCAGTCATCAAGGTAAAAAAAGAACTGCAGAAAGTAGGGTTAATCTGAGAATATCTGCTCAATGAGTGTCGTGGCATACATCCCCCTGCCAAGGGAGAATCTGATCCATCCATCACTCATTGAAAGATCAACAGGCTTGAATTGTAAGGCCCTGAAAGTACCGGTGGAGGAGAATTCCTTCATTCCGGGAATATTAAAATCTTCTCTTCTGACATCTTCCTCATCAAGTGCTTTTTGAACAATTTCACCCGGAATGCCATCAATTTGCGGCGTTAAATATCCAACAAGGGGAGCAACAAGGGAAACGTTACCTGATTTTATCATTCTGTTGATATGATCGAGGTTGAAATTATCCACCTTTATGATCTGTTCCTCGTTTATATTTGATAGGGAATCGCATGGTGAAACATAATCTCCAGTGACAGCAGTTTCAGGATGCTCCATCACTTCTTTTCGTATATCGATGATTCTGTTGAATATTCTTGACTGGTATGCATGGACGAACATCATTTTCAGGTTCTTTGGAAGCGTATCAAAAGCAAGGCTGTAATTTTCTTCGTGCACCAGAGAATTCATCATAGCTCTTTCAAACTGGAGATGTTCTGGATATTCCTTAATTCCAGCGGCATAATCCCATGTTTTTCCCAGGTTGACCCTGTACTGGTCATGGTCAATATCTGGATCATAGAGATACTCCCTCACAGCAGCCTCGACTCCATCCTTTAGAAGTTTTTTTCCAACAATATCCGTATTTGCCCTCACGCTTCCGAAGCGCTGTTCTCCAAAATAATTCCAGAATCCTCCCTGTTCAGTGATCCTTCTGTATTTACCCTTCACGATGTTCTCATCAATGTCTGATTGCACTCTTATTGAGAATCTATTTCCTCTTAAATCTCCCAGTGAGAGCATACTGTCAGATCTGAAACTTTCAAGGATTTCGCAATCTTTGATATTCAAATTGTGAGTTCCTGGAATGTTGATGCAGAAAAACTGCGTTGTGACAGCTCTCTTGTCCTTGGTCCCGCAATAGGTAATTCTTTTTCTGCTTATGGAAAGAACCTTTGACAGATAAGAAACAAAGTGGTTCGTCTCCCAGTTCATGAGCCTGATTCGCAAAATGAGGTATTTGCCTTCTGGATTCACTGGAATTTCAATGGGTATCTCCTCCACCTGAAAATCTTCAGGTGTCATCTTAATGGTATAAGACATGAATATCAGACATATGTCCTGATGATCCTGTATGAATTGTCTCTTTCAACAGGCACCATTCCAATCTCCTTCACAGCCCTTATAATAGTTTCTTTTCTCAGGTTTCCAACCATTTTCCCCGTGGCAGGTATGACCTTTTCATCGTATATTGTTCCACCCCAATCGTTTGCTCCATAAAATATGGCCATCTGTCCCATCTGCACTCCGTTTGTAAGCCATGAGGACTGGATTATGGGCAAATGCCTGTTAAGGACAATTCTTGATATTGCAATATTTCTCAGAACTTCCTGCCCACCAACTCTCCCAGCCACAAGGCCCTCTTTTTCAAGTTCAGTATTTCCCGGTTCAAAATTCCATGGTGTGAAGGATAGAAATCCGTTATATTTTTTTTGCAGTTCAACCAGTGCAAGAAGGTGATCCGCCTTGTGGTACGCATTTTCAACATGCCCAAACATCATTGTTGCACTTGTCTTTATGCCCATTTTATGTGCAGTTTCCATGACATTCAGCCACTGCTCTCCACTTTTTGGGGGCCTTCTCAGAACTTTCCTCACTTCATCATCAAAAATTTCAGCCCCTGCACCAGGTATGGTATCAAGACCGCTTTCCCTGAGGGCAGCAAGCGTGTTCTCAATGCTCATCTTCTCCTTCCTTGCTATGAATGAAATTTCAGAAGTTGAAAGTCCATTGATTCCTATCTCCGGAATCTCCTGTTTTATATGCCTGAATAATTCTGTATAATAACTCAGGGGAAGATCCGGATTTACACCACCCTGTATGAGCAACTGTCTTATCCCATACATTTCATGAAAATGCCTCACTCTGTCAACAACCTGCTGTGAAGTGAGGGTATATGCATCTGATTCCGTTCCTGTCCTGTAAAACGCACAGAATTTGCATCTTACATTACATATGTTTGTGTAATTGAATATCATGTTTGAGACAAAACTTACCTGCCTTCCTGTGAGTTTTTCAGTTATAATTCTGGCAGCATATCCAAGTTTATTGATATCTACCTCATTATACAAATAGACAATTTCGTCTCTGGAGATAGGGGCCCCTCTTATGGCCCTTTCCATGATATCTTCCATAGGATCATCGGACTGCATAAACATGAATCAGTATCTTTCATGAATAAATAAAGAATTGCAAAAGATTTCTATCAGTCTACTGTTGCCATGGATAGTTTGCAGAAAGTTGTGTAAAATTATATCTAAAAAATTGTTATTAACAATATTGAAATATGGATTTATGATAAACACTTATTCCTCAGATTACTGGTCAGAACTTTCAAGGAATAATCACCGGTTTGATGTTAAGGATTCAATCGAGATGCTGGAAAGCCTCTCTGTTCATGAACTGATGTCCATGGCTGACTCACTGACTGATCTTCAGATTGGAAACAGGGTGACCTTCGCTGTCTCATATAACATCAACTATAGCAATTTCTGTGCTGCAAGCTGTCCCATATGTGCTTTTTATGTTCCGGCAAAGATCAGGGGAAAAACTGATCGTGGCTATGAACTTACTGTGGATGATGTGAAGAATGAACTGGAGAAGGCAAAGGCCTTTCACCCGACTGAAATCCATATGGTGGGAGGTTTCAACCCTTATCTTCCGCTTGAATATTATGAGGAAATTTTCTCAACAGTCAGGAATTACATGCCTGAAAGTACTCTTAAAGCACTCACTATACCGGAGATATCCTTCATTGCCAAGGTCACAGGAAACTCGGTGAAGGAAACTATCGAAAGGCTTCATGCTGCTGGTATGCAGGCACACACCGGAGGAGGAGCGGAAATTTTTGATCCGGATGTCAGAAAGATAATAACCACACCTGAAAAGATAAGCGGTGACGAATATCTCAATATTGCCAAACTTCTCCATTCCATGGGAATCAGAGGCAATTCCACAATGACTTATGGACATGTGGAAAAATGGAACCATATAGCCGATCACATGATAAAATTGAGGGATTGCGAGGATGAATCACCCGGTTTTCTTTCTTTCATTCCATTGAAATACAGCCCTGAAAACACTCCTTTGATGAAAATGGGAATGGTAAGGGGTCCATCGCCAGGAGACAAGGACCTGAAGGTGATTGCCCTTGCAAGGATCATTCTTGGCAATTCCATAAAGAACATTAGCGTATACTGGGTTGCAATTGGAAAAGGAATAGCCCAGATGGCACTGACAGGTGGTGGAAATGACCTGGTCGGAACCGCAGTAAGCGAAAAAATATTCGGTGCAACCAACAGGCATGAGCAGACAACAGTGGAAGAATTATCGTCCATGATAAGGGAAATAGGCAAGATACCTGCGAAGAGAGACACATTCTATAACATAAGGGGATATTTCTGAGCAGCATCTCACTGATCAATCTCACACACAGCATTCCATTAAGGGATCACATGAAAAGTAAAATATCGGTGGAAAGTCACGACACAAGAGAAAATCTGTTCCTTGTAATGTCCGGAAAAGTTGATTATGCCATGATTTCCGTTGTGGATTATTTCAAGAATTCAGATCAATTACAGCTGGTAAGGGGCCCTACCATTACGGGCCTTGGTCATTCTATGTCTAATCTCTTGATATCAAGAAACGAAGAACCTCATGACGGAATGAGGATAGGTGTCACAAGCCAGACTGAAACCACTGCATTTTTCCTCCGGATGGTCCTGGATAAAACATTTCCAGATTCCATACTGGTCAGGAGTAAACATTCAGACCCGTCATCACTCCTTGAAGAAAATGATTTTGCACTGGTCATAGGGGACGCAGCTCTCGCTGTATACAGCAGTTCCTTCAGGATCATATTTGATGTTACACACATGTTCAGCAGGCTTTACAACCTTTACAGTATTTATGCCGTAACAGTCAAGAAAAAGGGGTCCGATTCATCAGACGTTTTTCCTGTTGATTTCAGAGTGACACCATGGGAAAAGAGAAAGATGGCAGCAAGTTTGGAAATCGGTATTTCACCCGGAATACTGCAGAGCTACTATGAGGCCATAAGTTATGATTATGACTCTATAATCCATGAACATATTGGAAAACTGGAGAAACTTTATTTCAATAATAGAATGAGAATTTTCAATCCTGAATGATTATAAATCGACGTCTGAGTACATGGATACAACAGGCATTTTTGGGCAATATTTGGCAATATTTATTAAGTGATTTAACCTTACTTCTCATGTTCCATGATAAGTTATCTAAAATTGTAGAAGGATTGACCTTTGATGACGTACTGATTTTACCGGCAAAATCACTTATAGAACCATCAATGACTGATGTTACCACAAGATTTTCTAAGAGGATAAAATTGAATTCACCCATCACAAGCTCTCCCATGGATACTGTCACTGAATGGAACATGGCAGTAGCAATGTCAAGAGCAGGCGGACTTGGAATAATTCACAGGAACATGTCAAAGAATGAAGAAGCTACGATGATCAGGAAAGTGAAAAGAGAGGAGTCCATAGTTATAAGAAACGTACACACCATTGATCCGGAAACTCCAGCAAGTGTGGCCCTCAACATAATGGACGAGAAGAATATTGCAGGATTTCCTGTTATTGAGCACGAAAAACTGGTTGGAATAGTCACAAGAAGAGATCTTGGTTATGCACAGAGTGATGGCACGAGAGTCAGGGATATAATGACGAAGGATGTCATATATGCTGAAGAAGGCATTTCTTCCGATGAAGCATCAATGATCCTTTTCAAGAACCGCATTGAAAAACTTCCTCTCGTAGACAAAAAGATGAAAGTGGTGGGCCTGATAACATCCAAGGATATTTTCACAAGAAAAAGATTCCCTCTTGCCACAAGGGATGACGAGGGACAATTGATGGTGGGAGCAGCTGTGGGCCCCTTTGATATCGACAGGGCACTGCTGATGGAAAAGGAGGGTGCAGATGTAATAGTAATCGATACTGCTCACGCACACAACGAGAATGTGCTTTCGTCCATAAGAACCATGAGAAAGAAAATTGACGTGGATATAGTGGTGGGAAATATTGCAACAGCGCAGGCAGCAGAGGATATAGCATCATGTGAAATTGACGGGATCAAGACAGGGATAGGGCCAGGTTCCATATGCACAACTAGGGTTGTGGCAGGTATCGGCGTTCCCCAGATAACTGCAATTTCAGAAACTGCGGATATTGCATCGATTCATGACATTCCAATCATTTCAGACGGAGGAATACGTTTCTCCGGGGATATCGTGAAAGCAATAGCAGCAGGTGCGGAATCAGTCATGGTTGGTTCCCTTCTGGCAGGAACCGATGAAAGCCCTGGCACTGAAATGATAATAAATGGAAGAAAGTACAAGACATACAGGGGAATGGGCTCACTGGGAGCAATGGTGAAAGGCTCAGACAGGTATGGAAAATTCAGCGGAAGCAAGTTTGTTGCAGAAGGAGTGGAGGGTGCAGTTCCATACAGAGGAAAGGTTGAGGATGTCCTGTATCAACTTGTAGGAGGGATTAAGGCAGGAATGGGTTATTCTGGTTCAAGGAACATTGATGAACTGAGAAAGAACACAACCTTCGTGAAGATCACAAACAGTGGGTTGAGGGAAAACCATCCGCATGACATAAAAATAATTTCAGAGCCGCCAAATTACCAGCTCTATTCCAACTAATTTCTAAAATTCTATTTTTCAGACATAACCCCTCTCTATCCATCTGTAAATTCCATTCTGCCAGTAAAACCTGCTGAAGAACGATACAGATATGACAATAAGAGTTGCAGGAATTACAAACAGGAATGCAAATGGATATATCATCACCACAAAGATGAAGAAAAGCATGAAAATTGAAATTGGAACTGTCATGAACTGGGAGGAATTATAGATTGATGGAAGAATATCTTCCTGAAGCACCTGGTACGGTTTTCTTATAAGCGAAATTACGAAGTTGATTCCTGCAAATGAAGGAACAACAAAAAGGAAAAGGAGTGGGACAGAGGGAGAGAGAATTCCCCCGAAACTTAAAACAATTGCGACTATTGAGAAGGGTAGCGAGACAAATAATGCCTGCAGGATCTTTGAGATCATCAGAAGCCTCATGTATGATTCAATGGACATTGCGCTCAGAGAAAGCCAGGCTCTTTCCTTGGACATAGTTCCAGAACTCATAGCCATGATCAGGAACCATGCTATGTATGATGTGGCAATAAAAAGCTGAAAGCTTTCTGTTCTGATATAGAAAAAGCTCACTCCAAAATATACAGCAGAGAAAATACACATCACAATAAACAGCGTATAAACACTGATCCTGTTCACCTTTACCCTTATATTCCCAACACTGGCGATTCTGCTTGTGAAATCAACCTGTGTGAAATTTAATTTTATAACTGCCTTCTTACTGCCCATTCCTGTAAATTTCTGAGTTTTGGTAAAGTGATCTGTGTTTCTTGAAGAAAAGGAATAGAACCTGAAGGGAAGTGATTCCGCATTGATACTCAAAAAAGCAAAACCAGTTGTTATTACGGTTACGGTTAAAAGAACAAGCGTGGAAATCAGTGAAACAGTTCCTCCATCCAGGAAAGATACGGGCCCAATACTGTATCCGAAGAATGATGACAGTATCCAAAGGGATTCAAGTGTGATTACGGGTATCTTCACCATGGAACTCTTTCCTGCCATGTTAAGGCTCATGGATATAGGGAGAAGTGACATGCAGATTACAGAGACAATTCCATAAAACAGATCAAGGGAATTGCCAGCAAGAAGCGTAAGATATACAAGCGTGGCAGACATAAATATCAGGGATGAAGCAATGGCCTGGGCAAGGTAAAAAGTCGGAATAAGATCTCTGTTCCTTATGGCAGAAGTGAAGAGAAAATCCCTGTCAGCTTCATTGATGGAAAGTCCTCCAATATATGTTGATGGTACAAGGAATATGGCGAAGATAAACCCGAGGTAATACTGGGGAATAAAAAAGCTGGCTGTGAAACCCATCCATAAGGCAAGAATTGAATATACAAATACCAGAGATACGATTATGAGGTATGATCTTGAGAATCTTGTTCTGACAAGCAGAGTGAGAAGTTTAAGAAACATTTTTCATCAGTTCCGACACAACATTCTCCATGGTTTTTCCATTCTTACCCATTTCTTCCAGTTCAGTAAGTTTCCCATCCCAGATTTTCGCTCCTGATGAAATTATGATAATTCTTTCAGTCAATCTCCTGGCTATGGAAAGGATATGGGTGGAAATAATGAACGAACTCTTCATGTTCTCAAAATACTGAAAAATGATCTCCTGGGTAGGTATATCAAGGTAATTCAGGGGTTCATCCATGACACAGAATGATGGCTCATGTATAATGGAAAGTGCAAGGCAGAGTTTCTGCCTGTTGCCTCGTGAGAGAGAAAGTGGTTTCTGTTTCTCATAATTCCTGAGCTGGAGATTGTATATGAGATCATCAATCCTTGATTCAAGATTTCTAGCCTGCCTTATTGCTCCTATGTACTCCAGATTTTCCCTGACAGAAAGATTCAGGTATGGACTCGGATCCTCAGGAAGATATCCAATATGTTTCTTTGCAGAAATGGAACTTGGAAGATGCCCATAAATTCTGACAATTCCCGCATCCGGCCTCATGAGCCCACTGATTATTTTCAATGTGGTAGATTTACCCGCACCATTTTCTCCAAGGAGAGCTACTTTTTCTCCATTCTTTATCTCAATATTTAGGCCATTTACCGCAATATTTTTTCCGTATGATTTTGTGACATTCCGGAAAGATAACGGAATTTGTGCTTCAGTGGCTAATTCCGTGTCAGAAAATTCCATATGCTTGTTATTCAACATCAGAATAAAAACTTTGAGAAAA
>JAKAYK010000008.1 GCA_021826765.1 Thermoplasmata archaeon | reverse complement strand
GACCTCCTGCTATGGCAATAGCAGCCGCAATAGCTTCAAGAGGGTAAGTGTAATTCACCCCTACACCTGAGGCCGTAGTGTTGGTAGCTGCAGGGTATATCAGTACTGAAAGTAACCCCATTACCGTATTAGAATCAACGATCATATTATAATCCTATGGCTAATAGATGTTATTTATTTAATATTTGTGAGCGGGAAATTCAACACCCTTCAGTAGTGAGAGGACGTCACATTTGAACTGTTTTCTCCTGCCCGGATGAATTGATTACAAACCGGCTGAATATACTATATTTTTGACTGAAATAATTCCTGCTGTCCTCATGGTGTGAACACCCTATGTGGCGGATCAGACCTTTGCTATGGCAAACCCTGCATATGCATAGCTTCCTGAGGTGGTGAAAAGGATTATCTTTACAATTGTCAGGCTTGATAGGCTGTTGTTGAAGTATGGCATATTACGGAATGCTGTTTCACTCACATAAAGATCCAGCGTGACCTGCGTTCCGTTCACAACATTTATCTTCATGTAATTTCCAGGATTCTGTGTCAAGTTAAAGGATGTAGCATTTACAGATACCGTTCCATTTGTAACATTGGAATAATCAAAAACATACAGGTTGTTCATGGTTTCCAGTGGTGTGAAATTATACTGTATCACTGTGGGACCTGAGATCTCTGCAGTATAATTCAGGTCTGCCTTTATGGGAAATTTTGAGGCGCTGAGAGATGATGAAACGGACACGTTGCTCTCGTATATTGTCACAGTAACGACTGACACAAAGATAACTATCAGGATCACAGATAGAATCTTGTTTCCCAGACTTCCAAGCATGCAGGTGTATTGCATTTTTCTATATAATACCTATTAATAGTTAATTAGTTAATGGATTATAAATTAAGTATTTATATGATCCTGCAATGAAGTATGCATGGTTCAGTACAAGTGGGTAGCACTTTCCAATACAACGATGGGTGTCCTGATGGGATCAATAAATTCCACCATAATACTGATTTCGCTTCCTTCCATTTTCAAGGGTATAGGCCTCAACCCATTCCTCGGTTCCTCATTCCAGTATCTACTCTGGATTCTTATGGGATATATGATGATCACTGCAGTGCTTCTTGTCACAGTGGGAAGATTGTCGGATATGTATGGAAGGGTGAGATTGTTCAACCTGGGATTCCTGATCTTTACCATAGGCTCAATTCTTCTTTCCATAACCCCAAATACTGGTGATCTTGGGGCCCAGGAACTCATAGTTTTCAGGATAATACAGGCAATTGGAGGTTCATTCCTTTTTGCAAATTCTGCTGCAATAATAACGGACAGTTTTCCTGCGAACGAGAGAGGCAAGGCCATGGGGATCAACCAGATATCTGCCCTTGCAGGCTCCCTTGTGGGACTGATACTCGGTGGCATACTTTCTGTATACAACTGGAGATTTGTGTTCCTGGTAAGTGTTCCCGTAGGTGTCCTTGGAACAGTGTGGTCATATTCAAAACTGAAGGATCACTCAGTGAGGCATAAGGACCAGAAACTGGACATACCTGGAAATATATCCTTCGCAGGAGGCCTCACCCTGATACTTGTGGGAATAACCTATGGACTGATGCCTTACAACGGCAACGCCACTGGTTGGGGAAATCCATATGTGATTCTATCCATGATCGTTGGTGTTGGAATGCTTGTGTCGTTTGTTTTCATCGAGATGGTTGTTCCATACCCGATGTTCAACCTCTCACTTTTCAAAATAAGAGCGTTTTCCACAGGAAGCTTTGCAAGCCTGCTACAGTCCATGGGAATGGGGGGGCTCATGTTCATGATCATCATACTTCTTCAGGGAATATGGCTGCCGCTCCATGGGTATTCCTACAGCAGCGTCCCATTCTGGGCAGGGATATACACCATACCCATGATGCTAGGTTTTGTTGCCCTGGGCCCAATCAGCGGTGCACTCTCTGACAGATTCGGAGCCAAGGGACTCTCCACTGTGGGACTCCTCATAAGTGCTGTGGCATTCGTGCTTCTCTCCACGATCTCATATAATTTCTCATATATTCCATTTGCTCTGATGCTCTTCATGATGGGTTCAGGAATGGGCATGTTTGCAGCGCCAAATGTGACCGCTGTCATGAATGCGGTTCCTCCTCATCTAAGAGGAGTCGCTTCTGGAATGAGATCCACCATGCAGAACACAGGACAGACCCTGAGCATGGGATTATTCTTCACCATAATTGTTGTATATCTGACAAAACAGCTTCCAGGGGCATTAACCACCTCGCTTTCATCTTCAGGGGCCCCTGTCCTGATTCCTGTACTCACAAATATTCCGCCAACATCTGCACTGTTTTCAGCCTTCCTGGGGTACGATCCAATTGGAACCATACTCTCAAACCTTGGCCCCATATCCACATTAATATCATCAGGAGCAGGAGGTTCTGGAATACTAGCCACGCTTGAAGGCAAGATATGGTTCCCCACAACAATTTCAGGGCCATTCATGAATTCTCTTCATGTGACGTTCTATGCAGGGGCACTCATCTTCATACTGGGGGCAATGCTTTCAGCCCTGAGGGGAAACAGGATCATATATGAGGACATGGGTCCAGAAGAAACTGGCATAGAAATGGAGGAACATGCACCACTGGTTGATCCAGTAAGATACCCTGAAGAAACAGCACCTGTGAATAAATAATTTTTCAAAATTATTTTTGATAGTGAAAATAAATTGCAGTGCTTTTCTGGATGGCCATAATATATTTTGACAGAGATCAGTTTTCTCTCCATCTTATGAGATATTTCGCAATGGCAAAATAAATCACTGTTTCAGCAACCAGAGTCAACAGTGAGTATGTCAGTATGGCCATATTCCACGGTTCAAGACCGAATATGATCTGCGCACTTATGGCTGCAGGAGTTACAGGAGATATGAAAAGTATGTAAATGAGCGATGTAGAAAAATTCTGAAGGTCTGTGTATGGATAGAATGTTGGAGGAATCACAGTCATTATAATGGAAAGAATGCCCACTATTCCCCATACATTCCTCACATGCTTCACAAGCCCGGATATGATGAATGCAATTGCGGAAGTTGAGAGAGTCAGCATCACAATGAGAAATACCATGGAAAGCGCGGTCACTGTATTGTACAGTCCGAATATGGTACCCAGAACTGTGTACACGACTATTCCCGGTATGGAGAATGTGAGGAAACTCATGGTCAGGGCAAGCATATAGTCTATGGGAGTGACTGCACTGGCAACATACATTTCCTGAACTCTCAACTGGAGTTTCATGAAGGTTGCGTCCCCTGCACTCTGCAGGCCTATGGAGCCTATTAGCGATATCATGCCGCCAACAACAGCAAACTCCACAAGCTTTCCCTGTGTGAGCACATATACAATAAAAAGCAGCGACAATGGTGTTGTCAGGGATGCGATCACGTATGAGGGGCCCCTGCTGAATATTTTCACCCCGTAATACCATGCGAAAGTGAAAATGAACCTAATATTCAAGATCTACACCTCTCATTATGAACAGATCATCAAGGGTTATTTTCTTGACATTTGCCCCGTTTTTCACATGTTTCTCTGCGTTCTCCACAATATCATAGAGTATGTGCATTCCTCCCAGCATTGTGGACCCATCCAGTGGTGACTGGGATTCAACCCTGATCTTCCCTGAGAACCTCTTGAGCAATTTCTTCACTGTTCCGCTTTCTATTATTTTCCCTGCATCCTGTAGGAAAACCTCATCAGACAGGTTCTCAGCCTCCTCCATATAGTGTGTTGTGAGGAGTATATTTCCATCAAGCTTCTTTATGGCGGACCAAACTTCAAGTCTTGACAGCGGGTCAAGGCCTGTTGTGGGCTCGTCCAGGAAAACAATCTCTGCATTGGAAGCCAGTGCGATGGCAACAAACATCTTCCTCTTCATTCCGCCACTGAGCGTGTCTGAAGGGGAATGCATTGAGCTTTCAAGTCCTACGGTTTCCAGTGCCTGCCTTGCTGCAAGGGACGCATCTGAAAGTGAGAATCTTCTTCCTATGAGGTACATCCTTACCTGTTCATATGGTGTCAGGATACCTATGGGTGAAGCTTCCTGTGGAATACTCACTATGCTGTTCCTTACCTTATGAGGTTCCTTAATTATGTCATGGCCGTTTATTACTGCAGTGCCGGAAGTTGGCATCAGCTGAGTGGAAAGCATCCTGAGAAGCGTTGTCTTTCCAGCACCATTCCTTCCTATAAGTGTTGTAACCCTCTTGGACATAGTCTCAGTGACATCGTTCACCGCAATCGGGCCATTTCCGTATTTTTTCATAATATTCTTAATCTCTATCATTCAGATCCATTCCAGATGGGTTTTATTCAGGCACTCTTGTCTTTTTATCCTTCATCACCAGTGAAAGGATCAGCACTACGATTGATACAACAATCAGAAGAATGCCTATCACAAGAATAGAACCCAGATAAGTGAAAGTGTGATAATGGCTTACGTATGAATATACCAGGCCCTGGAGTGGAATTGCAAAAGAAACAAGATAATATGATCCCTGTGGAACCACGAATAGCTGCCCAACTGTGGGATGTGATGCGTTCTGTGGATTCAATGCATAAGAGAGTATGTTGGAACTGTTGACTGAGCCAAGGTCAGCTGCCTTAATGAGATAGAATGAGAAATTTCCGCCTTCCACTGATATGAAGCCATTTCCAGATATATTCAGCATGTTTGATGTGTAAAAACCACTTTTTATCGTGTTGATATTTGTTCCTGTTTTCACGTAATCACTGGATATGCCTATGCCTGCAACTACAAGTAATATGCCTAGCACAAGAATTATCAAACCGTTCCTGAAAAGCTTTAATCTCACGCAGGAGCAAATTTGTATTCCATATATTAATTGTGCTATGATTTTGCAATTATGTAGTGCAGGGTGCCTTGCATCCCATCTTCCAGTGTTTCCAACAACTGGCAGGACATGGATTGGATCGCATATTGATTCATGCGTGCCTGCATCCGCATAGCCAGATGGCATAGAATCAAGGACAGGGTCATTTAGACCGATGGGAGTTAAAGCCCATGGGGATTCCTCCAGCAACTTTTGAAGTTGGAAGCTCTTTACGAAAGTTGGATGTAGGTGTCACAAAACAAGATTCCAATTTCTAATTAACCATCGTGCTTATTTTTGAATTCGTTCGGAAGCATAACTCTTTCCCCCAGAAAGTAAAAATCTCTAATATTGTTCGTAACAACAATCCAAGGTGCAATTGACGCATGAGAGCCTATCATGAAGTCTCGAAAATTTTCTGCGAATGAAGCAGAAGCAGATCCAAAATAAGCAGTATTCAATGCTTCACCTTTTCTAAACCATTGTACATCAATCCTGCTTCGTTTAAGAATGCTATCAAAAAACGTTGGGTCCTTTTTCTTTTTGCCAATGAAATAAACCTGCAATTCAGCATAAGTGATTGATGATATGATCTTTGTTGCGTGGTAGCCCTTCAGCCAATAGATAAAGTCAGTGCTCTGAGAAAAAACACAACTATCTATTACAACTGGTTCAAGTGTCATATAGTACCAAAGGATAGGATGTTTCTCATATTAATTTAGTCCTCCAAATCGATATTTCTTCTTATTCTCAGCAAGAAATTCATCTAATTCATCGACTGAACTCTGAAATTCTGAAAACAATTGATTGAATTCTTCATCATCTCGAAGTGCTTGACTTGCACATGAACCTATTTCATCATCTGTCGATATCTTGTGTATAATGCGGGAAAACCCTAACACATGGTCCCTAAAATTTTCCATGAATTCACTTTTTTTGTCTGGAAGTATTTCCGTCCAATACCTGATGGTATCCCTTTTGACATTTTCATATGATTTTGGGTGTATTCTGAGATAGTAGCAAAATAAAAACCAAAATTCTTCAGATACTTCGTTAAGAATCTTCAAATCTATACTCGAAGAATTCAAACCATAATCCATCAATCTCTTGAATTTAGGTATAATTTCTCTGACATCATCAAAGATATCATCTGAAGGAAAACTCTTCAGTGCCTCTTCCAAGGCCCTTATCAAAAGTTTACGTTTTTCTTTCTCATCCATGATGCCAGAATTTGAGGTTGTGTAAAAAAAGTCCCTTACCTGCTTATATTTTCTCTGAAATTCAAACGGTGCTTCTTCATATATAGTGTCAACAAAGTCTTGAATCTGACCTTTTATAGCATATTTTTTAGTCATCTCCCTAACGTTATAATCAATAAGTTCCTTGACATTTCCTTCGGGGTAGTCCGGAATTCCTCCTTCCCAGTCAACTATAGTGTGTACATTCTCTTCGTGCGTCCATTTCAAATCTCTTGGCATATAATAACGAACTACTTCGTCGCCCCAACGGTACCAGCAATGCGGTACTGCCAAATCAATTCCTTTATTTTTTAGGATTGTATTTAAGAAAGAGATTGCCTTATTAAAATAAAGACCACTTGGTGACTCGTTGTTTATTTTTTCGTACTCTTTGACAACCATAAATGATGCATATGCAAGTCCATTTTGACTAATCATCATTTTCTCAGATTTCATATCCTACCTCCTCTAAAGATATCAGTAATCAGTATATATCTTGATTATGTATTTCAGATATTAATAATTATTTTATCAATTACAGTATTATTTGAATGATTTTGTATGATTTTCATAAAAATCGCCTCTTCAATTATTGTCCATGTAAATGAAGACAGGAGGAAGATTATAAAACCAAGATATCTGATGTCTGAAAGGACATTATTCACAATTTGATGTCTAAAAATGATTTAATTAACTAAATTTCAGAGTCTTGATCCTGCAATAATATTATGTGCGATACCTGGCATACTCCATTGCCAATATTCATGGTTTCTTATTTCAACGCCCATTCCAGTGTTTCTCTCGCTCTAAAGAGATTGTTCATGAATCGTTGAAATATAATTGCATGGCCCCTCCTTCCCACTCAACTTTTCAGGTGACTCTGCAGGATCAGGTAGATATCATCCTCTCATTGGAAATCCGTCTTGCTGCAGTGATGAAAATGATGAGAAATATTGCAAAAACCGCAATGACGTAAAGGGATGAATACAGATAGAGAGACTGAACTGGTATCTCCACATGCATGAAGAGGAAAGCCAGGGAGGGAATAAGTCCTATGATCCCACCTATACCACCTGGTGCATTAACACCCTGATAAGTTTTTGACATGGAAGCCCAACTGAGTATCATTATGGATGAAAGCATGGAACTGACGTAAGTCAATGGAATGGAATACACCAGGAATAATTTTATCAGAAACATCTGAATTCCATCACCGACTGCGTAGATTATGGAAACTGCAAATATTATACCTGCTGAAATTATGATCGTGGATACGATAACAGTCGCAAATATGAAGGAAAGGTAAATCTGTCCTACCCTCACTTTTGAGGTTGATATGAGATATTCATAAACACCTGATGACCTGTCGCTTGAAAAGAAGTAGGTTGCACCTGTTGATCCCAGAACCGCAAAAAACGGGAGTAGATATGGATATGTGGTGTCAAGGACATAGATTGCAATGCTATGGATTCCTATGAAACCCTCGTTAGATCTTGCATTGCTTGCGCTCTGGGATGTGATTCCGAGGAAGTTACTTGCTAATATGATAAATATTTCCAGAAATAGGGCTAAACCTAAGTACATCACTCCATATGACGTCTTGAATATTCTTTTGAGGTGAAGATTCAGCAGTATAATGTTTACTGACCTCTTTCCTTCATTTCTCAATGTCATAGAGTCCCTCCAGAATGTTTTCCATCTCCTTTACCTCGTATATTTTACCTCCGCCCGATACTATCTTTTTGATTATATTATCCACTTCATCATTTCCCTGTACATCAAATATGCAGTACTCATTTTTCACAAAAGAATTCGGGAATATTTCACTGATGCCCGCTCCACGGATGCCAATAACTCTTTTATTTTTCCGTATTTCGCTTATGTTTCCGTCAAACTTAATTTTCCCGTCATCGAGCAACAGAACCCTGTTTCCAATCTCCTGTGCTTCATACAGGTTGTGCGACGAGTACAGGATTATGCTATCTTCAGCAAGGGAACTCATTATCTTCCTTGCTTCCGATGCTATTTCAGGATCCAGGTTTGATGTTGGTTCATCAAATATATAAATATCCTTGTGTGAAAGAAGACATTTTGCCAGAGAGACTTTTTTCTTCTGCCCCTGGCTCAGACTGGTAAATCTGATGTCCCAGAGGTTTGTGAGATTCAGGGATCTTTTGACCTCCATGACCTGATCCTTGTCGGATCCTTCGATTTCAGCATAGAAATTCATTGTCTCTTCCACCGTAAATCCTGCGGGAATTCCTGCAGAATGTGCCATATAACCAATTGATGGCGATTGTTCTCCCCCTGAATTTTTCCGCATGCTGATTTCGCCTTTCATTGGTTTAATAATTCCCGTAATGGTACGGAACATGGTTGTTTTGCCTGAACCATTCCTGCCCAGAACTATTGTTATTCCGGGAGAACCTATTTTGAACGATGTGCCCTTGAGCACCTCCTTGGTACCGTATCCACTCCAAACATTGTTAAATAGTAACTCCATGAAACTATCACCCTATTGTTCAAATTCTTTAGGGGAAGCTTCATTTCCACACTTTGGACATTTGATAAAGTCGCCAAGTGCAGTGAATCCAATACCGATTCCAACTTTCTTCCTGCCAAAAATGGGCTTTTTGAATTCATTGGCGCATTTAGGGCATTTTAAGATTTTTACCATCTTACACCACTTTTTCTTATATCTTATATAGAACATACATAATACTTTTGCGATAAGTTCCATGCTATCAGTTTAAGCTACAGAACTAATGTAAGACAGCATTTCGCAACGAATTTCATTCTGAACATCCCTCTTCCATTATTGGAATATGCATAAGATCATGATCATTTATGAAACTAAGAATGCAGGATTTGCAAAAATTCATCAAAATATTGAACTTTTCTTCTCCGAATATTATGCGTTATGCTAAGATTAACCCTCAATAAATTTAGCATACTATTAATAGATGATAATTCAATATTGTAGCATGAATGCGGGGGAAGAAAATAGTGTAAAATTCCGCAAAGAGATCCTTGATAAATTCATCACTACAAGAGAAGCTACCTTGAATATTTGCTCATTCCTTGAAAGAGATGACTATATGGTTCAATCAACTGAAGATGCAAGCCCGCCAAAATGGCATCTTGCCCATACCACCTGGTTCTTCGACCGGTTTATTCTAAGAGAATGCATTGAAGGGTACATGCCATTGGATGCAACCTATGATACTATCTTCAATTCATACTACAATTCACTGGGAAAATTCATCGAAAAGAAGAACAGGATGTTCCTGTCAAGGCCTTCTCTTGAGAAAGTTCTGGAATACAGGAAGAGTGTGGAAAGTGACATTCTTGATCTGATTGAAGGGTGCGATGATAATATTCTTTCCCTTGTCGAACTAGGGATAAATCATGAGCAGCAGCATCAGGAACTTCTTGTGATGGATATCAAGGAGAATATGTTCAGATCTCCGTACTTCCCTTCTTTTTGCAGAAAAATACCACAGGATATGGATGCAGCACCTATGAAATGGGAGAAGTATGAAGAAGGTATTGTGGAGATCGGGCATAATGGTGCGGGATTTTCGTTCGACAATGAACTCCCAAGGCATAAGGTATATATTGGCCCGTATGCACTATCATCCAGGCTTGTCACCAATAGAGAATATATTGAGTTCATTAAGGATGAAGGATACAGCAGACCCGAACTCTGGCTTTCTGACGGATGGGATCAGGTGAAAATAAGGAATTGGAAAATGCCACATTACTGGGTGGAAAATGAGAATGGTTTTGGATATTATACCCCATCCGGAATGGCTGATGTGAGGCTCAATGAGCCTGTGTGCCATGTTTCCTATTTTGAAGCTGATGCATATGCAAGGTGGAAAGGATATGCCATTCCCACCGAGTTCCAGTGGGAGAATGCCATGAATCTCACACCACATAAGGAAGGAAATTTCCTTGAGGACGGAACCTTCCATCCCATGGTGCAGAGCAATGATGGAATGAATGGCCCCGGGGCCTGTTGGGAGTGGACATCCAGTTCATATTCACCATATCCCGGATACAAGCCTCCGAAGGGCTCAATAGGAGAGTACAACGGAAAGTTCATGTCAGGAAAAATGGTCCTTAGAGGGGCCTGTGCAGCTACTCCGAAGAAACATGCAAGGATAACTTACAGAAACTATTATCCTCCTGAATCCAGGTGGCAGTTTTCTGGCATCAGGCTTGCAGAGGTGCTGTGATTGAATAAGAGAATAAAAAATACAAATCCAAAGGTTAATGATTTCCGGAATGAGGTCATTGAAGGATTGAAGATGGAACAGAAATACATAAACCCTAAATTTTTCTATGACGATGAAGGTTCAAAGTTATTCGATCTAATAACTGCTCTACCTGAATATTACCCCACAGAAACAGAGATATCCATACTGAGAGACAGATGCAGTGAGTTGAAAGGACTGACTGATGGAACGGAAGAAGGCATAGAACTCGGTTCAGGCAGTGGGAAGAAAGGTGCAATACTCCTGAACTGCCTGCAGGACCTTAAGAAATACGTTCTTGTGGACATATCACTCTCAGCACTTGAGAGTGCACTACTTTTCATATCTGAAAGATTTCCTGAAAAAGAATTCGGAGCACTTTGCATAGACTACATGATTGATGACTTTATGGGTGCAATTGATGGAATAGCGGCAGGGAAGAGACTCCTGATATTTCTAGGTTCCACTATTGGAAACATAGAACCTTCAAGCGCACGGAATTTTCTGATGGAATGCAGGAAACAAATGGAGAGCGGTGACAGGCTTCTAATTGGAGTTGATCTTAAGAAAGATGTTTCCGTGATTGAGAAGGCATATAACGACTCACAGGGCATAACTGCAAGATTCAACCTGAATATTATTGAAAGAATGAGGAGGGAACTTGGTGTTGAAATACCTGAGAAAGCATTTTCTCACATGGCATTCTATAACAGGGAGATTGGAAGGATTGAGATGCACCTCAAGTGCAATGTGGATTTTTCCATGGAATTTCAGGGAGAAAGAATAGATTTCAGGAAAGGCGAAACCATACACACAGAAAACTCATACAAATATTCTATTGACGAAATTGAAGAAATCCTTCATGAAGCAGGATTCAGCAGAACCAGTTGCCTTACGGACCAGAGAAAGTACTATGGAATTTTCATATCTGATCCATGATCATTTTTCAGTGTATTTTTCCCCTTCCATTGGGTAGCCGGAATCTCTCCACTCACTTATTCCACCTTCGTAGACATATACTTTCATCCCATGGGATTCGAGTATTTCACCAGCCCTTCGTGATGCGTGGCATGTTTTTCCTGCACAGTAGGGAACAACCGGTTTTCCCTTGTCCAGTCTGTTCCATCCCCCATCCTCCAATATATTGAAAGGCATGGAGATGGAACCCTTTATGTGTTCCTCTTTGTATGCAAATGAAGCAAGAACATTTATGACTGTTACCTCATTTTTATTCATGAGTTCCAGAAGTTTTTCCTTTGATATGGGCTCCATCTAAATCACCGAACTACAGATGAGGGAAGAATCAGAAACTCTCTCCTCTTGTATCTCCACTGAGTCTTCTTTCCCTTCTCTTTAAGAACCTTTCAAGTTCAGTCTTCTCTTCCTCTGTCAGTTCTATGCTTTCCTGCTCTATTTCTTTCATAAATGCAGAAGGTATCTCCTTTGTGAGATAAACTTCCTCTGAAGCCCTGTATACCGGTATGCCAGACTCCGTGAGTTCTCTTGCCAGTATTCCTATTATCAGTGGTTCATCCACATGGAACTTTCCAGATACATATGCCTTCCTGAAAGTGGATGAAAGATGTATGTATGTCTTGTCAGAAGGGCTTATTCCTGTTTCTTTTATGATATCAAGTTCTTCAGTTGTTGTCTGGTAATACACTATTTCCGGAAGGTCATCTGACGGGAGATCTGATAGATCCACATCAATGGTATGACCATATGTTGCCCTGATCTCCTCGCCATTCCTGACTTCATATCTTCCTCTTGGATCCGTCTCTCCAAGTGCTGCTATATGTTCTGGCCTGATCCACCTGAATCTTGGCCTCTCTGCCCTTATGGCCGGTACAACAGAATAAATTCTTGCGAATCCATGGTTGTTGAGTCTCACACCGTAGTTCTCAGGAAAATGCCTGAGCATTCCTGCAAGTATCCTGCCAATGGCCTCTATCTCATCTGAAAAAAGAAGTCCCTTGCCTTTCTCCTGACACTCAGGGCATTCCAGGCCCCTGAATGGCCCATGACTGCTGCAAAGCCTAAGTTCCTCAATCTCGCTCATTTTGATTCACCTATATAGTCCATAACGTCCATGGAAATGTTAATGGTGCTGTAATCAGATACGATGGTGTCTGTTGTGGATAGCCTGTCACACATCTTCCTTATCTTCTCCGCAGAACCGTTAAGGAAAATCCCATGTGTTGCAGCAACAAATACTTTTGCTGCACCGTTGCTTTTGAGTATTTCAATTGTTTTCATCACTGTGCCGCCGGTTGAAATAATATCATCAACCACCAGGACATTCATACCCTTCACATTCAGATTTTCCCTGTCATATTCCACAGTTGTGGGCCCCGTTCTTGTTTTTACCAGATACATTGAGTCTGCTGAGAGCGCTTTTCCAACTGCTTTTGCTTTTTCAAATGCCCCATCATCCGGCGCAACCACCATGCTTATGGAATCCTTCCTGTGGCTCTTTGCGATTGCTTCCACAGGACTGAAATTTATGCAATTCCTGTCAGTGAATATGAATGAAGCAGTATCATGTATGTCCACTGTAATGATTCTCTCCGCAACCTGACTGATAGCCTGAATAATTACCTTTGATGATATTGCCTCTCCCCTCCTGTATATCATGTGCTGCCTTGCGTATCCAAAGAAGGGAACAACTGCAGTTATGCTCTTTGGATTCTGCTCCTTAGCTGCATTGAGGAGGAAAAGGAGTTCAAGAATGTCTTCCTCACTTCTTGTGTTTCCTACCACGGCCACATCCTGATCCTGGAGATTATCCAGTATTCTGATGTACAGTTCCCCATCAGGGAAACGTTTTTTCTCCACAGGTGACAGATGGGACATTGATCTTGCTGACATTTTACTTGAAAAATCCGACGATCTTTGGCTGGAAACTATGTACATCTTCCATGACATGTTATATTTTTATATATATTTTGATTTCGTACTAATTCAACACATTATTCACATATATATCATGGCATCCTGAAACATATGGGTGATTTCTGACTTTCAAAAAAGAAGAAATGCCCATCATAAATGATCATTAACCAATATTCCTCAGCCATTTCATTTTCAATCCTCAAACCTCCTGCCTCGGGTTAAATATTATTTTAAGAATCAGGATGAATTGTAACGATCGATGGCCTTCATCAATGCATCATAGGATATGAGTGCGCACTTTTCCCTTGCAGGCCCGAGTTTGAGCCCTAGATTCTTAAGGACATCGCTCTTTGCCATGGTCCGTATCTCTTTCAGGGAACTGCCTGTAGCCTTTTCTGAAAGGATTGATGCTGATGCCACGCTTATGAGGCATCCACTTGCAACATAGGATATTTCCTCAAGGTTGCCATCCTTCACCTTTATGAAAAGAGATATGGTATCACCGCAGGTTGGATTTGTCTCTGTGACCTGCACATCCGGATCTTCCATCCTTCCAAAATTTCTTGGCTCCCTGTAATGATCGTCAAGTATCTGGCTGTATATGGTGTCATCTGTCATGCTATCATCTTCTTTTCAATTGCCTTCAGTGCATCAAAGAATGTGTCAACATCCTCTTTCCCATTATATATGTAAAAGGAGGCCCTTGCAGTTGCATATGTTCCAAGGGCAACAGTCTGTGGCATTGCACAGTGATGTCCCGATCTTATCTCAACCCCCCTGATCCTGTCCGCAAGGTGTGATATGTCATGTGGATGAACATAATTTCCATAGGGCTTGCCAGAATCACCCTTCTTCATCTGGAATGTGTAAATTCCTGCCCTGATATCGGGATTCCTTGGCCCATATGAATGGAGGGATTCGAGGGCATATTCCTCCTCCTTCTCCAGAGTGTACTTGATGAGTTCCTTCTCATGTGATCTCACATTATCCATCCCTATTCTTTTCAGGAAATCCACTGCTGCCGAAAGTCCGATAGCCCCTTCAATATTTGGGGTTCCTGCCTCAAATTTCTCCGGGACATCAGCAGTGGTGAATCCATTTTCGTAAACTTCCCTGATCATCTCTCCGCCACCCATGTATGGAGGCATATTTTCAAGTATTTCAGATGTGCCGTACAGGCATCCGATTCCTGAAGGCCCCAGCATCTTGTGCCCTGAGAATGCCAGAAGATCACAGTTCAGCTTCTTCACATCTACAGGCATATGAGGTACACTCTGTGCAGCATCCACCACAAATATTATTCCGAGTTCATGAAGCCTCTTTCCGATTGCTGACAGATCATTTATTGTCCCCAGTATGTTTGAGCACTGTGAGAGTGAGACAATTCGCGTCTTTTTCGTGAGGTTTTTCTCAATATCTTCCCATGTTATCTGCCTGTCAGGGAGATTCTCCATCATTTTCACCCTGATGCCGTACCTTGTGGATGCTAAATGCCATGGAACTATATTGGAATGATGTTCCATTCTTGATATTATTACTTCTGAATCCCTTCCCACCACATCCGGCAGGTTGTTGGCGGCAATATTCAGCGCCTCGGTGGCGTTCCTTACAAAAACAATCTCCTCAGATCTTGCTCCTATGAAGGAAGCAATATTCTCCCTGGAATGGTTGTACAATTCAGTGGCCTCTTCCCCTATCCTGTAGACTCCTCTGTGCACATTGGAATTGCTGTTATAGTAAAAACTGGTGATTGCATCCACAACTTCCCTTGGCTTTTGGGTTGTGGCAGCATTGTCCAGGTAAACAATTCCATCCCTCCTGAACCTTTCAAATATGGGAAAGTGATTTCTTATCTCCTCAACGTCAATATCCATGACATCATCTTCTTAAATCGCAAGGTGTTCCGAGAAACGATTCACTATATCAATGAATTTCCGGTTATTGCTTTTTTCTATGAGTGATCCTACAAATCCACCTGTTATGAGAGTTGCGGCATCCTTTAGCCCTATTCCCCTGCTCCTTAAGTAAAGTATCTGCTCAGAATCTATGTTGCTTATGGCTGAGCCATGCTTCGATCTTGTGCTGTTGTTCTTTATCATGAGCCCTGGCTTTGAGTTTGCGTATCCTTCCTTTGAAAGTAGAAGTATCCTGGAATCGTAGAAACCCGTGGAATTGATGCTCTCAAGTTCTATGTCCACATTTCCGCGGTGTATGGTGGAACTGGCCCCGGTGACAACACCCCTGACCTGTATGTCTGCAGACGAATTCTTTCCCATCTCAAAACTGCTGTCCCTGATGTCTGCCTGTTGATCCCCGTCTGTGAATGATATGCCATAAACCCTGTAATCAGAAGCGTCTCCCTCCTGATATGACTCATTCTGGAATAGTACTTTCGAGGCCCCATGATTCACATGATATATGTTGAATGAGGAATTTTTCTTCTGAAAACTCCGTATGAAAGTTATATCAGTTATATTTTTTCCCTTGTCCTGGAGATAATTGAAGTTCACCGTTGAGCCCTCCTCCATGAAGAAGTAGATGGATTTTCCCTGTGTTTCCATTTCCTTCCCTTCACCAATTGAGTATCTTGATTCAGCAATGTTCAGCCTTGCCATCCTTCCCACCACTATGACATTCTTCTCAGAACCAGATTGATGGGTGCAGAAACTGTCCAGTGAAACAGTGATATCCTTTTCAGGTTCCACTTCCATGTAATAGCCAGATGACCATGCTGCATTTATTAGAAATTCCTCCCTCTCCTTCCCCTTCTGGCCCCAGACGAAGAGAGGAATTTCATTCAACTGATCTCCTATGTTCTTTATGATGAGCCCCTCAATATTTCCTGCTCTGGATACGAACCCGTTCTGAAGCAATATGTCAGCATCTGAATCCACTTCCACTTCTGCTCTCACAAATGTGGTTGATGCCATGCTCTCGAGCTGTGAACCTTCGATCCTCACATAATCCTTCACTGTGGGGCTTTCCTTAAAATCCCTGAGAGGTGACTTCAGGAAGGAAAGAAATGAATCCTGCCTGTAGTCGTATGCTGGATCCTTGAGCCTTGTTTTAAGGTAGTCTGCGAACTGTTCCATGGAATATCATCCTACAGATCCGAGTTTTCCCATTTCAAGCTTAACGAGCCTGTTCATCTCAATGGCGAATTCCATCGGAATCTCTTTCATCACATCATCCAGGAAACCAAGCACAATCATGGAGGATGCCTCATCCTCTGAAAGTCCTCTTGACCTAAGGTATGTGAGCTCTTCAGTTCCTATCTTTCCGACGCTTGCCTCATGTGAAAATGTTGCAGTGGGCTCATATATCTCATCATGCGGAAATGTGAATGACTGTGACTGATCATTTATGAGAAGTGCATCGCACTGGACTTTGCTCCTTGATTCCACTGCACCCTTGTTCATTCTGAGAAGGCCCCTGTATATGGCCTTTCCATCATCAATGGATATGCTCTTTGCTATGATCTTTGACGTTGTGTATGGTGCGAGATGAACTGCCTTTGCTCCGGTATCCTTTATGGTTCCAGGGCCTGCAAGTGATATATTCAGGTTTGATGTGGATGCATGGGGGCCCCTCAGGTATGAAGATGGATATATCATGGTGATCTTTGAGCCAAGCGATCCTCCAACCCATTCCATGTTCGCGTTCTCGTCAACCCATGCTCTCTTGGTTGGCATGTTATACACGCTCTTTGACCAGTTCTGCACACTGGTGTACCTCACATTTGAATTTTTATGTGCATATATTTCGACTATGGCACTGTGCAGGGAGTCTTTGTCCCATCTTGGAGCTGTGCATCCCTCAATGTAATGAAGGCCTGAGCCCTCGTCACCCACAACAATGGTATGTTCAAACTGCCCTGTACTCTCGTTATTCATCCTGAAGTAAGTCTGAAGTGGCATGTCTATGTGAACGCCCTTTGGAACATAGAGGAATGAGCCACCGCTCCATACTGCCCCGTTCAGTGCTGCGAACTTGTTGTCTGTCATGGGCACAGCTTTGCAGAAGTATTCCTTCACAAGATCTGGGTGATTCTTCACTGCAGAGTCCAGGTCCATGAATACCACTCCCTTGTCTTCCCAAACCTTTTTCAGTGAGTGGTAAACACCTTCGCTCTCGTACTGGGCGACTGAACCTGCAAGGTATTTCTGCTCCATCTCCGGTATTCCCAGTTTCTTGAATGTGTCCTTTATCTGGTCAGGCACATCCTCCCAGTTGGTTGATTTCCTCTCATCGGGCTTGTTGTAGTAATTGGTGTTCTCCCAGTCAATTCCCGAGAGATCGGGGCCCCATGATGGCATGGGCTTTGACAGGAACACTTCAAGTGCCTTCAGCCTGAATCTCCTCATCCAGTCCGGCTCTTTCTTTATCTCTGAAATTTCCTCAACCACTGCCCTGTTGAGTCCCTTGCCTGTTGAATACACAGGCTTGTATCCGCTGTCTGAAAATTCCCAGTCACTGGTGTTAATATTCTTGAGACCTTCTACGAGCCTTTCTATTTCCTCTTCCTTTCTTTCAATCTGACTTTCCATAATTATTCACTCCTTATCCAGTCGTAACCTCTTTCTTCTATCTGGACGGCAAGTTCCTTGTTGCCCTCCTTGGCTATTCTTCCGTTCACAAGCACATGCACAAAATTTGGATCAATATTTTTCAGTATTCTCTGATAGTGCGTGATCATCAGGAAACCCACTTCGCCATTGAAATAATCCATTATTTCCGTTGCCACAAGATTCAGCGCATCCACATCCAGCCCCGAGTCGATTTCATCAAGTATGATGATCTTCGGCCTGAGTATGACCATCTGCAATATCTCCAGCCTCTTTCTCTCCCCGCCTGAGAATCCATCGTTGACTGATCTTGACAGAAATGATTCATCAAGTCCCACCTTCTTCAGTTCTTTCTTCACCCTGTCATAGAACTGGGTCACTGTTGTCTTGTCTTCAGGATGCAACTGCTTGTATGCAGTCCTGAGGAATGATGAGATCTTCACTCCGGGAATCGCAATGGGGCTCTGGAATGCCAGGAACAATCCTGCCCTTGCCCTCTCTTCTGGTGTCTTGTCCACAAACTCCTTTCCGTCGAGTGTTATGGAGCCACCTTCAATTACATAGTTTGGGTGGCCTATAAGCACATTTCCCAGCGTGCTCTTCCCCGCTCCATTGGGGCCCATGAGCGCATGTATCTCTCCGCCTTTGATATGGAGATTGACACCATTCAGTATCTTTTTTCCATTTACACTGGCTGAAAGGTCAATAATCCTGAGTTCTGTCATACTCCTTTATGAATTCAGTATATTTAAACACTTTGACGTGTCTAAAATAACTAAAGTATAAATACCATCTTCACATATAATTGTTAATGACGGAAGAAATTAACGTGAGTCCATTGCTTGGTAACGTTAAAACGAAGATCATAAATTATCTTTCAGATGGGGAGAAGAGCATAAGTTCCATATCTGAACTGCTTCATATAAACAAAACAGCTGTGAAGGAACACATGGAGACCCTGGAAAGAATGGGCTATGTGCATTCATTCTTCAGGAGGGAGAGAACGGGAAGGCCATCAAAGTATTATGAGATGACACAGGCCGGAATGGAACTTTTCCCAAAGAAATACTCTGAATTGATGTCAGCATTCATTGAGGAGGCCAGGCTTGAAATAGGGGAGCAGAAACTGAACCTGCTTCTTGGAAAGGTGGCAGACAGGCTTCTGAACCAGGCAGGCTATATGTCTGTGCTGAATGGCTCAGGCGAGAGGGATGCAAAGATAAGGGAACTGAGCAATTTTGTGTCAACCCTGAACAGGCTTGGATACTATGCCCGGATGGAGATTGATGGGGAGATTGTCAGGATAATAAGACACAACTGCATATTCTATGAAATGGCAAAAACAAATGGCAGGGTCATCTGTGACGTTCTGGGAAAGGATATGATAAAGCTGCCCAGCGAGAAAGGTTTCTCCATGAAGGAAAAGTTCTCTGACGGCGGAAACAAATGTGTTGTTGAAGTGGACCTCTAAAACTCATGGGAAGAGGTATAGTGTTCCAGCATGTCATCTATGGTTTTCTCAAGATCAAACTTGCAGTTGAATCCCCAGTCATTAACTGAATCCTCAATGTTTATGGATGCAGGCCATGATTCTGCAATTGCCTGCCTGTAATCTGGTGCATATTCAACCTGGAAATTTGGAATCCTGTTTCTTATTATCTCTTCCATCTCTCCCGGTGATGTGCTGTATGACATGAAATTGTATATTCTTCTTTTTACCGTATCCTGGTACATCATCTTCATTGTGTTGCTCATGGCATCCGGCATATACATCATGGGGAGTCTTGTGTCACTCTTCAGATAACAGGTATATTTCTTCCCCATTGCTGCATGTTTTATCATGTCCACCGAGAAATCTGTAGTTCCTGCCGTGGGTTCTACCTTATAACTTATCAGTCCCGGATATCTCACACTCCTGACATCAAGATTGTAACGGGAATTATAGTATTTGAAAAACATCTCAGACGTGGCCTTTGTTATGCCATACATGGTGGTAGGTGTGGAATAGTTCTCAAGAGGTGCATTCTCCTTTGGTGTTCCGGGGCCATACACCCCTATGGTTGAAGGTATGAAGACCCTCTGCACACTGTGGGTTACACTTGCTGAGAGTATGTTCATTGTTCCTGTGGAATTCACGTTATGCGTCAAAACAGGATCCTTCTCCCCTGTGGCAGACAGGATTGCGGCAAGATGGTACACATTTTCTGGCTTGAATTTCCTGAAAATACTTTCTACAAGGACTCTTTCTTTCACATCCATATATTCATACTGAACGCCTTCAACCTGTTCCTTTGGTTGAGTTATATCTGTAGCAAGTATGTTGCAGTCCGTAGTTTTCCTGAGAAATTCAATAATTTCTGAACCGACCTGACCGTTACTTCCGGTTATGAGTATCCTTACCATACACTGTTATATTATTGGGCTAAATAAATGATACTTCCATCAGTATGCATGGGATTGATCGGAACTCCATCAGGAAAGTTTTTCCGGAATCAGCAAACTTGAAGATAGTTGGATAGAAAAAATCAACGCATATGATAAATTGTGCGTCCAGTGAAAAATGTTATGTGAGAGAAAAATTACACATTATTTTAGGGAATGTAGAGCATGTTAAGGTTATCCCCGGTTTCTATGATGTGTGAAATCCTTGAAACCCTTTCAGGCAGATTGCGAAGAACACCGAAAGCTGGCAATGAGACTGCTACTGCACAGATCCCTGCGGCAGCCATTACATAAGGAAAATAAAAGTAATTTGAAAGTGTGCTGAACATGGCAGCCATAAGAGGTGATCCACCTATGGAAAAGATGGTTGCAAGAGAATTCACCCTTCCCATAACGACATCCGGTATTGCCTTCATGAACATTGTCTGCAGGCCAATATTGACAAAGATGACCAAAATACCAAGCACAATTCCAAGAGCTATATCTATGTAGATAATCCTTGAAATTGCAATACAAAGGATCACTATGCCCATAGGAACAAGAAGTGCAGCAATTGTCCCGGTTCTTGAGATTATGCCTGAAATTTTCCCTGCGAAAAGTGATCCTACGATGGCTCCAAAGGGGAATCCGGCAATGAATAATGAGTAATCTAATGGAGAGCCGTGAACTATTATGTGTATCAGGCCTGACCCAAATACATCCAGTGATATGAATAGGCCATTGAGAAGAAGAGCCAGCAGGAGGAATGGCATCAGAACAGCGATTATACGGTATGCTCCCCTGAAACCGTATTTATCCGCCATATCAGATCTGTTCAACGTCTTCCCTAAACCGAAAAAGATTGAGATCACAGGGAGGGAAAAGAGGATTATGGCTAGAAATTCAAAGGGAAGGTAGAGAAGTATCCCGCCGAATATGATTCCTGACAGTTCCGATACAGCATTGGTTCCCTGGCTCATGGATACAGCAGGCTGCATCCTTTCCTCATTCACAGTTTCCTTGAGGATTGTGTTGAATGAATCTGAATTTATTGAGGAGAGTATGGAAGATATGAGTGCGACAGCATAGATAATGTCAAGGCTGTGGCTCTGACATACTCCCACAGCTAAAGCATGTGGGGTTCTCACTTTTGCTCCGTTTTCGCCTTCATTCCTCACGGTCGGGGCGGTTTTGCATGAACCTATTACAGAGTTTTGGCGTCTTCCCAGTCCTGA
>JAKAYK010000077.1 GCA_021826765.1 Thermoplasmata archaeon | reverse complement strand
AAACTTCCCCTTGTGGATACAACAAATGGAGGAACAAGCAATTATGTGGATTCACTGCTGATCAGGATGGCATTCCGGAGGGATATAGCTGTGCCCATGACTGCATCATCAAATCTCAAGAACAAGCCCATAGAAGGTGGACATGTGGAATCCATAGGTGCTGGTCTCTACAATATGGTGGCAGTTATGGACTTCAAGAGCATGTATCCCTCTATGATCATGAAATATAACATATGTTTCACCACACTGAGTCCAGAGGGTGAGATAGTTTCACCAACAGGCATAAGGTTTCTCTCACCAACAGTGAGGAAGGGTCTAATACCGGAACTCCTGAAAAGCCTTATGGACAGCAGGGACAGGGTCAAGAATGACATGAAAACTGCCACAGGGGAAGAGAGGGAATATCTTGATGGTGTGCAGGGTGCAATAAAGATTTTGATGAATACCTTCTATGGCGTTCTTGCATCTGCATTCTACAGATTCACAAATTCAGAATTGGGAGCATCCGTGACTGCATTTGCCAGAGAAACAATTCTGAAACTGATAAATGACCTTAAAAATGAAGGATTCAGGGTCATATACGGGGATACGGACAGCGTGTTCATAGAGACTGGAAAATCAGACCTGAAGGAAGCTGTTGAACTGGGCAAAAAACTTGCATCAGATATATCCAAAAAAATGGATGTATCAATAGAATTCGAGAAAATAATGGACCCATTCTTCTCTCACGGTGCAAAGAAGAGATACGTGGGCATGATGGTATATCCAGAACAGGATGCAGGAAAGATGCTTGTGAGGGGATACGAGGTCAGGAGAACTGACTCCTTCGGCATGCAGAGCGAGGCCCTTGAGACAGTATTTGAACACATCATGAAGAGGGATATTGATGGAGCGGAAGCCTATTCCAGGAATATAGTGCAGAAAATTCTGGATGGAAGCCCGGATATAGATATAGCGAAGCTTGCCATTTCCAGATCAGTCAAGGATGAGGCAAGCTATAGCAATGCAGACTCCATGGCAAATGTCAGGGCTGCAAGGAAATTGCAGGAGATGGGCGAAAGATTCATCCCCGGAATGAAGGTTGCATGGATCGTGACAGACAGTTCAGTGGCCCCTCAGGAAGTCGAGCCATTTATTAATGCTGAAAATTTCAAGTACACGCCGGATTGGGCCTATTATGGAAAAAGAGTTGAGGAGACGGTGAACAGGATCATGGAAGGACTCGGAAGGAAGGTTGATGTTGCAGAGACTCTCTCAAGTCAGAGAAAACACCAAAGGGTTTACAGGGATAAGAACAATACCACCCTTGATAGTTTCTTTTAGGTGTGAATATGTATGACTTCGTAGTGGTTGGTGCAGGTCCCGCAGGTTCCCAATGTGCATACAAGCTCGGATCCTTGGGTTACAGTGTACTTCAGATTGAGGAGCACAGATCTGTGGGCAAACCTGTCGAATGCACAGGCGTTGTTTCCCGGAGGGTGACATCCATGGTAAAAACAGACTCCATAGTGAACAGGGTTCATGGGGCACATATATATTTTCCGTCAGGAAAGAATGTTCATGTTTCAAAGAATGAGGAAACAATAATAATCGACAGGGAAAGATTTGATCAGGATGTTTCCTCCGCTGCCATAGGGGAAGGGGTTGAATTAAGAATGAATTCAGTTTTTCTGGATGCAGACTTACATGATGGCAGTATCACAGTAAAATACAGGAAAGAAGGCAACGTCGTTGAAGAGAATGCCATGGCCCTTGTGGGAGCAGATGGTGCAGGGAGTACTGTCAGAAGAAATCTCTATCCCAATCAGAAAGTGAGAAGGATGGTTTCTGCATACCAGGTGGAGGCAGCAGTGAAGATGAAGGATCAGGACAGTGTGGACGTATATCTTGGCTCTGCATACAGCAGGGGGTTCTTTGGCTGGGCAGCTCCCGCTGGAGATCTCACAAGAATAGGGAATGCTGGATTTGGAATGAGCAGGGAACTCTTTCTCAATATATTCAAGAAATTTCTTGACCCTTCAAAATTATCCATAAATGGGGGCCTGATTCCAATCCGCACACTCGACAGGACCTATGGAGAAAGAAGTGTTCTTGTGGGGGATGCAGGAGGAATCGTGAAACCACTCACAGGCGGCGGAATATATACAGGGATGCTGTCTGGAGAGTTAGCGGCAGAATCTCTGAATATGGCATACGAGAAGGAAAATTTCTCTGCCAGTTCATTAGCGGTTTACCAGTCGATGTGGAAGAAAGCCATAGGTAAGGAACTGTCCCGGGATTTAAAGATCCAGAAACTTTATTCAAAAATCACTGACACTTCCCTTGATGCAATGGAAAGCATGCTATCTGATCCTGATATTTTGAGGAAGATAAGCAATGCCGGAGACATAGACTTTCCCTCAAAGGTTGTCATAGGAATCCTGATAAAAAAACCATCTCTCATAAAGCATATATTCTTTCCGACCAAGGAACCTTCATGAAAAAGCAGTCTGAATTCTCAATCCTGTTAGTCCTTGCCACTGCGGCCTGGGGTGGGACATTCCCCATGGTTAAGCTCTCTCTGGAATTCATGTCTCCGGTTATTTTTCTGTCGGTGAGATTTGCAGTCTCTGCAGCGTTGATGTTTCCATTCCTCAAGAGGCCCCTGAATCTTGAAAACTTCAGGGAAGGATTCATTGGTGGTACCTTCCTCTTCATCGGTTATTATTTCCAGACTGTGGGCCTTTATTTCACAACTCCTGCAGTATCTGGCCTGATCACTGGTTTCTATGTGGTGCTGGTACCTGTCTTCTCCTACGTGGTGTACAGGAACATCATCAGGCACAGAGACTGGGTTGCAGTTTCCATTTCCCTGATTGGGCTGGTGATCATAACATCCGGACAGATATCCAACACAAATCTGCAGATAGGAGACATCCTCACGATCATCTGCGCCATGGGATATGCAATGCAGATAATCTATGTGGCAAAGAACAGGCACATGGACATGATAAAATTCACGTTCTATCAGATGCTGACCGTGTTCATTCTTTCCACTATTGCAATTCCCACATTCCCTGTTTATGCAGATTTCGGGTCACCTATTGTACTGTTCAGCATCTTTTTCACTGCCCTGGTGGGAGGGGTTCTTGCATATTTCATAATGAATGTTTCTCTGGTTTACGTCTCCCCAGAGAGGGCAAGCATCATAATGGTCACAGAACCTGTTTTTGCAGCTGCTTTTTCCGTTCTTATTACTGGAATTCCTCTCTCATATTACACCATAGCTGGTGGTGCAGTGATGGTACTTTCCATGATCTGGGTTGTGCACCAGCCTGAGCCGGAACTTGTGAATGAATTGCGGGAACATCCAGCCTGATAATCATTTCCTGTGATGATTTATGATCACAGCGACTCCCTTCCTGTAATACTTCATCTCAATTCCTGAAGTCAGTGCTTTTCCCACTGCCACAAGATTGTCGGAGGGGTCTACTACAAGAACCTCGTTGTATGGAAGTATATCCATGTCGCAGTCCAGGATGAAATTGAAGAAAACGCTCTTTCCCTGTGCATTGAATGAAGCACTCTCATCGGTTACCTTCACCCTGTTCTTCATCCCGGGCGAATTCTTCATTATTCTCTCGCCGCCTTCCATTGTGAGGGCCAGATAGCCATCATGCACTCTCATGGTGGCAAGAATCCTGCCTGCATCCTGTATGGTTCTTATGCGTCCTGTGCTTCTTGAAACCATTATCTGGCATGAATCGGGAAAAAGATTCTTTCCTGATCCTGCTCCAAACTGGTAATCAGCAAGGAATCTAATCTTCTCGAGATTGTAGTTCCTGAGTGTGCTCTCTCCCCGGTTCAGGTATTTTTTCTGTGAATTGGGCATGTTTTTTGCGAATATGGACTGCTGCACGGGATAAGACTCTTCAAGTTCTACAGGTATCTCAATATCTCCCCACATAATTGAATATTTATCCTGTGTTTTTTCGTATATTTCTTTTATGAATTTTTCCGAGAGGCCCATTCCATGGGAATAATATGCAGTTGCATCAACATATTCTCCACTGCCCTTTATGTTCCTCATCCTTGAGGCATATGGGCTCATCATGGATAGATCGTCAAAGGCCATGAAGGGCGGTTTCCTGTACAGTTCCACATATTTCTCAATCTTTCCTGAATAGAGCAGAATTCTCTTGAATGCTTCAAAAAGCGCGGGATGGCTTCTTGATCTTGCTTCCACGTACTGCCAGAGAGTCTGTTCATGTATTCTCTCCCTGATCTCTGAAAGTTCCATGTATATTGCTGCAAGGTTATGCTCTGCAATCAGGGATTTCCTGCTATCAGCAGTTTCCTTCCTGAGCTCTTCTGCGGTGAATCTTCCTCTCAGGGGAGACCAGTAGGGCAGTTCCATGATATCTTTGAGGTCCCTGGTTCCCTCAGGATAGAGCATTCTGTCATCCTTTGCGTATTTCACGTAGGAAGCGGAGTCAAACATGTCCACTCCAAGCAGCACTGCCATACCCATGAACATGGGATGGCCACCTCCAAAGAGGTGAATTGGCTTGGAAAAATCAGAATTCAGTTTTGAATTAATTATGATATCCACAAGTTCAGCATACCTGTACTGTTCAAGCAGTGGAACAACTCCACCAATTGGCAGGTAGGATGCCTTTCCGGAAGACATCAGTGATGCACTGATCTTTCTCAGATCGGGATAGATCGATCCCTGGATGGGCCCCGAGATATCATGAGTTTCCGCAAGATCATCCACCTCTGCAAACCT
>JAKAYK010000076.1 GCA_021826765.1 Thermoplasmata archaeon | reverse complement strand
CCTTATAATGGAAGGATTCTCAAAGGGGAGTATACTTATAAGAGTCCCCTCATTCTCGATAATTTTTCTAGCAATTGCATCTTCTCTGCCTCCTCCGCCAATAAGCATTATTTTAGCTTTCATCAGTCACTCCTTCCTGTGCTTTATGGATTTCTTCTTTTAATTTTTTCTGGTTCATATTGAAGTAAGAGTAAAATTTTTTGGTAAGCACATACATTTCAGTATTCCTGTACTTATCAATCTTTATGAAGCCAGCCCTCTTAAGTTCTGATATTATCTCATCGGATTTTTCTCCAAGCCTGTCTTTGATTGCACCACGAAGGGCCCTTGGAGAATTGTATATGGCAGTCAGTGCTTTCAGTTGTTGTGGTGTCACTTCCATCCTTGCAACAGGCATTGCTATGGAATCATAGTCCTTCTTTAGAGACATCCTGTATTTTTTTCCAGTGCATAATATTGCAATCGATGTTTCCCTAGCAGCATAATCCTTCATAAGTTTTTTCAATTCCTTTTTTACGGAATCCTCATTTTCCATAAGAAGAGACGCCATTTCCTTTATGCCAATGGGATCATCAGTGGCGAAAAGAAGGGCTTCGATCTTTTTTTGAAGTTCCACATTATGGTATTTTATCATTGTATTATTTATTTCCCTATATGAAATGATTTCAAAATGTCAGGATCAACATCAGGACATGTGCAGCAGGGAAGCAAGGAGAAGGAACGCAAATGCAAGTCTTACAATATTATCTGTGTATGAGACAAATGCCCTGCAAACCTTTGTATTTTCAGAGAATATTTCGAGCCAGTGATTATATGCACCCATATCATGGGTCAAAAGCACACAATTCTTTATGAGCAGAGGGTCGATCATCGGGATAACTCCATCGCAGAAAAAGGTCTCAGTGGGTATGATAGTACTGGTCTCCATCAGTTCTGTGAGAGATTCCCAGAGAAGGTCCGCATAGAATTTATCCAGTGATTCCAGTTTGGTTTTAAGTAGGTCAGTTCTTTTGTTTGCAATTTCAACGTACGTGCAATATGGAATCATTTTTTTTACATTTTTATCAAGCAGGATTCCCCTGTAAACAAGGTTTGTATCTACAATTATCCCCCTTGAACCAGCTGAAATTTCCTCAAGGCTGTGTTTGTTATGATCTATGCTGCTTGCTTTCAGTGATGTGAAACCCAGAATGCTGTACAGGTTTTCGAAAGAAATTTTCTCTTTTTTCGGGCGTCTTGATTTTTCCCTGCCAAAAAGGGCACGTCCTATGAAGGATTCAATAAATCCATCTCTCATATTTTCATCATCGGGTATGCTGATGAAACTTCCCTTATCTTCATATTCCACATGGCATTTCTGAGGGTTTCCTGATATCTTCAGCCTGAGACAGGTTTTTTCATCCTGCACCTTTCCAATAGTTACCTCTCCATTTTCGCTCATCAGGATTGGAAGATTGACAATATCATCATTTGTGAGGTAATTTCTGGTATCATTCAAATTTAGTGAAAGGGCCTCTCTCCCAGCCCTTCTGGATATGCTTCTGGAACGGAATGAATCTTCCCAGTATTTCTTCAGTCTGGCTGCCTGTTCTTCTGTTATAATATTCCCAATTTTTTTCGAAGGTGCAAGAGGGCCATTCATGATTTTCAACTGCTGCAGGAATCTGGGAACAAAGGGGTAGTACATTCCATGCCAGGGTCCATACAGGAACATTATATGGACAATGGTTGCCCCTTTCGACTGGGCAAGGACTGAGCCGGATATGGTGTAATATCTTGAACCAGCTGTAGGACAGAATACTGTATTATGATCCAGCACACTCTTCAACTGTTCCTCGTATCCGTTTTCATCCAGTTCTATGTTTTCCCATTTGATGTGTGTGAGAATGGAATTTTCCTCGAAAAAATTCCTGATCAGAGAAACATACCTCTTTGCGAAAGATGAGTAGAAAATTGTAATACTGTCCACATCAAAGGTTTCAACAGTTCTCAATATGGATGAAACACTGGATTCAAAAATATCACTCGATGCACCAATCAAAAAAACTGCCCTATTTGCCATGCATTGTTATAATTTCAACATATAAAAATGGTGACAATCCTGTATCATTATGAGTGCAAAGTCAAAAGGAGGTATATAAATAGTATTTAAAAAAGAATATTAATTATATCCTCAGTAGCGATGTGGCGTCAGAAAAATATGTCAGATTCAAGCAAATTGACTACAGCAGACGAAACTCTGGATATAGTAACAGCAGATGAGAAAAGATTGAGCAAACCCTCGTCCCTATTTTATCTCTGGTTTGCATCTAACCTGTCCGTTGGTGATTTTTTCCTGGGCGTTGTCATAGAGTACTATTATGCCCTTCCTTTTGTAGATATGATCATTACGCTTCTGCTGGCAAATATTGCAGGGGGCATCCTTGTTGGTGTCATGTCATACATCGGCCCGGTGTCAGGCAAGGGACAGATGGAGGTTTCTAAGGATTTCTTTGGAATATCGGGAGGAAAAGCATTTTCCCTTCTTCAATTTGTAAACACTGTGGGCTGGTTGACAGTGAATCTGATAATATCTGCTGGAGCACTGGGTTACATCCTTTCCGCACAGGATAATTTTGGATTCAGTATATTAGGATATAATGCCATTTATTTAATTGCCATTTTCATCACCTTTGGATGCATATACCTGACCATACGGTTTGGACACAAGTCTATCAGAAGATTTGAATGGGCAATGTCGTTTTTCCTGGGATTGCTTTTCATCTATATGGCCATTAGAATTTTCACCTCAGGTGCTAATGCGGTATTTGCACATAATGAAACATGGAACATTTACAATTTTGCAGCTGCATTCATGCTCTCATTCTCATATATAATGTCATGGGGCCCCTATGCATCTGATTACTCAAGATACATAAAGAATACTGGCAGGAACAAAATAAATTCGGCAGTCTTAACTCTTGCTGGTTCTGCAATGGCTTCTTTTCTTGTTGAACTTCTATCATACATGGCCGCAGCATATCTTAACCTGAACGGTTCCGTCTCAAATGGAATATATCTCGACATGTTTGGATACTTCTGGATTATTGGGGCCATAACATTCTTCCTTGGAGGACTCGCTGCAAATTCCCTCAATCTCTACTCAAACCTCATGTCGGCAAGGGCCATTGGAATTGCTTTTGAAAAGAATTTCCTGATTGCAGCTATTTCCATAATTGTCATTATTCTTTCAATTATGTTCTTCAACACATTCACAAGCTACTTTGAAGGTTTCCTTTTCGTTCTCGATTACTGGATCACTCCGTGGCTCGGCGTCATGATTGCAGAATTCTTCATTGTGAAGAAAAAGGCCAGCATAGCAAAAGTAAACTGGAGTCCAATTCTGTCATACATAATTGGAATCGCGGCATCCTATCCATTCATGGACACTATAACCATCTATTTTGGAGTTAATGTGCCATTTTACGGCGCAACTAACGGTGTTGACATCAGTTATGCAGTATCTTTCATGCTTTCCCTTATTCTGACCGTAGTTTTTGAAAAATTTGTATTTGGAAGAAATATCCCCGGCTCAATGGCCGTTGGAAATTGATTCAATCATTCTTTTCAAATACAACATTTCCTTTTTCAACTTCAACTGAAAGTCCTTCTGTGCTGAGGTATGACTCTGGAAATATATTTTTAGCCTCATTTAGCAGTTCCTGCGTATTATCTATTCTGGGGCTGTAATGGAAAAGATAAAATTTTTTCACACATGCGTTCCTGGCAATCTCCGCAGCCTGTCTTGACGAACTGTGGCCAAATTCATTTACCTTTGGCTCAAGTGAGGAGGAAGTCGAGGTTTCATGTATCAGTATATCTGCATCCCTTGCAAATTTCTCCATCTGGGGGTTTGGCCGGGTATCCCCTGAATATACGAGAACTCTGCCTTTTCTCGTTCCACCATAAACATCAGGCATCGAGATGATTTTTCCATCTTGATCGATGGATCCTTTTCTTCTCAGCTCTTCCAGCCTTCTTGATGATATCTCAAGTCGTCTTGCTTTCTCAGGATCAATCTTTATCAGGTCTTTTTCCACAATTCTGTATGAAATAGCAGGTACTGGATGATCTGCCCTCATTGTCTCCACTATGAAACCTTCGATCTCCATGCTGGATTCGAAAGGGAGTTCATGAACCTTTATGGGGAATCTCAATGTGTAGTATCCCACATTTATGGCCCTTGAGAGGATGGATATGCAACCAGGGGGGCCATATATATTGAGTTCATCAGTTCTCCCATTGAATGACATGCTCTGCACAAGACCAAGTAGTCCAAGAAAATGGTCACCATGGAGATGCGAAAGAAGCACATGTTTTATCTTCATGAACGAGACTCCGCTTTTCATGATCTGTTTCTGTGTTCCTTCTCCGCAGTCTAAAAGGCTTATGGTATCATCTATCTGGAGAAGGATGGAAGGCATAGATCTTCCCGGTGTGGGCCATGATCCGCCTGTGCCCAGAAAGATTATCCTGAAGAGGGAGGCCATATACCAATATTATACCATATTCTATAAATGATACGAACCATAATGCAGAAAAGCACACATAACAACTCTTTAGGAATAATGATTTCAGGTTATAATGTGATCTTACCATGAAATGCCACATAGAATTTTATCCAAAATTTTGGCAGAAACCTGAACTCTAACGGTTAAACTAATTTTTGGAGTCAGGATTATTGTCAGCTGAATTGTATGGAGTTGATACATAGAAGGATGAATTGTTAATATGTTTCGCTAACTTTTTATACATTCCAAATCTAATGCGTTATGATACCGTTCATATATTCCACTGCTTCTCAATCATCTCCTACAGGCCCCCCGTCATATTCA
>JAKAYK010000007.1 GCA_021826765.1 Thermoplasmata archaeon | reverse complement strand
CATAAAAGAGAATATCACATTAACAGCAGTTGAGGATTCGGGTGAGAGTTTCAGCTTCGCAAAATCCGTGAATAAGGGATTGGAAGAAATAAATGCGGATATATACCTGAATATGAATGATGATGTCACTCTTTCCGGCAATTCTCTTGAAAAAGCTATTAAAATTGCTTCCAGCATGAATACGGTTGTTGGCGCAATCCTCAATTTTCCTGATGGTCACATTCAACATGCAGGAATATCAGTGAATCTGGTAAGTTCCACAATTGATGGTTCATTTATAGGTTATTTCCTGAAGGAGGTAAAAATTCACAGGGCCCCTTTTGATGCTTTTCGAAAAATGAATTATATGCGAAGCATGGGATTGAATAAATTCTTGTACATTAACCATTACAGAAAAATCAACCCTTCCAACAAAGGAATTGTTACAGGCGCATTTCACATGTTTTCTTCTGGAATTCTGAAAAGTACAGGGGGCTATGACGAAAATTACAGGGTTGGTTTTGAAGACATAGATTTCTGCCTGAGGGCACTCCAATCAGGAATCAATATAAGGCTTTCCACTGAAATAAAAGGGATACACAATGAGAGCATTTCGACGGGCAGAGTAGTTCATTCTGCAGATATAATAAAATATTTTCAGGAAAAATGGGCCAATGAACAGACTGTGAAGCTCATAGAGGATAATGGCCCCCTATATTTGAAATAATTCCCAATCTCAGACAATTATGATTTATATTTTAGAAATATACACCATAGATAAAGATGAAGATGATTGTTGATGGTGCAGAGAGGAAGTTGAGAGCAGTCTGGTTTGAGAACGGGAAGGTAAGGATGATAGAACAGAGGAAACTTCCTGAAAAAATTGAAATTTTTGACGCAGAAAACTCTGATGCAATTGCATACGCCATAAAATCAATGGTTGTGAGAGGGGCCCCAGCCATAGGGGTTGCAGCGGCTTTCGGATTGGCAATGGCCAAGATCAAAGGTGAAAATATGGATGATGCTCTGGAGAAGATCAGGAAGACAAGGCCGACCGCCTTTGATCTTTTCAAAGCCATAGAATTCATGAAGGCAAACGATTTTGAACTTAATGCAGCGGAAAGATACAGCCTGGAGGTGAGTGGAAGATGCAAGAAAATAGGAGAATTCGGGGATGCGCTTATACCGGACAATTCAAAAATACTCACGCACTGCAATGCAGGAGCCTTGGCAGTAGTGGATTGGGGGACTGCACTGGCCCCTATGAGGATGGCAAAGGAGAATGGAAAGAAAATATTTGTTTTTGTGGATGAGACCAGGCCCAGATTGCAGGGTGCGAAATTGACTGCATGGGAACTTGGGCAGGAGGGCATTGAGCATGCAATCATTGCAGACAACGCAGCAGGTTATTTCATGAAAAAAGGAGAGGTTGATCTTGCAATTGTTGGAGCTGACAGGATATGTGCTAACGGAGACTTTGCAAACAAGATCGGTACATATGAAAAGGCAGTGGTTGCAAAGGAAAATGGAATACCATTCTATGTAGCCGCACCGGGAACAACATTTGATTTCTCGATTGAGAATGGTGACATGATTCCCATAGAGGAGAGGGATGAGGAGGAGGTGCTGAACATAGGGGGAACGAGAATAGGCCCTGAAACAAGCAGAGCAAGAAACCCCGCATTTGATGTGACACCTTCCAGATATGTAACTGCCTACATAACGGAATATGGGATATTCAGGCCGGAGAAACTTCCAGAATTGAAGAGGAAGATGAACAGTGATCTCTTCATGAGCCACTGATTTTTTTATTCTGGTGAATAAATAAACCATAACTATTAATAAATAGATGTAATTTTTCATATATGTCAATAATAATGGCCACAAGCAGGGGCCCTCATTCATACGAAAGGATGAAGGATAAACATGTGAAGAGGGAAAATGTGGGCGGGGTGGCCACAGGCTTGAAGAATGTAATGGAGAACATGGGTGGCAGATGGGTCTGCTGGGGGGATGGTGCCATGGATTCCAGTTTCCAGCATGAGAATATGGGAAGTTACACCATAGACAGGATATTCCTGACACAGAAAGAGAAGAAAGGATATTATGATGAGTACAGCAACAGTATTCTGTGGCCCCTTTTTCACTATTTCAGGGAAAAGATCCAGTATGATTCCAGGGCATTCACATTCTATGAAAACGTGAACAGGAAATTTGCAGCGGAAATCATGAATAAATGCTCACCGGATGATATTCTCTGGATTCATGACTATCAACTGTCGCTTGTTCCCGGTATGCTAAGGGATTCCGGACTCAAAAACAGAATTATCTTCACCTGGCATATACCATGGATTTCAAGCGAATTTTTTTCCATTCTTCCAGAAAGGGACAGGGTTGTAAGGAGCATCGCACAGGCCGATTCCATAACTTTCCACACACAGGAATACTGCAGGAATTTCATTTCAGCATACATCAGATCCACAGGAACCAGAAACGACATCGGGAGAAAGGTGCATGCCATCCCGATCGGAATAAACTACGGAAAATTCAATAATTTCAGGAAATCCAGTGCACTGAGGAAAGAGCAGAGAATGAGCAAGGTTTTCTCCATAGATCGGCTTGATTATACCAAGGGGTTGGTCAAAAGGATCGGTGCCATAGAAGCCCTTATCAGGAAATATCCTGAATACCGGGAAAAATTCACTTTCATAATGATTGTGACACCGAGCAGGGCAAATATCCAGGGGTACGACGAACTCAAGAATGATCTGGAGATGAATGTCGGAAGGATCAACGGCCTGTACGGCAGCATTTCATGGATGCCCATAACCTACATGTACAGGAAACTCTCCCAGACCCAACTTATGAATTATTACTACAATGCAGATGTAGCACTCATAACACCATTGAAGGATGGATTGAATCTTGTTGCTGAAGAGTTTGTAGCTACCACAGAAAAGGGGGCCCTGGTAATATCTGAATTTGCAGGTGTGGCAGATTACCTTCCACATTCAATAAAAGTAAACCCAAATTCCATTGAGGATATATCTGAAAAATTGAAGATTGCCCTTGATATGCCTGAGGAGGAGAAACTAAAAAGGCTTAATGCTATGAAGGAATTTGTCATTAAGCATGATGACAGATGGTGGGCGAAAAAGGTTCTTGGAACAGTGAATCTCTAGAGAATGCCATCAGGGAAAAGATTCATGAAGGGGACCAGTTATTTCTTGACTATGATGGAACCCTCGTTCCCATAATAATGAATCCAGAGGAAAGCTTTCTGCCTGAAAGCGTGAAGGAACTGCTTTCAAGAATATCCCTGAAGTATGATCTCTATGTTGTTTCTGGAAGATCCATTGAAGATCTTGAGAAATTTCTCGGCCCTGATCAGAATTTTATTGCAATGCATGGGGCGTGTGCAAGAATTGGTGGAAAGATGATGTACCTGAAGGAAGATTACGTGCAATATGCGCAAAACTGCAGGGAAATTCAGGAAATGCACATTGAAAAATCATTTGAAGGATTGCGTGTGTATCCCAAGGGAGGTGGCATACTTTTCCATCTCGGGCTGGTTTCAAATGATGCCAGAGAGAGTGTTGTGAGAATAGTATCTGAACTTGCGAAAAGATATGGGATGGAGCTTTATATTGGAAAGGATATAGCTGAGATCAAGATTCCGGGCTCAAACAAGGGCGATTCCATTAAAATGTTCAGAAATAGCAGGCCCTGCCTTGTGGCAGGCGATGAAATGACAGATGAATCTGCATTTTCAGCCTGCCCTGAATGCATAAGCATACATGTAGGCAATTCAAAAACTGCTGCAACATACAGCGTTCCAGATGTTGAATCTTTCCTTTCTGTCCTGAAAATACTGGCCTAAAGGCCCTTCACGTCATAGAGATCGAGTCTTCTGTGATCCAGCACATGTATATTGTTCCTGTATGCCTCAACATCATTCATGTCAAGTTCTGCAGAAATGCTGCAAGGTTCGTTTCCTGCTTCAGATATTATCCTGCCATCCGGCCCTATAATCATTGAATGTCCTACAAATTCATCCCCGCACTGTGCGGATGCTACGATAAAAAGGCCATTCTCCATGGCCCTTGCTGTTAGAAGTGTCTTCCATGTCTCATATTTCAAATTCCCTGCATAGAACCCTGCCTGGACGAATATTATCCCTGCACCCTTTAAGGCATAAATTCTGGAAAGTTCAGGGAACCTGATGTCATAACATATTTCGATTCCTGAAGCAATGCCTGAAACTCCAAAAGGTTCAGGTATAGTATCCCCCGGTGAATGAATGGAAGATTCATTGTAGTTTCCAGCATCAAAGAGATGTGTCTTTGAATAGCGGCCATTGATGATTCCCATGCTGTTTATGGAGAGGGACGTATTTAAGGGCTTTCCATAGGATTTTTCAATAAAATTCACTATGGCCCCAACACCTGATTCCCTGCACTGGGCAGAAATGGAACTGATAAAGTTTCCATCTGTTTTCTGTGTGCTTGAAATGTAGTGATCCTTCATAGAATAATCAGGGTGCAGCATGGAATATTCTGGAAACACGCACACATCCGCATTCTTTCCCGCGCTCCTGATGCCTTCAAGAATCCATTCAAGATTCTCCTTAAGGATATCTGAGGATTGCATCTGGAACACCTTCACCCTGATCTTATCACGCAAATGACCACCTACGACCTGAAATTCAGCTTTTCAGGAAGATATGTGTCAGTGACAAAATTGAGACCGTATTTTGCCAGTGCCTGCTGTTCAGCCTTCTTCCCGATCTTCAGCATGGTTTCAATCTCAGACCTCCAGAACTCTGTGTTGAATCGAGGGTCCTGAAGTTCCGAGTTCAGGGCTGCAACATCTTTGTCTGAAAGAACATCAGTCGGAAGATCATATGACAGGATATCTGAAGCGGTTATGCCCAGGTATTCTGCAGTGGGGACTGCAAGCCAGTGGGAAATGTGCGCAGTCTTGATTGCACCGTATGCAATGGATGCATAAATCCTGAATGACCATGGGTCTCCATCCGTGAACACATACACAGGAAGATGCATCTCCTCATTCATTCTTTTGAGAAGTCTTCTCGTGCTCCTTGCAGGCTGGCCCTTAAGGTGAACAAGCACTGCCCTGAAATCTTCATCAAACCTGTTCTCCACAAGCCTGTCAAACATACCTCCTGTTTCCATTGCAAGTATCATGTCTGCATCCTGGGAGATGAGGTGAAGCTTCTCCTCCTCAACGTTATATGGAATTGTGTACCCTGAATCTCCAACGTCATCCCTGCAGTTGATCCTCTTGAATTCACCCTTCCTGTTCTTCTCCTCTATGGTTATGTTCCCGATTATGCTTGCACCGTTCTCTTCAGGACGGAGATGGAAATCCTCCCTCATGAGTTCTGTTATTACTTCCATGTCTTCCACAAGCAGATTGGATTCATCCTGCGACTCAAACTTATAATCCTTCCATCCTTCAGATATATAGTACATTTCCCTGAGGGTGGATGATTTGGATTCTTTCAGCATGTCCAGGATGAACTGGATGGAATAAAGCGATTTTGCCAGAAACTGTGCACCGTCCATCTTCCTTGCATTCCTCTTGACCTCCTGGTCACCGTATTTCCATACCCCGAGGAGTGAGTCCAGAACAATATTCTCCTTCGTTCTTGACTTTATGCTTATCTCCGGGACATCCCCGTTCCTGATCTGGTCATATACTAATTTTACAAGCTTCTTCAGGTATTCCTCAGTGTCATTCCTCTGATTCATATGCTTCAACCCCCTTGAGTCCCCAGTCCGACGGGAGCTCGTCTGCGCCCTGCACAAGCACAGGGTTAATTCCAGTGAAATAATATTCAGCTTCGTCGCTCACATTCAATGGTTCCGTATGCTCGTACACAAATTTCTCGGACATTCCAAGATCCTCGATCTTCTTATCCACATCGCCGTTCCTGAACACGATCTTCAGGTTCAAGGAAACAGGACTCATTGTGTAATTTATTACCTCTGTGACAGAATATTTGTTTCCATCCCTCTCCACAAATGTTTCCCTCACGAACACCACGTTTGCAATCTTGCTTATGACAACCCTGCAGTCAGGTATTTCCATGGACAGTATTTCACTGCTCTTCCTGGCGATTTCCGGTATGACAGTGCTGACAAGATTGAATTTTTCACCCATCTTCTTGTTTTTTTCCGCTCTGCTGTTGAATCTCCTCAACTGCTTCAGCTCCATCTTTATGGCATATTTTATTGCCTCGGTGATCTCATCCACAGGCGCTATGGCCTCCTTGGATTCAGAGGTGTATGGAAGCCTGGGGCCAAAAACATGAACCATTATTATTGCAGGGCCATATGGAACTCCCTTTCCCTGTTTCTGCTCAAACCCAAACTGCCTCCAGTCCGTTTCGCTTATGGCTTTGGTGATTGCGCACGAACCGGGATGGAAGAGCAATGGCACCTTATTCGCATATCTCAAAACAAGTATGGGCTGATCCGCAGGAAGAGCACCCCCATAAACCATCCCTGTCTCAACAGAAAATGGATTCCCCTTGTATATGGCAACTTTCCCGGTCACGGGCCTGCCATAGAATGATGGCTTATGTTCTCCGTAGACGGAAAGCATTCCTGTCCTGATGAATTTCTCAGAGATTGGTGAAAGTGATTCAGCAGAAGGAGGCATGAGCTTAGTGTCATTTATGCCTTTTATGATGCTCTCTGCCATGACCTTATCTATGGAGTGGGGAGAAGCCCCCGGATCAATTCCTGATTTTTCAAGTATTTCCAGTGAAGTTGCCCTGCTTATTCTTGAGAATGCAGATATCAGTAGATTTTCCATAGTGCCTTCACTGCTGTCTGCACATATTCCAATTATATCCCCTATCTCAACACCATAAGGGTGTGGTTTAGTTGCTTTTGGTGGCTTCGAAGGCTCATCAATGGTTTTTTCAAATATGAATTTCTTCCCCTCTGGATCTGTGAATGATATCTTCGCATTGGGGTTAACCACAGCAAGCTCTTTCAGGTATTCAAATATTGATTGCCTTCCGGTTACATATCTCCCCCTGGCCTTTATGCATATTTCTGTCCCAGATTCATGGGGCCAGATTATGGGGTCTTCACTGTGAATCTTGGCAACATTGTTTTTTATATCTATTCCAAGCACAAACCTGTATGCAACTGAATCCATCTTTCTTCGTGTGGTTATGATGCTTGGTTCTCCAGAGGTGCTCTGCCCGTACAGTATGGCTGCAGTTATTCCTATTCCCTGCTGACCTCTGGACTGTTTAAGCACATGAAATCTTGATCCATAGAGGAGCTGGCCAAACACTTTTGGAACTATAGACCTCTCAATGCCGGGGCCATTATCAAGCACTTTCACCTCAAAAAGATCTTCTTTTAATATACTTATTTCAACAGAAATTTCAGGAGTTGTGCCACTCTCCTCGCAAGCGTCCAGGGAATTGTCGACAGCCTCCTTCACTATCATGAAAAGTGATTTTTGAAGCGAATCAAAACCAAGCATGTGCCGATTTTTCTCAAAAAACTCTGACACAGAAACCTGCCTGTAATTTTCCGTTTCAGTTTTTTTAGACATAAATACCACATTGATTATGGCTTAAATTATTTTGTATGTGCCCTGTTATTTGACGTTGAAATTCAATGTCACGCTGAGATCATAATATCCAAAACTGATGCTGTATGAAGATACACCAGAATCTTTTGCAAATTCTTTCAATGCCCCTATTGCATGGGCCATAATTTTTTCCAGGATACTGGCTGTGTTGAACTTAACTTCTGTTATCCAATCAATCAGGGACCTGTCTGCACCGCCAATTTTAGAAAATGTATCCCTGACAGCAGAATCAAGACTGTTTCTCAAATTTCCTATTTTTGAAATAGAGGAGGCAAGAGTTTCAAGCCTGTTTTCATCCACTGATTCCTGTTCTATCTTGCTGTACAGTTGCTTTGACTCAAGGAGGCATAATTTCAGTCCTTCAATATCAGGCATGAGGGCCCGCCTGAGCATGATGTCAAGTTTTTTTTCCAGTTCCGTTTCAACAAGAGATTCGATCTTCTTCAATTCGTCTTCAACCAGTTCTTCAATTGAAATATCATCCTTTTGTTCACCTGATACAACCATGATGTGATAAAATCAATGAAGTAGTTAAGAATTTCTTCAACTCAGATAACATTCTCCATGAAAGAACAATAGTTAATGATTTCACCAGACAACCAGGAAAACAGTAAGTTTCAGTTAGACTGTCATATTTTGATAAAAATTTGGCAGAATAACCAATAATAAGTTAGGCAAATATTGAGTGACACATGATCCGAAAAACCTATCTGTACCGCTAACATCTGAAAACAACGAGACTCTTCTTTGGCTAAATTTTTTGCGAAGTTCTATATAATAAATAAAATTGAGGACAAGTGGAAAAAGAAAGAAGACTATCAAATCACGCGACAGTTACTATCATTATTATGGCAATCATGGGTATTCTGGTAAATTACGTTGAAACAATGATCATGCCATCCCTGCCAATTCTAAAAACCGATTTCAAGTCAAGTTATGATTCCCTCTCCTGGGTTATTACCGCATATGTTATCTCCGGAACTGTATCAGCGGCTGTATTTGGAAGGCTTGCGGATATGTATGGAAAGAGGAAAATTTTCCTCATGCTTTCCCTCATATATGCAGTGGCCATATTCTTTGGAGGGTTCGCCACATCCCTTGAAGAATTCATATTCATAAGGGCCATCCAGGGGCTTGGGATGGGAATGTTTCCTGTTGCCTTTGCACTCCTCAATGACAGGGTTCCAAAGGAAGAACTTCCCCTTGCTCAGGGCATCCTGAGTTCAACATTCACAGGAGGTGCTGCTCTTGGGCTTGTACTTGGCGCATGGATCACCCAGAATTATGCCTGGCAGTATTCATACCATTCCGCAATTCCAGTAGCATTTGGGCTGTTTATCGCTTCTTACATTTTCCTCCAGGACAGCGGGCAGAGAAACAAAGCATCAATCGATTTTCCGGGTATTATTCTCCTTGCTTCAGGAGTTATATTCCTGATTCTTGGCCTGTCAGAAGGACAGTCGTGGGGATGGAGAAGTTATGCAATTGAGATGTGTTTCCTTCTTTCAGCCATCCTGCTTTCACTTTTCGTACTGGTGGAAGTAAAGGTCAAAGAACCGTTCATCAGCATGAAACTGATGAAAATAAGGAATGTTTTCCTTGCCAATTTCACTGGACTCTTTGCCATGGCAGCTATGTTCTTCCTGTTCTACAGTATTCCACCGCTGCTTGAGGATCCCAGCCCTGCAGGATTCCAGTTGAGCGTTTTCAATACAGGTCTCACCATGCTTCCATCTGCACTTGCCTCAATGACCGTAGCTCCCATTGCTGCAATAATTACAAAGAGACGTGGCCCAAAGGTATCCATAGAGATTGGCAGCGTTGTGCTGTTCCTTTCCTACATCGGGCTGTTCTATTTCAGGAGCACCCAGTTGCAGATAGCCGGGGATGCGACCATTCTGGGAATTGGACTGTCATTCATATTTGTCGGGATGATCAATATACTTCTCGTCTCAACCCCAAATGCAGAAGCAGGTGCTTCCACAGGAATGAATGTTGTCTTCAGGAATATCGGTGCAGCACTTGCCCCTGCCATCAGTGGTGTTTTTGAGACCATGTATGAGATCAGCATAGTCACAGGTGTGAACTCCAATCATCAGCCCATTTTCAGGGCCTTCCCTGATCACACTGCATTCAGTTACATCTTCATTACGGGAATGGTTTTCCTCATTGTGTCTATCATTTTCACGCTCTTCATGAAAAACGCGAAGATTGGAAAGAATTCTCATTGAATTCTTTGAAAATTTTTGTTTGGATTAAACTTCAACTATTTTCAATAATTATCTCGAGGAGTTCACTACTATCTGCATAAAAAATTGTTTTTATGAGTAAATAGTGTGCCGTAGAATCTCACAGATGGGGACAGTGCGGGTCGCTATAATTTGCACAAGAACGTTCTTTGATTGAAATTTCTGATAAATTCTGTGGAAGATCCGGAAGTCCATTTTCTTTCCACTTTTTGATGATAAGTTCACTTCTTTCTTTTCTTTCTATGGTGATCTTCGTGCTCTGCATCCCTCTCTGCATGATCCACCTCAAAGCATCAGCCTTGCTATTAGCAAGTTTATATTTTATGAACCCTTCAATCAATTTAGCTGTAAATTCATCTATTCGCAATGTGATAACATCTGAACTCATATGTTATCATGAGATCACATTAGATCAACTACCACTTCCTAACGGAAGTGGCTTGCTGCTGGCCCCCTCATGCACGTAAACAAGGATTCATTGAACCATAACGATAGACTGGTTGACATTTCCTCGCCAAGTCAAGGGGCCTTCCTGTTCATATCAGATATACGCACTTTGATTGTTTCAATCAATGCTTGTTCAATTCCATATGTTTTGACAGTTACATTGCAAATCATCCAAATAGCAGGTCCAGTAGGTTATTGCTAAAAAATATTGTAAAGCATGTTTATGTTCGCAGCAAAGGTACTTCTAAAGGTTGTGCATACAGGACTTAACAGCGACAAAATCTGCATAAATTCTTATATGGAAACTAAATACCGTTTAAGTCAGATTGAAAACGCTAGATACTGCGGGTGAAAACATTGAAACTTCCAAAAAATGTTAAAATGTACTGTAAATATTGCAAAGAGCACACTGAACAAGAAGTGGAGCGAGTAAGGAAAAAGAAGGCCAGCGAGTTAAGGGCCGGTCAGAGGAGATTCAGGAGAGTAACCTCAGGATTCGGAGGATTCCCGAGACCAAAGTTCGAGGGAAGAGAGAAACCAACAAAGAGAGTTTCCATCAGATTCAGGTGCAAGAAATGCAAGAAAGCCATCACGAGACCAACCCAGAGAGCCAAGAAATTTGAGATAGTGGAGGTAAGATAATGGCAGAGGAAAAGATAATGAAGAAACTGAAGGGGAAAACAAACAGATTCATAAAGATAAAATGCTCAGACTGCGGTAATGAGCAGATCACATACACAAGAGCATCAAGTGTTGTCACATGCCACATTTGCGGTGGAGAACTTGCGATTCCAACTGGTGGCATCATAGCAACAACCGCTGAAATAGTCGAAGAATATTAATGATAATGGAAAAATCTGCACCGGAAAATGGAGACCTTGTTGTCGTAACCATCACAAAACTTGACAAGTTCAGTGCACACGTCAAGCTGGATGAATATCCGGGCCTCAATGGTTATATACATATTTCCGAAGTTGCAAACGGATGGGTCAGGCTCATAAGGGATCACCTTAGAGAAGGGCAGAAAACCGTATGCAAGGTTATACAGATAGACTCAAGAAAGAAAGCAGTGGAACTTTCCCTCAAGAGGGTTAACGAACACCAGAAGAGAGATAAGATATCAGAATGGAAAAATGACCAGAAAGCCACCAAACTTATGGAAATTGTGGCACAGAATCTGAAGAAGCCTGTTGATATCTGCATGCAGGAATTTGGGCTGGATCTCATAGAAAAATATGGAAGCATCTACGCTGCCTTTGAAGAAGCCGCCAGTGAGGAAGATGAATTCATGAAGGGGACCAGGGCAAAGTGGAGAACTGCATTCATAAAGATTGCAACCCAGAATGTGACATCACCATATGTCAAGATTGGCGGGGAGATGGAACTGTCTTCAATTGCGCCGGATGGAATAGAGAGAATTAAGGAATGCCTTACTTCCGGTTTCTCCGAAGGGGTCAACATACAGTATTCAGGTGCACCGAGATACCTTATAACTGTAAAGAGCAAGGATTTCAAGGTTGCGGAGGATATACTGAAAAATTCCACCAACGGCATACAGGAATCCTGCAAGAAGCTGAATGTGAGCTTCAAGTTCAACAGGGAAAGCAAGGAGAAATGAAAGGAACTATAATGAAATGCAGGTCCTGCAAAACATACACGCTTTTTAAGGCATGTCCTGCATGTGGAAAGGAGACATCCATTCCGGGGCCCGTGAAATACTCCACAACAGATAGATTTCAGGCATTCAGGATAAAAGAATTGGAGGATGAAAATATTGGATAGAATTCATATAAAAAAATACATGGACATTAGCAGGGAGAAGAAGCCCATACTTATTTGTGGACTGCCGGGCATAGGGAACATTGGAAGACTCGCAGTGGATTACATCATTGATAAGTTCGATATGAAGAAGGTATGTGACATCTATTCCACGCATCTTCCTGCACAGGTTTTTGTTTCTCCGGAGAGCATTGTCTCCCTTCCAAAAAACACCCTCTATTTCAAGGAACTTTCAAAAACAAGATCAATACTCATCTTCACCGGAGACTTCCAGGGAACCACCATTGAAGGCCAGTATGAACTTTCCGAGACCATCCTTAAAATGGCATCAGAAATGGGTGTGAGTGAAGTGTATACCCTGGGCGGATATGGAATAGGAAAGATAGTTGAAAATCCGAGAATAATCGGAGCAGTCACTGATGCAAAAATGAAGAAGAAACTCTCCTCAAAGGGAGTCATATTCTCAGAAAACGAACCAGGAGGAGGAATCGTCGGATCTGCAGGAATCATTCTTGGAATGGCAGGAGAATTCTACAACATGGAAGCAGCCTGCCTCATGGGAGAAACTCCCGGTTTCTTCACTGATCCAAAAGGTTCAATTGAGCTGATCAAGGCACTTTCAAAAATTGTGAAATTCACCATAAAGCTTGAAGACCTTGAAGAGAGGGCAAAGAGCATTGAACAGATCACTGAAAAAATGCATGGGGAAGTCCAGGGAAAAGAGCAGAAGGAAGATCTCGGATACTTCGTCTGAACCAGAAATAACAAACCAACTTTTTTTTACCTTATAAATAAGTTTGCTCCATTAAAGGCAATATTTTAGAGTTCTCGTGGAACAACGCATACGTTTTAATATGGATATTTAATCAGCCTTTAGTCAATATGCCAAAGAATCCAGTCATTCTGCAGAAACCACTAGATGTGATGAAAAACACCATAGATAAAAATGTTCTGGTTGACGTGAAAGGCAACAGGACCTACTCTGGAGTCCTGGAAGGTTACGATGTTTATCTGAACCTTGTCCTCAGGAACGCCAATGAAATGATCAATGGTGAAGTAAAAGGAATACACAACAAGATACTTGTGAGAGGAGACAATGTAATATTTGTATCCCCATCCAAAGGTGAAGATCAATGAGCAATGGAACAGCAGTAATGGGAAAAATGTCAAACAAGAAGGTCCACATAAGATGTAGAAGATGTGGCCATCATGCGTATCATGTAAGGGAAAAGAGGTGTGCACACTGTGGCTTCCCCGCCCCAAAACTTAGATCCTATAGATGGGCAAAAGCCAAGTGAGAGTTGTGCTGTGGTCGGTTTCCACGGCAGGTCTCAGGCTTTTCCTGTGCTTTATTCCGCCCTTAGGACTCTGCAACATAGAGGCCAGGAAAATTCAGGTGTTGCCATATTTGATGGCGAGAAGATAGAACTTTTGAAGGTCGATGGCCATGTATATGAGGGATTCAGGCCCCATATAGAGAAGAACACCACACCTAAGGGTACTATCGGCATAGGCCATAACAGGTATTCCACCGCAGGGTTGAAAAATATCACCGGAGCGGGCCCCTTTCTTGTGAATACATCCTCGGGGCAGATAGCTGTTGCCCATAATGGTGAAATTACAAATTATAAGGAAATAAGGGAAAATCTAAAGGGAATGGGAATGCCTTTCTTCACCACCACGGACACTGAAGTCGTGGTGAATCTCATTTCAAAGGAAATCAAGGAGAGAGGATTTATCAATGGGCTCAGGAATTCTATGAATGTCATGAGAGGATCATATTCCATCACCATGATGATTGACAATAAGCTCTATGCCATAAGGGATCCACTTGGATTCAAACCCCTTGTTGTTGGAAAGACAGGTGACGGAACAGTTGTGGCTTCTGAGAGCAGTGCAATGGATGTGCTGGGCGGAGAGACCATAAGGGATGTTGAACCCGGAGAAGTTCTGGAAATAGATGAGAACGGTTTCAGGACTATACTGAAAGTTCCATCGGAGAAGAAAGCACACTGCATGTTCGAATGGGTTTATTTTGCAAGGCCTGACAGCGTTATTGACAATATTGAAGTTTACAAAACGAGATACTCCCTTGGAATGGAACTGGCAAAAGAGGCCCCCTGTGTGGGAGATGTGGTGATACCCGTGCCGGATTCAGGAAGGACCCAGGCTTCAGGATATTCAGAAGGCTCAGGCATTCCGTATGAGGAGGGCCTCTTCAAGAACCGTTACTCCGAGAGAACTTTCATCATGCCATCGCAGGCAGAGAGGGATGATGCTGTGAGGATAAAACTCAACCCCATAAGGAGCGTCATAAATGGAAAGAGAATAATCCTGGTGGACGATACAATAATCAGGGGCACAACCACCAAGAGAATAATAGGCATTCTCAGGAAGGCAGGGGCCACTGAAGTTCACGTTAGAGTCGCATCCCCAAGGATAATCGCCCCATGCTATTTCGGAATAGACATGAAGACAAGGGATCAGTTCATAGCCCTGAGAAGAACCGATCAGGAAATTGCATCTGAGATAGGTGCGGATTCTGTTGCTTACCTCTCCATTGAAGGACTGACTAAAAGCATAGGAAAATCGGAAAAGGATCTATGCCTTGGATGCCTGACAGGAAAATACCCTGTGAAGATCACAGACGAGATCGAGTACGTGCAGAAAACTCTTGAATGAGTTCTATCTTATTTTTTTCTGGAGATTGTCTATCTCTTCCTGACTCATTATTCTGCCTGCGCAGTCAGCCCTGAAGCATATGGACAGGACATTTGAGAGTTTTCTCGCAATTGTTCCCCTTCTTGCCGGCTTTGCACCAGATACAACCGGAGATCTGTATATGAGTCCATATTTGGGGCCCCTGATCTTCTTTGTCTTGCTCATGAAGAGTGATCTCTCTGCGCCTGCCATCTGGATAGATGAGGATTTGCACATGGCAAGCCTCTCCATGGAGCCGAAATGCGCAAGAAGCTGGCATGCAGTATCTGTTCCGATGATTCTTGTGGCGTTTGGCATGATCTTTGCTGCCCTGTCCTGTATCTGCTGTGACAGTTCTTCCCTCCGGGATATAAGATCAAGCCCGGTGTTTCCCAGTGTGATCATTGCAGCGTCACCAGATTCTGCCAGTGACCTGAAGAATACATTCATGGGCTCCTGTTTTCCAGTGAGGAGCGACAGGGCCATGGATTTCTCATAGAATGTGTTGAGGATCTCATCCATTGACATACGAGAAAGTACCAGTTTTACAAGTTTCCAGTCATCCCCTATGGCCCTCTCCATAGATCTCTGGCCATATTCAATCATCACTTCCCTGAGATCGGGCATCTCATCCGGCCGCAGTTCAATGAGTCCCGGAATATTTCCGGAAAGTATCCCGTCAATCACATCCGGATAACTCGATCCTTTCGTTGAAAAATAATATTTCTTACCGTTCCTGGTGAGTGAATTCCATTTAATTGCGTCTCTTTCCATGATCCATGCTCCTGTTCCTGTTGTATGGCCTTCCTGAAGGGTTGCTCTGATGGCGTTCCCTTCCATGGGTGGAAGATGGCATCCTTGTGATAGTTCTGGGCTTTTCCGAAATGGTTTCCTTCTTTTTCACTTTCTGTTTGGGTTCCACAACTACCCTGTCAAAATCAAGAACCTTTGTATCTGATATCTGGTTGAATGATACCATCATCTTTCCTGTGCCAAGGAACACGCCGGATTGTGTGAAAACTCCCACTCTCTCATCCTTGAGTGGCTCCCCGATTATCATCTTTATGCCACCCGGATAGAGATCTGAACCATGTGCAATGTTGTCCATGGTGGAATCCTTCACTATGATCTTGGAATATGGTGATACGATGTACTGCTGCGAAAAGATTGAAGTTTTCAGTTTTCTGTCATTTCCCTGTTTTGCAAGCTCAATATAATCACTGAGCTGCTGAAGTGTGATGCAATCTGATTCTTTGAAGGGCCCGCTTGAAATCCTCCTGAGATCAATCATGCTTGCCCTTGTTCCTATTATATACCCGAGATCAAGGCAAAGTGTTCTGACATAGGTTCCCGACTGGCATTTTACCCTGAAAAGCACATCTCTTTTGTTTATTTCTATAATCTCAAGTTCGTATATCTCACGGATTCTGAGCTTTCTTGCCACTGCGCTCTTTATTGGCGGGAGCTGGTAAATGGGCCCCGTCAGGAGTTTGAATGCTTCCCTTATCTTCTCTTCGGGGGCCTCTGCATGCAGTTTCATTGCGCCAATATACTCCTTTGGCTGCTCATGGGCTATCTCAATGGACTTGACTGCCTTTCCCAGTGCCATAACGAGAACACCGGTTGCCTGGGGGTCCAGCGTACCGATGTGGCCCACCTTTTCTATGCCTGTGAGCTGACGTACCCAGTAATCTACCTGATGGCTTGTGGGGCCACTGGGCTTGTCAATACATATAAAACATCCTTCATCCAGTGGAAAAAGCCAGTCTGTAGATCTTCTTTGCAACATAATCTGCGTTACCCTCCGTGGTATCTATTACTGCATCATATATGCTTGTATCGTCCATGTCATACCCAAAGAATTCCATGAATCTCCTGTTCTCAGAGTTCTCCCTCTGAACCATATCATCAATCTTATCGGGGCCCTCCCTTTCCTGGATCCTCTGTATTCTCACGTCCATGGGTGCTTCAAGGAATACCCTGAATGCAGAAATTCCATACTCTTTTGCGATCCATCCTGCAAGCCTTGATTCGACGATCAGATCATTGTTCCCTGTCATGAAACTGCCGATCATCTTGTTGAGTTTCCTGTCTTCCGTTGCATCAGTTTCCATAAGGGTGTTGAAGTCTGCTATGGAAAGATTCATTTCTCCTGCTTTCTTCCTGAAAAAATAACCGCCTGAGTATGATCTGTATCCTGTGAGTTCGGAAAGGATTGAGGCCACGGTTGATTTTCCACTGCCTATGTGTCCGCTCAGGGTTATTATCATGCCTCGATCTGTTCCCTGCTGTATTTCATTTCCTTGAGGCTGAAATCAACGTACTTGATTATCATTGTCACAAAGTAACCAACAACAAGGTTGGATATGAAGGATATTATGATCCAGTTCGGGAAGAATGTGGCGGATGCATTGAGGTCAACGTTTGATGCCCATGGAAGTGAAACGAATGCGAATTTCAGGTTTGAAAGGAAGTAGTAAAGCCAGACAAATATCAGTATTGTGAAGAATGACAGGAAAATCAAAGGTGTCTGGTTTGACATCTGTATTCTCTGCTGATCCATCATGTGTTCCTGCTGCATTTTCCTGAGTTTGCTTATTTTCTCCCTGCTGTTTTCCCTGTATGCATCGTTCATTGCCTTCCTGAAAGCCATGGCTCTTTTCTGTGCCTGCCCAATCCTGACCCAGTTAGTGAAGTAATATCTTGGTACACCAGTCACCACTCCGGTAATAATTCCAGAGAGTGCAATGGTCAGTACAGGATACTGGAAATTGAAGCCGATAAGGGGGCCAAAGGCAGACTGGAATGCACCGCCAATGGCATCCCTGAGTGGGAGATAGTATATCACTGCAAGATCAAATATCAGTATGAGGAAGTAAAGACCCTGGAATTTGTACATACCTTTCATCATTTCTTTCTGTCTCTGCATCTCCTCTATTCTTTCCATTCTATCCCTTTCTCTATCTGTCATTTTGTGAACCTCCTCAAAATCTCCTCTGAAGCCTCTTTTACCCTGGTATCGTTGTTCCTGATGATGCTCACAGTTGCCCCTGTGTATATTGCGTATGACACAGCAAACATCCTGTTCAGTTCCTGATGGAGCGCAATTTCTTCCAGTGTTTCTCCATCCCTCGTCCTTGAGCTGTCGGATTGCCTTCTTTTGAATATCTCAGCCGGATCTGCCTCCAAAAGAAAATAGGATGAAACCTTCAGTTCCCTTATGACCCATTCCGGGAGTCCTGGCAGAAATCCCTGTTTTCCCCTTATGGACATGTGTGTGTCTATTATGACATTATCCATCTGTCCTATAGCGTTTGCAGCCTTCTTCTGTAAATTCATCTGCGTTTCCACATTGAGGTGCCTGATATCATCCCTGCTCTGAACGAGTTCAAGGGATTTGGCCATCTCATACATGAGAGTGCCGAAGTTGATGATGTCATAACTGGTGCCTTTTTTGATTTCTGCAAGCACGGTTGATTTACCGACACCTGCCACCCCAGCAATGACTACTCTCACTTCAACCCTCCACGAAGAACTGCCTGATGAGTGGATGCATTTCCATTATCTGCTCCCTTCCCACAGCCTCGTAAAACTGAATCACTATACCTACGGCCAGAAGCAACCCTGTTCCAGAAGTCTGCCCCACTGTTCCTATGAGATCTGCGCCCGCAGCGAGAAGCCCCACTGCAGCACCGCTGAATATGGTTATGACCGGTATATATTTCCTGAGAACCTTCTCAAGTATTTTTGGATCTCTCCTGAAACCTGGAATCTGCATCCCCGATGAAAGAATCTGCTTTGCAACAGATGAGGGGCCCATGTTTGTGGTCTCAATCCAGAACTTGGCAAACAGTATGCTTGCTATGGTCATGAATCCAAGGAAAACCACCACATGGATTATTTCCTCAAGCTGAGAATGTCCGAAGAGCACTGTTGAATTGTAGATCTGCGGCTGGAATATAGGGAATAGCCAGTTGGCGATTCCATTTGGTGTGTAAAGATAGAAAGCCAGTCCACCCGTTGGAGTTGTGGATGAAAGATGCAGTGCATTGGCCGCAGAAGGCGAGAGATATGAACCAAGATATTTATTATGCCCGAGAAGTGGAATCTTGCTCAATGCCGGACTGCTCCAGAACAGAAGTGTCCACATGGATACGTTTGCAAGGAGTGCTGTTGCAAGTATGACAGGTATATTTGAGGCATAAAACAGTTGCAGGGGGTATCTTCCTCTTGCACCCCTTACCCTTTCATGTGCTATGGGGAGTTCCACCTTGCTGCTCTGGAAATATGCCACTATGAAGAATATGAGAAGTGTTCCAAAGAGGGCAATGAGTGGATTTGGTGGCGCAAAGAGGAGCCTGGGTATTCCTGAAGCTGACTGGAGATAGCCTGCTGAACCATAGAATATTGAATAGAATAGGTCAGGCAGAGTGCCTGCAGGAGGGTTAACGAGTGAAATAGGGCTGGTCAGGTTCTGTGGCAGCCAGTTGAATGATCCGGTAAAGAGCTGCTGGGAAACCCCTGCTGCTATGAATAAGGATATTCCTGAACCGATTCCGTATTTTGATACCAGTTCATCCATGAGGAAAACAAGGTATGATCCGAAGAACAGCTGAAGGACGATTATGGAACTTGCAAGGAAGTTGCCGTATCCCGGTGCTGCACCGTTCAGCGAATTGATCAGAGATGCATCCGGGACAAGGTATCCAAAAGCCTGTGGAATAGCCTCCACAAATATCATCAGTATGACCAGAAGTTTCTGTACACCCTGGTATATTGCCTTATCCTCTGAATCTGTAAGATCTATGTTGAATATTTTCGCTCCTGCGAAAAGCTGCATTACTATACTGGCCGTAACAATGGGGCCAATTCCAAGATCCATCAGGGATCCTTCTGCACCTGCAAAAATTGCACGGAACGATGCGAACACATCCACTGTCTGTGAAGTGTTGAGTCCATAAATGTAAATGTTTGTAAGGGCAAAATAGAGAACCACCACAAGGAAGGTCCACATTAGCTTATGTTTGAACTGCACATGGCCCTTGGCCTTTTTCACTGCTGGCAGTTTTGCCGTGAGATTTTCCAACCCGTATAACTTGGATCTCTTGGGGCCCGCATAACTCAGTACCAAATACATTATGCCGAATAGTGGCGAAAGAAGCAGGGCAGCTATGAGCACTGAAAGCAGCGGAAGCTTGCTGAAGTACCAGAAACCAGTTACTGCTAATATGTAGAACATCGCCACCGGAACGCCGGCGGACTTATTCCTCTGTATCTTTGTTGTCATCAGATTCTACCAGTACACCCATATTTGAAAGCTTGCTTATGCATCTTTCGGTCGCTTTTGGAACGATTATTGTGGACTTGACTCTGAATTCTCCCGTGGAAAGAAGCTTCGTATAACCAGCCGACTTCAGATCGATGATCAATGATTCTCCATTCTCCCTGACAAAACCCTTTGATTTCAGTGAATCCAATGACTCATAAAGTTCTCTGAGGGTAATGGGGATCTCAATATTGCTCATCTTGTGGCTCTTGAAGCCATGAACACCGAAATGATTCCTGTCATATTTCAGGACCCAGACTGATCTGTGCTTTCCAAGCCCAGCCATTCCGGATCCCCCTCTCTTTCCCTTTCCTCTGCCTGCCTTCATGCCTCTGCCGTAGTGGCCCCCACGTAATTTCTTTGTTTTAGTTCTTACCATCAACCTTCACCCCCGGTATAAGCATCCTTCTTATGAGACTGTTTATATTGTTTCCCCTGTATCCTGCTGTTCCTCCCGCGCCAACAGACTTTCTTATGTATTCAAGTCCGCCTGCAGGGGGATGAAGCCTGAAAACAGGTATGATTTCGGGTATATCCCTGTATCTTAACTTTCCTTCCATTATACTCTTCGCAAGAGATTCAAACCCATCCAGGGACAGCGTGTCCTTGATGTACTGTTCAGTGAGCGGTTTCCTGCCCACAAGAAGTGCTCTTGTCTTCAGGAGTTCCACGAGGGTATCCTGATCGATCTCTCCCCATGTGATGTAGTCTTTTGCAGACTGAAGCATTCCTGTCAGTGTCGCGCTTTCCTCCATCACCACCATATGGTTAATCCTGTGAAGCCTCATGAGGCTGCTTGCTTTTGCAGCAGCGGGCCTGATTCCTGTTCTTCCTCTTATTCTAACTATTGCCAGCATTTGTCACACTTCCAGTATATATTGGTGTACTGAGATGTATTGCAGGATTGATCCTTATCTCAATTGTTTGCTTCAGTGCCGCGAATGTTGCCTCTGCATAATTGACCGTTGTTTTTGTGTGCCCTCTGGCAAAGCCCCATGCATCCTCTATGCCTGCCATCCTGAGCAGGAGTTTTGCGACGTCTCCAGTTGCCCTTCCCACTCCCTGAGGTGATGGTTTGAGCCTTACTGAGACCGATCCAACATGTCCTGATACGACGAATGGGAGAGTGTGTGCCCTTCCGCATCCGCATTCCCATGAACCGCATCCTCTCCTGATCTCGATTATATTGAGTTTTGCATTGTTTATGGCTTTCCTTATGGCAGGGGCTGCTTCCTTTGCCTTTCCCCTTCCCAGGCCCACGAAACCGTTCTCGTTTCCAACTGCAGCAGTTATGGAGTAACTCATTCTTCTGCCTGAGTCCGTCATTCTCTGTGCACGCTCTATGTATACGACCTCATCCTTCAGATCAGGCATGAGTATGTCTACAATCTGGTATTCCCTGAGAGGCAGTTTTGTCCTCAGCGCCTCTGACATGGATGTTATCTTTCCTGATGATACCAGTTTTCCCAGTTCCGTTTTTGGAACCCAGTTTTCTCCTTCCATTCTACTTCACCTTCTCTATTATGGATTTCTTTATTTCATCGACGTCAACAGGGTTTTTTAGATGCTTTCCTTCCAGCCTGTCCTTTGGAGGGAATATTTCTTCCGATACATTGATCTCAAGGCCTGCATCCACTGCACCCTTTATGGCGCACGAAATTCTTCCGCCTCTTGTGAGCTTGAATCTGCCTGTGTCAACCACTGCGTATTCGACACCCTTTGAAACTGCCTTCATTCCAAGATAATAACCTGAAATGTACGATATCTGTGAGTTATTGCCAGATATGCCAAGTGTTTTCTTCAGTATGTTCGCGTTTACAGTAGCCAGTATCATGTCTCCTTCCTGGGCAAAGTCCGCTACCTGTACAACTATTCCTTTTCCGGAGGGCCTTATGATGAGCCTTGTGGATTC
>JAKAYK010000075.1 GCA_021826765.1 Thermoplasmata archaeon | reverse complement strand
AGTGCTGTCTCCCCGAAATAAATGTTCTTCCTGGGATCATCCTTCATATAGTACATTGCAAAGAGATGGATCATCAGGGACACGAATGAGACCATGAGGGCCATCACTATGGCAAGATGATCAATGTATATTCCTGCATTTATGTTTGAGAACCAGTTGAATGACTGGTATATAGGCGTGGACTGGCCCCGTATGTTGAGGAAAACCAGTATGGAGAGGATCAGTGAAATGAATATGGAAAGGGAAGCAATGATTCCTGCTGAAGCCTTCCTGCTCCATCCTGCAATTGCGCTAATTGGTGCGAATATTATGGGCGTGAGGAAAATGAACCATGCATAATCTATCATGTTTACCACCTGATCTCCCTGAGAAGTGATATGTCAACCTTCCCGAACTTCCTGTAAATTGATACAAGGAGACTTATTCCCACTGCAGATTCAACTGCAGCTATGGCTATGGCAAAGAGTGCCATCACGAGTGGTGAAACGTTTGCGGGCCCCGCACCTATTGAATCTGAAACGAGGCTGAGTATGGCTGAGTTGAGTATGATTTCCACCGAGATGAGCATCTTGAGGCCCAGTTTCGACGTCATTATTCCATAAAGCCCTATGGTAAAAAGTGCAAGGGCTATTAGCTGCACTATGTACTGTTCCATTATTCCTCATCCTCCGCTGTGTGGAACATTCCTATTATTCCACCCACAAGAACCACGGAAAGAAGCTCGAATGGAATCAGGTAGGTGCTGAACAGGAGCTGGGAGATTGCAGTTATGGACTGCTGTGCAGGTTCATATGAAGTGCTTATTGTCACGGTTGAAATTGCCATGGCTATGAAGAATACCACGGATGCAACCATTGAAGGTATCTTATTCAAATTCTCTGCCTCCTGTGATCATTACTGTGAATACCAGCAGAGCCGTTATCGCACCGACATATACGAGAAGCTCTATGGCACCCAGGAGGGTTGCTCCCAGAAATATGAAATCTGCGGACATTAAGGAAAGGAACAGAAGCAGGAAAACAATGCTTCTCACCACATCCTTCTGTGCCACTGAAATTGCAGCCATGATGGCAAGAAAAACTCCAAATATAATTTCAATAATCTCAAATATCATCTTCTTACATCCTCCTCATTCTTCTCAAGTTCAAGGGGATTGTAGAAGAAACTGTTCCTTGTTCTTGATGTCTCAAAGACTCCCTTCAGATATATGGCATCCGTCGGGCAGATCTCCTCACAGTTCCTGCATACTGTGCAGGTTCCAAAGTTTACGGAGGGATAGATTTTCCTCTTGTTTCTTGGATTCTCCTTGTCCAGAAGCATCATGGTGATTGACAGATTCGGGCATACCTGTTCGCATAGTGTGCATCCCACACAGTCATCAGTGCTCAGATAGATTCTGAACCTGAATCTGTCACCCTGATCTTCCCGCTTCTCCGGATACTGTACTGTGACCGGTTTCTGGAAAGCGTGCCTGAATACTGTGAACATTCCACCGATCATTCCAAAGAATGGAATCCTTCTGGGCTGCTTGATCTCCTTTATTTCTATCATGATATACCACCAAGTGTCAGAAATCCTGCAACCACAAGCTGCAGGAACGAAAGTGGAAGAAGTATCTTCCATCCGAATGTGACTAACTTGTCTATCCTTGCTCTTGGCATTGTTAGCCAGACTGTGAGGGAAATGATCACAAGTACAAGTGTTTTGACGAGCAACCATATGAATCCAAGATCACCCACAAAGGGCCCGTTGTATCCGCCCAGGTAGATTGAACTGATGATCATTGATCCGAGGAATATGGTGCCGAACAGTCCAAGATAGAACATTCCGAATCTCAGTCCTGAATATTCAGTTGTGTTTCCAGTAACAAGTTCACTATCGCTCTCCGCCATATCGAATGGAGGGAATGATGCCCTTGCTACCATTGATATGAAGAAAATAAGGAAACCAAGTGGCTCAAGAATGATGAAAGGTATGCTCTGTGCCTGCACAATTCCATTAATGTCAAGGGGGTTGCTTACATTTGCAGACGCCATTATGACCACTGAGAGAATTGAGAGCATCATTGGAACCTCAAATGATATATCTTTAGCCACTCCCCTCAGGGCCCCAAGCATTGCATACTTGTTGTTGGAAGTGATTCCTGAAAGTGTCTCCCCAATGGGCATTATGGCTATGAGTGCGAAAAGTATCACAAGGCTCACGTCTGAATGTGTTACGGTGAGGTCTCCAAACCATGCAAGGGGGCCGTATGGAATGAATATAAAACCCATCATGAGTCCTATGAATACTATGACAGGGGCCATCTTGTACGGAAGATCATCCCTTCCGCTTGGCATGATGGATTCCTTCTGAAAGAGCTTCAGTCCATCAGCCATCACCTGAAGTATGCCGAATTTTCCTACCCTGTTTGGTCCCACCCTTATCTGTACTCTTGCCATGTATTTCCTGAAAAGGTATACCATTCCTGCAACAGCCACTGTTCCAAACATTATCACAATGATGGTTTCTATCAGATATGCAAGTGTGTATGCCGGGAAGTGCCCAAGAAATCCGAGTATTGTTGCAATTCTTGTCAGTAGATTCATCTGTCTACCTCCCCGAAAACAAGGTCTATGGATCCTGAGATTGCGACCATATCTGCTATGAGCACATCCCTGGACAGAAATGGAAGAACTGAGAGATTCTTGAAAGCAGGGCTCCTGACATGGAGCCTGTATGGCTTGACTGTCCCGTCTCCAACAAGGTGAACTCCAAATTCACCCTTTGGCGATTCTGTTCTTGCATAGACATCCCCCTCTCCCCTCAATCTTATCATGAGTGATTTCTTTGCCTTCGGATTGAAATATGGCCCGTCAGGTATCTTATCCAGTGCCTGATTCAGGATCTTCACAGACTGCCTCATTTCCTCAAACCTGACTATGCATCTGGCAAGAACATCCTTTCCCTTTGAAATGGGAATATCGAAATTCAATTTGTCATATACGAGATAGGGTGCGTCCTTCCTGACATCATACGGCACTCCCGATGCTCTGAGCATTGGGCCCGTGACACCGTAGCTCAGTGCAACCTCAGGCTCAAGTATTCCAATGCCCTTTGTTCTTGATAAGAATATATCATTTTTGATGAACAGGGAATATGCCCCCTCCATTTTCTTCGGGAACTGCTTTAGAAACTGCTTTATCTTGAATATGATCTTGTCATTGAAATCCTGGTAGACACCACCTATGCTCATGTAGTTGGTTTCCTGCCTTGAACCACATATTTCTGTGAAAAGGTTCAATATCTTTTCCCTCTCCTCAAAGAAGTAGAAAAATGGAGTAATCATACCGAGATCAAGGCCGAAGGCTCCTGCCCAGACAAGATGTGATGCAAGCCTGTTGAGTTCTGCCATTATAACCCTGATCCATTTCACCCTCTCCGGAGGCTCTATGGCAAGGAGTTTCTCTGCAGCTTCCAGGTAACCTACCTCCATGTTCATTGCTGCAACATAATCCATCCTGTCAAAATATATCAGGGAATCACAGTAATAATCAAGTTCGCATATCTTTTCAGCATTCCTGTGAAGATACCCTATAACAGGCTCAACATTCTTCACAGTTTCACCATCAAGGAGTAGCTTCAGCCTGAGCACACCATGAGTTGAGGGATGCTGGGGCCCCATATTCAGTTCAACGTATCTGCTATTCAATTGCCCTTCCATGATTACCAACCATCCCCGGGATCAAAGGAAACTCTGTCGTTTCCCTCATCGTCCATGTTAACGTATTGATTCTTGCTCAGGTCATAATCCTTCCTGAGCGGGTATCCAACCCATCCTTCCGGAAGAAGTATCCTTTTCAGGTTTGGATGGCCCCTGAACACGACACCCATCATGTCGTACTGTTCCCTTTCATCCCAGTTTGCGCTTTCCCAGATGGATGTAACGCTGTCTATTGTACTGTCATATGTCACTGTCCTGACGGTCAACAGTTCAAAATTTGATGCAGATTTCTGGAGATGGTAGACAAGCTCTATCCGGTCCCTGAAATCTACTGCAGTAATCAGGGAGAGGTGATCATATCCCTGTTTCCTGAGATCAGTCATGAGTTCCAGAAAATTTTCCTTCTGGATGAGAAATATCTTCCTTCCATCTTTTCCTGCCTCTTCCTTCACCTCGTAGGGCATCTACTTGCCCTCCCTTTTCCTGATCTTATCCTGAAGGAGCATAATGCCATGGGTCAGTGCTTCCGGTGTTGGAGGGCATCCCGGCACATACACATCCACAGGAACAACCCTGTCGACGCCCATGACCACAGAATATCCCTGGTTGTAGGGGCCACCCTGTATTACACATACTCCCATTGCAATAACGTATTTCGGGTATGGCATTTCATCATAAAGTCGCTTGAGTCTGGGGGCCATCTTCTTGGTCACTGTTCCGGACACTATCATGAGATCTGACTGCCTCGGAGAGTTTCTGAAAACCTCGCTTCCAAATCTTGAGATATCAAGTCTTGAAGCCTGTGTTGCCATCATCTCAATGGCGCAGCATGCAAGGCCGAAAGTGAAGGGCCAGATTGAATTGCTCCTTCCCCATTCAAGTGCGTTTTCCAGTGTGGTAGTGATAAATCCTGCATCCCCTGTTTTCATTTTATCCACCTCATATATCCTTTCCTGAAAGCGTAGAAAACTGCCGTCATGGGCATGAGTATGAAAATAATTGTCTCAATGAATGGGTATAATCCCAGCGTTTTGAACTGGAAAGCCCATGGAAGGAGGAGTGCCATATCTACATCAAACAGAATGAAAAGAAGGACTATAACATAATACTGTACCCTTACAAAATTGTTGTAAGAACCCCTGGCAACTTCCCCTGATTCATAAGGTTCGGTGTATCTGGAACCCTTCACAGGAGCAGCTTCCCTGGAAAGGTTCAGTATTACATCGGAAGGCCTGAATGAAATGTGTCCTGAACTTCCCTTTGTCCTTGCACTTCCGATACTCGGGAGAATAGTGAATACAAGGTACATGGTCACAGCCATCAACACAACGGTAATTAAGGCTGGAATGTATCCATACAGCGACATGAAAGGGTATTTTTGAAAAATATTTAAGTGTTGTTTAATCACTGTATTCGGGAAGTCT
>JAKAYK010000074.1 GCA_021826765.1 Thermoplasmata archaeon | reverse complement strand
GATACAGAGTGCATTTTTCCGATTATTATGCCGAGATCATGTGCAGTCTCTTTTCTTCGGATTGGCGAGATGTTCAGGGATTTTCCCTCAATCTTTTCCATGGTGAATTCCAGTTTTTCAGTATCAACTGAAAAAACAGATGGTACAGGGATTCCTTCCCTCTGCATAGCAACAAGCATGGAGATTTCCCTCTTCATTCTGCTGCCCCTTATCATGGCATCAAGCTCCGGATTCCGGTAACTCTTTGCAATCCTTTCCTTCCTGACTGCCCTGAACTCATGGAAAACTGTATTCTGCACTGAAGATTCTGCCCCTCTGTCCTCATATACTGTCTCATCTTCTATAACCCATGGTGCCACTGCCTGGTCTATCCTGTAAAACTGATCTATCCTTGTGTCCTCCATTTTCTGGGGGCCCACATGCTCCATGGTGAGAAGGCCAGCCTGCCCTATCATTGCACCATTATCCATGCAGTATTCATCAGGCGTTTCGAATACAGGTATGCCTGCATCCCCTGCCATGACTTCTATCTTGTTCCTGAGGTTCCTGTTCCTTGCGACTCCACCTGCGAGAAGTATTGATTTCTTTCCCGTGGTGAATATGGCCCTTTCCAGTGTTTCAACAAGCATGGAAAAGGCATGCTCCTGGACACTGTAGGAAACATCCTCCATGGTCTCTCCAGCCCGAAGATGGTTGACCGCATTGGTGTACATTCCGGAAAATGCCGTATCCATTCCCATTACGGAATATGGCATCCTGAGCAGTTTTTTTCCGGACAGTGCCAGTTCCTCTATTTTTGGGCCACCTGGAAACGGGAAGCCCATGTATCTTGCAACCTTGTCAAGCATGTTGCCGATGCCAATGTCAAGGGTTTCCCCGAAAACCCTGTAATAACCGTTCTTGTGCGCAATGATCTGGGTATTTCCACCTGACACATAGAGCATGACAGGATCAACAGCACCTGTCTCCCTCCTTCCAATCTCCACATGCCCAAGAGGGTGGTTCACTCCCACTATTGGAACATTCAATCTTATGGCCATTGCCCTTGCGGCGGTTGCAGTGATCTTCAGGGAAGGTGGCAATCCGGGGCCCCTGGAGAATGCCACAAGTCCTATCTGTTTCTCATTGATGCCCGATCTCTCAATTGCTTCTCCTATTACAGAAGATATATTGTTGAAATGGAATTCGGCAGCATCCCTTGGGTTAATGCCCCCTTTCTCAGGCTTGAATGTCCTGGATACACTGGAATAAATCCTGTCCCTGTCGAGCAGGGATGCACCCACTGTATGAGCTGTTCCTTCAATGCCCAGGACTATCACATATGTGTATGCAGAATTACAACATATTATTTTCTCAGTTCCTGTTGAATGTGAACAGTCCAAGTATGGTTGTAAGGAATAGGAGAAATGTTCCGGATACTCCATATATGAAAAGTTTCAGTTTCTTCTTGGTTTCCCTGCTGAATATGGTTGAAAGGAAGAAAATCGAAGAGAGTGATGAAAGCAGGGAGGTGAAGGTGCTCAGGTGGAACAGTCGGCTGTCTGGCATATAGATGAACAGCCTTGCAATAATTAAAGGATGGAAACCAAATCTGGAAATCATCAGCAGAAGGAAAGCAGACTTGAAAATGATCACGGACAGGAAAAGAACTGGAAGCGAATATGTGAGGATCTGCTCTAACTTATAGAACTTGTTTGCCTTCCTGAAGGTGCCATTTCTTAAATTTCCGAAGAATGTTCTCCACGATGTCCGGGACCATCTGATGTACTGCTTTGACATGGAACGGAGACTCTTCCTGGATTCCACCATCACGTTGGCGTCAAATGCCTTTGCAGCGATGTATCCGTTCCTGATTACGTATGATGTGAGTTCTGCATCATCTCCTCCGCCATGGTATGGAATTTCACCATGGACCCTGTAATTCCGAAATTCATCGGACAGGACATAATCCCTGATTATATCTGTACGGTAAGCGGCACATGCAGCATCAATAAGCATCACGCTTCCGAACGCCATCATTGTTTTCTGCACTGTTTCCTTTGATCTTTCAAAGAATTCGCCTGCATAGGAGTATGGGCTCTCATCAGATGTGTTCATGTGTATGTTCCCGCCGACACCCCCAACATTGCTTCTGAATGTCCTGAGAACCCTCATGACCGCATCCGATGATATAACTGCATCCGAGTCCATGAACAGTGTAACAGCAGTATTCACATGCTTCATACCCTCGGCCATGGCTGCCCTTTTTCCTGATCTCTCACTCAGGGAAATGAATTCAATGCCCTTCTGTGCGCATATCTCCCTGTATGGTTCAGAAACACCATCTCCAACAACAATGACCCTGGCTACCTGCCATCTCAGTGATTCCACTGAATTTGAAAAGAGATTTGCGGATTCGGAGTGGACAGGTACAATGGCAGTGACGTCATTCATGCTGTAATTCATCCTGTCGTAGTGATCCTTATCCTTAATTTTCAGTGATTTTGCACCATAATAATTCAGAATATAATAGATAAAAGACACCACGGAAGTTACTGTACTTACCAGTATGAATATGAGTATCTCAAACCTCATTGATCATGTAGTGTTTACAATTCAATAATGTTATTGGTACAATTAGGCAGGTTTAAGTATTGCAGAATGTGCTCATGAAGCCATTCTTGCATGATCCTGCCAATTCATTTTCTTCCGTATTTCCTCCTGTTCTTCCACATGAAAGAAAATTCATGAGTGCTGATCCATGTGAGATTCTTCAGATTGAAAAATCTTGACGTGAATTGATAAATTTATAAGCCTTTTAAGTATTGGGTAAAATCTCGTAAAAGGGAGGATTCATTAATGGCAACGGGAAATTCGGTGGCAATTATTGCCGACAGGAAAAGCGGAAAAACGTATAAAAGGGAAATAAAACCTGAAAACCTGAGCCTTCTGAGCGGAAGAAGGATAGGTGAAGAAGTTGACGGTATATTCTTTGAAATGCCAGGATACAAGCTCCAGATAACTGGTGGAACATCCATAGACGGCTTCGCAATGAAACCAGATCTCTTCATATCAGGGAAGAAGAGGATACTGGTAAGGTACAGGGAAGGAGAGAGGCATAAGGATGGAATAAGGAAGAGAGTTACTTTCAGGGGAGCAGTAATAGGCCCCGATATAGCACAGCTCAACTTTGTTATAAACCAGTATGGCCCTGACCCACTGGAAAAGAGCGAGGAACCAAAGTAATGAGTTCCAGCCTTCCCCAACCTACAGTAAATATAGGCATGGTGGGTCACGTTGATCATGGTAAGAGCACTCTCACAAAGGCACTTACCGGTAGAAAAACGGACATACATTCTGAAGAAGTAAAGAGAGGAATATCCATAAAACTTGGATATGCTGACACTCCAGTATACATATGCGAAACTGGAGAGAAGGTTTATTCTGGAACAAAACTGAATGACGACTGCAGGTTGAGCAGGGTCATCTCCTTTGTAGATGCACCCGGGCATGAAACACTGATGGCAACAATGCTTTCAGGTTCATCCATAATGGATGGGGCCCTCCTTGTCATAGCTGCAAATGAGAAGTGCCCACAGCCACAGACACGGGAACACCTCACTGCCATAGAGATTATGGGAATAAAGAACATTATTATAATCCAGAACAAGATCGATCTCGTTACAAAGGAAAGAGCCATTGAAAGTTACAGTGAAATTAAGAATTTTGTTAAAGGAAGCGCTGCTGAGAATTCACCCATAATTCCTGTCAGTGCATACCACAACAGGAACATCCACAAGATATTTGAAGCCATAGAGACATTCATACCCACACCGGAGAGAAACCTCACAATAGATCCTGTTATGTACGTTGCCAGATCTTTTGATGTGAACAGGCCCGGCATCAATCCAAAAGGGTTAAAGGGAGGGGTGCTTGGTGGATCACTCACTGCAGGCATCATCAAGGTCGGGCAGGAAGTTGAGATCGCTCCAGGCATTAAGCAGATAAAGGGGAACAAGGAGATCTGGGAAAATGTCCTGACGGAATGCACTACGCTGATGGCAGGTTCAAATTCATATGAATCCATAATACCCGGAGGACTTTCAGCCGTGGGAACAAAACTTGATCCATCAATCACCAAGAACGATGGCCTTGCAGGAAGAATATTGAGCGTTGCAGGGAAAGCACCACCAGTCACATCCTCGGTGGAAATAAATACAAATCTGCTGAAGAGGGTGGTTGGTTTTGATAATGACATGAATGTGGAGCCCATTAAAACAAGGGAATCACTTATGCTCACTTTTGGCACATCAAACACTCTGGGAGTTGTGACAAATTCCAGGGAAAGCAATATTGAGATCAGCCTCAGGATACCTGTAGCGGTCAAGCCCGATGAAAGGGTTGCCGTCGCAAGAAGAATAGCAAACAGGTGGAGGCTTATTGGCTACGGAAACATTGTTTCCTTCGCATGATCACACGAAATATTCATGAAACATCCCGCACATTGCGGCTTGGCCTTGCAGTGATCCTTCCCTATGTTCACGATCATTGCATGAAAGTTTTTCAACTGATACACAGAGAATGAATCCTCAATCTTTTCCCTCATGAATTCTGCATTTTCATTTTTCTTCAGCATGCCAATCCTTGAGAAAAAATTGTTTGTGTATTTGTCCACAACAAAACGTCTCCTGTGGAATGCATAGAGAAGTATTGAATCAAGTGTTTCCTTTCCTATACCAAACATATGTGAGAAGAAATGATCCAGTTCCTCATCTTTCCATGAATTCAGAGGTTCCAGGCCCCCATTCTGTATGACAGAATCTGATAATTTTTTTAAAACCTGTGCTTTCCTGTTGAAGAACCCAGAAGACCTGATCTGCTCTTTCAATTTCTCCTCTTCCATTTTTGAAATTGCATAAAGAGAACAACTGCCGTTTTCCTTCAATTTTGATATGGAAATTTCAACGTTTTTCCAGGAGGTGTTCTGTGTCAGCACAGCCCCAATGATAACCTCTTCAGATGTGTCTGCGGGCCACCATTTCAGATCTCCATACTTCTGAAACAGCTGTTCATACAGCGAACTGATATCCATCCTTACCCAGATGTTCTAAAGACATAAATTCATATGCCTCTTGTGACATCCTCCCCCAGCTAACGCAGGGGGCTTCCCGTTTCAAAGACCGAAGTTGCCATTGGCAGAGCTCCAATCTCCACGGGCGTGAATTCGGGAGTGCCCCTCCCTACAGCGATCAATCCAGCAT
>JAKAYK010000006.1 GCA_021826765.1 Thermoplasmata archaeon | reverse complement strand
TACAACTCCCCGGACGTGTTCACAGGCAAGAGAACCTATGGGGGATATTCCACAGATGTGGTGGTGAAGGAAAGTTTTGTGCTGAAGATGCCTGAAAATCTTGATCCTGCAGGAAGTGCACCGCTTCTCTGTGCAGGAATAACTACATATTCTCCACTCATGAAATGGAAAATCGGAAAGGGGAGCAAAGTTGCTGTTGCGGGGCTTGGAGGCCTGGGGCACATGGGCGTGAAGATAGCAAATGCTATGGGAGCAGATGTGACAGTTCTCACGAGAAACCAGAAGAAGGCTGATGAGGCAAGGAGACTCGGAGCAAAAGATGTGGTTATTTCAGGCAGCATGGATTCCCTGAAGAAACACAGGGATGAATTTGACTTCATTCTTGACACCATTCCTGCCCTTCATGATCTGGATCTTTATCTGTCTCTCCTGAAACCAGAGGGTGCGCTGGTTCTTGTGGGATTGCCGGAGATAGGCTACAATTACACGGTGAATGCAAGATCTGTGGTGGGAGGAAGAAAATCTCTCGCAGGATCGAATATAGGTGGAATAAGGGAGACACAGGAGATGCTGGATTTCTGCGGAAAGAATGGGATTGTTGCTGACATAGAGAATATAAACGCTGATTACATAGATCAGGCATACCAGAGAACTGTGAATTCCGATGTCAGGTACAGGTTCGTCATTGACATAAATTCCATGAGGGAATGAAAACTCACATATGATCATAAGAGTCAGAGTGATTAGCGGATCAGGTGAGCCCTATATGGAAAATGGGATTCTCATTATCCACACAAAGGTTGAACGGAGAAACAACATGGCAAACAGGGATGTCATCCAGCAGATATCCCAGTACATGAAAGTGCCTGAATCAAGGATAAAATTCATGTCAGGGATGAGGAGCAGGACAAAGACATTCTCCGTAAGCGATGAACCTGTTTAGCTGGATAACCTGTATGGAAACATAAATAATTTAAGCAAAGTGAAAATTACTGCAGAAGGGCTTGTAGTCCAGTGGTCATGACGTCGCTCTCACACAGCGAAGATCGCCGGTTCGAATCCGGCCAGGCCCATTTGGAAAATTAATCAAACCAAATTTTGTTGCAGATATAGGTAGGAAGTTGTAATTAATTTAGAGGGTGCTGTTTTTTAAGTTCATAATGCTCCAAAATCAGATTCAAGAGTCATGGTAAAAAGTCCCCTTCGAAGTTATATTTTAATTAGGCTTTCTGCATATTTGTCCAGATCCACACATTCCAGTGCAATAGCCAGTTCTATATTTCTCTCATTTATTGTATTGGCTTGCAGAGATACAGGCAATGCAATAAAAAATGAATTTACTTATCCAATATACGCTCAGAGATAGCCTCCATCATTCCCAGTTTGTAGATGTTCATCGCAGCAATCAGGTTCAGAAATATCTCGAGATCACATCTGGAGAATGACTGCTTCTGCAGTGTTATTAATGTCCACAGCCGCTGAACCTTCATACAAGAGGAAGAACATGTAAAGCCCGTTGTAACCCATAGATACCTTGAAATGGAGAAACCCGGAAGATGAGAAGTAGAAATAAGTGAATCTAAAAGCAGACTGATTGGAAGATATACTGTTGGCTGATGTATCGTTCTTGTAATCAGACTTGAACTTATCGTAAAAATTGGAGTATAACTCACTGCTGTTTGTGCTGCTGGACGTTTTTACTTCAACAAGTTCAAAGAATCCGTCAGAAGTGCTGTTGTAGTAAACATACTGGCCTGAAACTACATCAGAATTACTGGATATTCCTGATCCATTTGTGGATTTTGGGGATCCCTGTTCTGTAAAATTTACATTGATTCCTGATGCATTTGATATATCTGAAGAGGTTGGAAACCTGAAAGAGGGGCCGGATGATGCAATTTCAACAATTGGAATCAAAATGATGCCCATTATTATAGCCACAATAACAAAGGCAGTAATGCTACCAAGCAATTTTGCATTACTATATTCTCTCAGTACCATACATGTTAAATTAACAAATTTATATATAGTTAATCATTTTAATAACTATTAACTAATTACTTTTAAAAACAAAGCATAAATCAGGTATTTCCTATTTTCCATCCTGAAGTTATGAGAAATGCATGAAATTTACTCTGAATGTAAAGTTGTAAAAAGAAACACATGCTATCACGATCTTTAAGAAAATGAAATCATGGAAAAGACTTATTCAGGGCACATGAAACGAGGAACTCTATCAAATGTATTATATAAAATTCCATTTTCTACAAACTTTTAATAGAATAAAAGATTATGACGGTACGATGCCAAAGAGTCATAACCTGAAATATATCGCATTTATTATTCCGGCTCTTGTTTATGTGAGCGCACTTTCCATTTTTCCCGCTGCTCTTTCCGTTTACAGGAGTTTTCTCAGTCCAGGGGGATCCTATACATTTTCAAATTATTCTGCTCTTCTCCATTATGGACTGGTGAAAGCACTCATAGACACAATGCTTGTAAGTATAGGTGCGCTCATCCTGCAGCTGTTTCTGGCACTTTTCATAGCAATGATAATGGTAAAGCCATTCAAGGGGAACAGGTTATTCTCTTCCCTTGTGATAATTCCCTATGGAATATCCACGGTTGTGAGCGCTTTTATTTTTTCCCAGATATTTTCCGCAGTAGGCGGATATGCAAACTCCTTTATTGTTGATCTTGGTTTCAGGCCCATAGACTGGGTGGCCACTTCAAGTTCATCTCTAAGCGTGGTGGTCATTGCAGATTACTGGAAAAATACGCCACTGGTTGCTTTGATTCTCTTCTCTGGACTGTCCGGGCTCTCTCCATCCATGTATGAAGCAGCCAAAACCGATGGAGCAGGGGCCTTCAGAAGATTTTTCAGCATAACTCTTCCCAATCTCGCTCCCATAATGGCCATAGCACTTCTCATAAGAGGTGTGAGTGAATTCAATATTTTTGCACTCCCTCTTGTTATAATTGGATATAATCCACCACTCATAACAACGCTTATTTATGAATTCTACCAGACTTCCTCAGCCACTATATATTATTCATATGCTGCATCAACCATACTCCTGTTCATAATCCTGGGGTATGCATCCATAGTCCTCTGGAAAGGAGGTGCAAAAACCTATGAGCGTTAATTCATCATGGAAATCTAATTTGCCACTGTATATAGGGGCACTGATACTCTCTATTATTTTCTTCTATCCTCTGTATGTGCTGATCCTGATCACATTTGTTCCCGCCCCACTGAACAACCTCAGCCCATATCCTCCGCAGATTCCACCAGGTTTCACTTTTTACAATATAATTCAGGCATACAGTTCCTTGAATCTCACGGGGCCCGTCACAAGGAGTTTCTATGTGGCAATGATGGTTGGAGGGCTGAGCCTTGCCCTTGGAATACCTGCAGCTTATGGGTTGAATAAGATAGGCGTCAGAACTGCAAATAAATTCATCATATTCTTCTTTCTGATTAACATGATGCCTGGAATAGTGGTAGCAATTCCCATATCTGTTGAGTTCCTGAAACTTGGGCTGTCCAATATATATGGAGTAGCTCTTGCACAGGAACTTGTGGTCCTTCCGCTGTCTATATTTATAATACTGGGTGGATTCAGGGCCCTTCCAAGCGATCTTGAAAATCAGGCAAGAGTTGATGGGGCAAATCTTCCCACCACAATGTACAGGATCCTGATACCAATGAACAGATCTGCAATACTTGTGGCATTTCTTTTATCATGGATGACATCATGGGATGAATTCACGTATGCAGTTATCATATCACCAGTGAAGTCAACATTCCCTGTACAGTTATACAATTATGTCACCAGGGCAGTTTCCTTTGAAGCTTCGGCCTTTGCCCTCACATTCACCATACCGGTGATAATTGTTGCAGTGGTGCTGCAGAAATATCTTAAGAGCCAGTCGTTTACAGGAGGTCTATCATCATGACATACAAATTGCAATTGCAGGAATTGGAAAAAAAATTTGGAAGCAAGTCAGTATTGAACAGGTTATCACTTGATGTGGAAGAGGGGGAATTCATGGTAGTTCTTGGCCCTTCAGGAATGGGAAAAAGCACTCTCCTCAGAACAGTAGTTGGCATAGAGCCCCTGGATGGAGGAAAGATAGTAGTGGATGGGGAGGATGTTACAAGGCTGCCACCGCATAAAAGAAACATAGCCATGGTATTCCAGAACTATGCCCTTTACCCGAACATGAATGTCTACAAGAACATCGCATTCCCTTTAAAAATGATCGGTGAGAGCAGGGACGTCATAGATAAGAAGGTCAACGAAATAGCAGGCACACTGAAAATTGCCGATGCACTTCATCAGAATGTAACCACTCTCAGTGGTGGGCAGAAGCAGAGGGTGGCCCTTGCAAGGGCTCTCGTGAGGAATCCTAAACTTTTCCTTCTGGACGAGCCCCTGAGCAACCTTGATGCACGTGTCAGGTATGATGCAAGGCAGGAACTGAGAAAACTCCAGCAGGAATTGGGCCACACATTCATATACGTGACGCACGATCAAACAGAAGCACAATCCCTTGCAGACAGAGTTGCGGTCCTTCATAATGGCAGCGTGGAGCAGATAGGCCCCTATGATGATCTATATGAAAGACCGGAAACAACATGGGTGGGAAGCTTCATTGGGGAATACCCCATGAATATCATAGATGGTTCTGTAATTGGAAGGGAAGGTTCCCAGATTGGTTTCAGACCATCATGGGTCAATGAGGGCAATGACGGAATCCAGCTGACAGTCCAATTATGCCAGGCAGCGGAGAGTGGTTTTTTCATCATGTCCACTATGGATGGCAAATCCATAACTATAAGAGTACAGAAGAGGCATAAAATAGGGAGCACCATGAAATTTTCACTCAGGAGGTACAATGTTTACACTGATAACCGACTGGTGGAGGAATTTGGGAAATAGAAAATCAGGCAACCGTGTCATGCGATATATCGTATAAAGGAAAAATTATGTTGGCAAAATAGTGGTAAAATCTCCTCAAAATAGCCCTTCTCTGATTAAATGTACATAAATATCTCATAATTATTTTTAATGCAAATTATTAAAAATCTATTAATAGTATAAAATGCATTTAGGATATCATGGATACACCACAAGAAACAAAACCAAAGAAAATGAAAAACACCTTGATAGCTGCAGTAGCAATCATCGTTGTCATCATTATTGTTGGATCAGTGGTGGCCTTGGATTATAACAATCTTGTTAAAGCTCCAACCACCAGTGCATCCAGCCAGGAAATATTTGTGTATGCCGGCCCTTCAGGAACAAACAACTCTGAGCATCTTCTAGGTGGAGATGTTCTGGGTATGGCAGCAGGGGCCAACCAGACCGGACAGTATGCTATGGCACAGTTTATGGCATATATGATGTCACCAGCAGTGCAGCAGGAGTACATGGTAAAAACAGGATTCCTTCCAGTTTCCAATTCAGCCTATACATCCTCACCCAACAGCACAGTGGCAAGCATATATTCCAAGAGCAACGCATCAGTCAGTATAACCTATTATGATGACATAACACCAGCTGACGCAGGATTTGTAAAGGGCATAATCAGCACCTTTGAAGGAACATATACCAACATCCATGTCAGTTACGTGAACACAGTTGCAACATCTATACTGAGTGCTGTTGAAGCAGATGTCTCAAGTGCAAAGGGACAGAACATAGTCGTGAGCATTGACAACCTGGATATTGGATCACTTGTTTATGGCCACTACATGCAGAACATCAACACTCTCGCAGCAAAGATAAACCCATCAGGAACCATACAGTCCATCACTAACCTCACAAACTATGAAACAACAGTCTTCCATGGAATATTCTTCCTTACAGAGAGGGCAAACATACCCCTTGTCTGGATAAACTACTCCGCAATGACCAAGGCAGGCATAAAATCAGCACCAACAACAAACGCACAGCTTCTCGCTGACGCACAGACACTCTACAAATACTATGGAACAGGTATGATAAACTTCCAGGGACATGGCGGTGCAAGCACAGCAACAGAACTTTACCAGTGGTTCGTTCAGGCTGGAGGCAACCCGATGGTATTCAACTCAACAGCAGATATACATGCAATGCAGTTCGTTTACAATCTGAGCAAGTACTTCAGCCCTGAATACAAGACATCCTACTGGGCAACATACAAGGGACTTGCATCAAACAAGTACTCAATGATGGATTACCAGTGGCCAGGATCAGTCAACCTGACAGCACTTGGAATGAAGGCATACAACAGTTCAGACACAGCAACAAACGCTTCACTCCAGGCAATGACATCAGGTGTTTTCCTGAGAACACCGGTTCCATGGATCGGCGAGTGGCAGACCCTTATGGATAACGCATGGACAAGCATCATTGTCAATGGAGGAAACTACTCAAGCATTCCTTCAGTACTGAGCAGTGAGAACTCGGCCATGTACAACTACCTGCTGACATCGTACAACTACACTGTAGCACAGCAGTACGCATCAGGTTACTATCAGCCCATTGTGGGATGATAGATACCAAATTTTTTTACCAAAAAAACTTTATTTTTTTTAACATACATTAACATGGATATCAATAACGCACTTGTTCAACTTAAAAGTCCTGATGGGTTTCTTTATGCAGGCCTGCCTAAGTTCAGGGCACTTTTTGGAAGGGATTCAATCATATCTGCCATGGCTCTTCTTGATCTGGACGATTCCATTGCACTGAAAACACTTATCTCACTTGCATCCAGCCAGGGAATAGAATTCAACTCCGAAACGGCAGAGGAACCTGGAAAGATCATTCATGAAGTCCAGTCTGATCCAGAATTCATAAGGAAAAGAATCAATGTTGTTCCATGGATAAGAACAGGTAGAAATTATTTTTCCGTTGACAGCACGCCTCTATTTGTGATGCTGTACGAAAAACTTGTTTCAGGAAATGAAAAAGGGGTTAATCGTAAATTATCTGAATCCGCATCCAGAGCAATCAGGTGGATCATTGATTCTGGGATCAGGGAAAAATATATTTCTTATACGAAGAACCATATCATGTCTCAGTCCTGGAGGGATGGTTCCGGGTTCATCCTTGATTCTATGAAAGAACCTGTTTCAACCATAGGAGTCCAGTCCTATGGATACATTGCACTTACCAAAGGTATTTCCGCACTGGAAAGAAGCTCATATGAAATAGATCCCGGGATGAAGTCCGATGCAATGAACAGGGCAATTGCGATCATGGAATCACTTAACAGTGATTTCTTCATAGATGAAACAGGGTATTATGCCCTTGCAATTGATGGGGACGGAGTTGCACAGACAGCAGAGACAACAGATCCCGGCCATCTTCTTCTTTCAGGAATGCTTTCCCGGAAACAGGAAAGGTTGATAATAGACAGGCTCATGGAACCTGATATTCTCACAGATTATGGAATGAGATGCATATCATCCAGATCATCGTTCTTTGATCAGAAGGCATACCAGAGGGGTTCAGTCTGGCCCCATGACAACCTGATGATAGTGATGGGAATGGATGCCAGGGGTTACAGCAAAGAGAGTAGGGAGATCAAGGGGAGAATAACTTCGGCAATGGAAACGATTGGAGGTTTTCCTGAATATTTCGGCGTTTCACGCGATGGAAATCTTATGAAGAATAAGGAAATGAGAATTGCTGCCTGTGATCCTCAGGCATGGACAGTGGGATCATATCATTACTGTCTTGCATAAAGAGATGGCAAATCAATCACTCTTCATCATATTTGCAGTATCTCTCACCTGTTTAACGATTTCCACGTCATTGAAGTATGTCCTCTGCTCAAGTACAATGCCATCTTTATTCAGGATAATTACGGCAACTCCCGAAAATTTTATGGGAGTATTGTTTCCAACTGTGTCATATCTTCTTCCAACCAGATTTCCTTCTGCATTCCATTCCACAAAGAAAACCGGCTCATTCCATGCAGAGTTGAAGAAATCAAATTTTAGATTGGGTATTGCCTTCCAAAGATTCGTAAGATATGATTTCAGATCCTCCTTTCCCCTTATAATCATGTAATCGCTGCCGGCATGTTGGTATACTATATAATCAGATACAATTTTCAGGAAATGGCCAGGATCTCTGCTGTTCCATGCATTCAGCACTCTTTTGAACATAGACTTGTGTGTAAGATCCATACTGATAAAAAGCATCACCTTATTTATCATTTTCTGTCTCGAATATAACATATCTGTTTTTTACTGAATTAAAATTATATCAAAATATACGAAAATTAGGCTATTATACATTAAATTATATTCATATATTGAGAAACACCTTAATCAAACCCTGTCTTCTATTAGCACGGAAATGAGAAATTTGTAAACTTTATTGACTGGTAATTTTGATATAAATTATGAGACAAAAATTCGCAAAACCTTATGATAAAAATAATTAAAAATATACAGTAAAGATAAAATACACACTTAGGCTATTCACCCATGGATTCTCCAGCAGGCGGAAATATAATCGTGCAAAAAAAAATAAAATTCAACAAACCCGTTGTCATAGGTGGTTTCATGAACCAGACTCCACTCGGTGTCCTCGTCACAAGTTATATTGTAGAAAGGCTCAACCTACATCAGGTTGCGGTGGTAAAATCAAAATATATTCCTCCAGTCACTGTTTTTGTTGGCAGAAGAATGAGGAGTCCCTTCAGGATTTATTCCAATGCTGACGGAACACTCCTGGTAGTACAGTCTGAAGTACCGGTGAGATCAGATGGGTTATCATTTTTGAGCGAAACACTCATGGCCTGGCTGAAATCGCTGGAAATAAAGGAATTCGCTGTGATAGATGGCGTTCCAATCAGGGATCTTGGCCGGAGAACTGCATTTCTTGTAGGAAGTGCTGACAGGATAAAAGAACTTTCAAGCCACAAAATTGAAGTTGCAGAATCTGCAATCATATCCGGAATGGGGGGTGCAATTATCAACGAATGCATAATGACAGATGTCAATGCCATTGCATTGATTTCACCTCATGCAATGGATATCCCGGACCCGGATTCGGTTCTCGCCATAGTAAAGGGACTGAACAGCATCTACAAGCTCAACATTGATACTGGAATTCTTGAGGAGAGTGTAAACAGGCTCCATGAGCAGCTGAACAAGATATCAGAAGAATATAAGGCAGCAAAATTAGAGGATACAGATAACTCTATGTATAAATAGTAGAACATTTTAGGGTGAATAAGATGATAAAAGTCGCCATAAATGGATACGGAACTATAGGAAGGAGAGTTGCCGATGCAGTGCGGATGCAGAAAGATATGACAGTGGTCGGCATCGTCAAGGCAAAACCGGATTATGTTTCAATGGAGGCCTCAAAGACATACAGAGTTTATACAATTAAGAAGGAAGACATGGAAGTATTCAGAAAGGAGAACATAGATGTCCATGGAGAACTGGAAACACTTCTTGATGATGTTGATATTGTAGTAGATGCCACCCCCGAAGGGCAGGGAGAGAAGAACATGGATCTGTACAGGAAACACAAGGTAAAGGCGATTCTGCAGGGTGGAGAGAAGAGCAGTGTGACCGGAATCAGTTTCAATGCGTACAGCAATTTCACAGACTCGTGGGGAAAAGATTATGTGCGTGTTGTATCATGCAATACGACAGGACTTGCTAGAACCATGTCTGTGATCAAGGAAAAATTCGGAGCCATGAAGGTAGATGCTACAATAATAAGGAGAGCTACAGACCCAAATGACAGCAAGAAAGGACCCATAAACAGCGTTGAACCTTCACTGAAATTCCCATCACATCATGGACCGGATCTGAAAACAGTTGTTGAAATCCCTGAAGCCACAACTGTAGCCATAAAGGTTCCCACCACACTCATGCACGTACACAGCGTGAATGTAACCACAGAGAAAACACTTACACAGAATGATGTATCTGATCTTTTCAACGGTTACAGGAGAATAATCGAGGTTTCAGGAAAGGCGGGGATCACTTCCACAGCACAGGTAATGGATATGGCAAGGGAAATGGGAAGAAAACGCGGAGATCTTTTTGAGATTGCAGTATGGAAAGAATCAATATTTGCTTCCGGCAATAACCTGAGATATATACAGGCTGTTCACCAGGAAAGCGATGTTGTTCCTGAAAATGTTGATGCAATAAGATCAATGATGCAGGCAATGGACAGAGAAAAATCGTTAAGCGAGACAGACAGAGCAATGCAGATAGGTGGTATTTAGATGGAAAAGAACGAGAAGAATAAGAAAGAAGAGGATAATAAAGAGGAACTGACCATAGAGGACATACCCGGAGTTGGAGAAGCAACAGCAGAGAAACTCAGGGAAAACAACTATACAGACATAATGGCCATTGCAGTCGCATCTCCTTCAGATCTTGCGGATCTGACGGGGATTGGAGAGGGCGCAGCGGCAAAGATCATAGCTGCCGCAAGAAAGATTGCAGAGGTTGGCAACTTTGAGACAGGAGATCAGATATATCAGAGAAGGAAGGATGTCCACAAGCTGAAAAGCGGAAGCGAGAACCTTGACACACTTCTTGGCGGAGGTCTCGAAACACAGGCAATCACTGAATTCTTTGGCGAATTCGGTTCAGGGAAGACGCAGATAATGCACCAGCTCGCCGTCATGGCAACAATGCCTGAGGATAGAGGCGGTTTCAACAGTGATGTGATCATAATCGATACAGAGAATACTTTCAGGCCTGAGAGAATAATACAGATGGCCAAGGCAAAGGACCTTGATTCAGATCAGGTTCTGGCAAGGATAAGGGTCGCAAGGGCATACAATTCTCATCACCAGATTCTTCTCGGTGACAAGGCTGGAGAAATTGCAAAGGAGCATCCTGCAAAGCTTCTGATCGTGGACTCACTCACGTCACATTTCAGGGCGGAATATATGGGAAGAGGCTCACTGTCTGAAAGGCAGCAGCTTCTCAACAGGCACATGCACGATCTTTTGAGGTTCGGAACACTTCACAATGCAGTCATAGCAGTCACAAATCAGGTTTCAGCAAGGCCGGACGTGTTTTTCGGTGACCCAATGGCACCTATTGGGGGAAATATCGTGGGACACACCGCAACATTCAGGATATATCTGAGAAAGGGAAAGGCAGGAAAAAGAATAGCAAGACTGATTGATTCACCATATCTCCCTGAGGGTGAAGCGGTGATACAGGTGTCTGAAGACGGGGTTTCGGATGGAACTTAATGGTGGAAACATGTGGGATATAATTTACAATGCCTTTGGAAAATACCATTCACAGCTTACAGTGGTCAAATACCTTATGAATTACGGATTCTCAGTGAAGGAAAAATACGACAATGAATTCGGCATATTCTGCGGATCAGTGGAAGTGAGGTCAAACTCCCTTGCAATGTCCGTAGGAGTGGATAAGAGAGTTGTCATACAGGTCGTGACTAAGATAATAAACGACCAGACACTTCTTGGTTTCTTCTCTAAACTCACTGCTATTGCTGATCTGAGCAGCGCAAGTTCTAAGCTCATGAATCTCGGAGTCATAGAGATAATACCTGAGGATGCCACAAAACCGGGAATTATCAGCGGTGCCCTGAAGATCATAGCAGACAGCGGAATAGGAATCAGGCAGGTCATAGTACAGGATCCAATAATAACCGAAGAACCAAGGGCAAAGATAGTCACAGACACGCCTCTCAGCCCGGAAATAATATCAAAAATAAAACAGAGTCCCTGTGTCAAGGGACTTATAATACTGTAGTGAGGTACCTGAAAATGGTGAAAATAGGGAAGAAGGATCAGAAAAAGGAGATCGGGCCCGATAGTGGGGTTGAAACACTGGAATTCATAAACCTTGCAGAGTATGATTTTGGGCTGGGAAAAACATCTTACACAAGATCACTGAAGGTTGTTGAGGTAGACAAGCCTGAACATGTGAAGAAAGCGCTGAGCTATGTCTATGATGGGAACGTGGTCATACTTGACACATCAAACGCTTCAAGCGACTCCATAGCTTCATCCAGGCTGAGCGAGGAAATTTCCAACCTTCATGAAAAACTGCAGGTAGCAAAGCTAGGACAGAAGTACTATGTCATAGTTCCTGAAGATGTTTTCCTGGATAAGAAAAAAGTAAGGTATGATCTCTGATTTTTCAACCATGGTTGAGGCATGAGTAGGTTTTTCTTCTCATGTCCCTCGGATCATACACCTCTTTTATGAGTTTCATTTCTATCAGATCAGATATGGCATTCTGAACCGTTCTCCTGTTGAGCCCTGTGATGTTCATCAGTGATGTCTGATCAGCAGAAATGGCATTTCTTATGACATGATATACAAATTTTGTTGCAGGACTCCCGTTGCATTCCCTGGCCTGCTCGTTTATGAACAGCCCCTCTCCTGCAAGTCCAAATCTCTGAGCGGTGAGTGATGCTGCTGATGAAATCTGCACATTTCCAAGATTCACACCTCTTCCAAGTCTGGTGATCAGGTCTGTCTGCTGTTTTTCAAGGGGGGCTTCAAACATTAAGGACTCCAGTTTAACAGTTTCTAGTATTTTTTCCACCCAATCCCATTTTATGTTACCTTCATGATCATAGATTCCAACATCCCGTCCGTTCTCTCTTCCTTCAAGGATTATGGTATCGGGAGAATAATCCATGGTTTCCTGTATCTTGTAAATGGTGTCAATCAAACTGAGCTGATTCTCTTTCCCTTTCTTTCCAACCTCCATGATAAGTTTGATGTTTGACGACATCGCCATCTCCATTGCCATCTTTTTTTCCCGTCTTGTCAATTCGTATAATCCTTCGCTGACCTCAATGTGTGTGAATCCCGCTTCTATGATTGATTTCAAACCTTTTTCAAATTTTCCTTTCATTGAACATGTTTCCAGGAATGTTCCACCGTTGGAAACACCAAGTCCCATAGCTTTTATGTCGTTCAGTCTCTGTAGCAGTATTGTCTTATTCATTACGAATGGAAGGCCCCATCCAATCTTCACGTATGTTATGAAATGGCTCACGGTTTGCAGTATTTCTGTGTGGTGTGAAAGTCGATCTATGATCATTGTTTTTCCTATACCACCGGGTTCTAACCCGGTTATTTCCGAAATATCGGACCCAAATAAGTCTCTTTCGACCATCACAATTAAATAAACTCAAGGATATAAATATATCGTAACATCACCTTGACAAAATATGAAAAAATTGAGATCGTTATATACTCTTTCAGTGAACATGGTACTTATTAGTGCTATATTATAAAAACACCATGTTACACTATATCATGGAGATAGATAAAATACACAGAACGGTATACAGAGACAGTTTCTATTTATATTCTATCTTGCAATATCTTCAGGTGGCAGTCGAGATGCATCCACGAGTCATAAGGAAAATCGCACTGGTAGGGGATGTGAGAGTCGGTAAAACAAGCATTTTCTCCAGGTTTTTGAGGAATGCCTTCAGTGACAGCTACAGTGAAACTATTGGGGTCAATATCGGGAAAAAACCCATGAATACAGGAAATGATCAGGTGGAAATGACCCTGATGGTATGGGATGTGTTTGGCTCACATCTGCACGGTGAAGTCCGGAGGCTTGCCCTTGAGAACGTGGATGCAGTTATAATAATATCAGACGTGACAAATGAAAATTCCTGGAAATCTGCAGTTGACTTCTGGTTACCAAGCATTGCGGAGACCGTGGATACGTCATTCATATATTTTTCCCTGAATAAGGTAGATCTCATATCAGGGGACAGGTACGAGGAGGCTGTTTCTTCATTTATTTCCCTGGCAGCCAGATATGGGGCAAACATAACAAAAGACAAGATCTTCCTGACAAGCAGCAAGGAGGCCTATGGTGTAAATGAAATATTTGAATCTGTTTCAGTTGCCCTTACCAATTTGCCAGAAACAGATATTCCGAGAAGATCGAAACCTGATTCACACAAAACTCAGGGAAAAGAGGAAAAAACACTCGAAGCAGTCTTTGATAGAATCGTCATGGATGTGTTGAATCTATTTGATGAAAAGTCACAGGCTCAGGAAATTCTCCAGGAATGCTATAAGGAGAGCAGTCTGGATAGTGAAGACATAATTCCCGAGGAGCTGGACGAATTCATGAGAATAGTATCGGATAAACTGTTGGAGAATAATATCAGCCCTTCAAAAATTTTGAGAATTTCCGGGGAATGGAAGAGACTGAAAAGCCAGGTTTAGTATTATTCATGGGCGAAGGCTGTCCCTGTATTTATCTATCCACTTCAGGCTTGCCTGATCCCCTTTCCATTTAATGAGGGCAGCCCTGTTTTCAGCCTCTAATTTTTTAATGGCCCTCCTGATCTTCAGATTCGCTCTCCTGCGTATTTCCTTTTTGCCCATGAGTGCTACCGAAATATATCTTCCATTGATTATGTTTATTCCTGCACCCTTTATATTGATATAATCAAGTTTCCTGGTTCCTGAAGCCTCCTTAATGGCATTCTGTATTGCCATCAGGCTTGCAGAAAGCAGATCCTGATCCACATCCGGATTCATCCTTCTGGTATAATGCCTCAGCAGCCTTCCATCATGATATATGATGAATTCATCATCCCATGATTTCAATTTCCTGCGCAAATACAGGTATGAGATCAATGCTGCAATGATAATAATTGGGAAAAGCAGGACAAGAGGATACTGAAGAAACATATATACGGAGAATGGTGGTTTTGCGGGAGCATTGAACGCTATTAGAATCGGTCCGCTCTGAAGCTGTGGAAAGAGGGAGGCATTTGAGGTTCTGATGTTATTTCCCTCAAACGCAGAGTAATTGTACTCTCCTGCAGGAAGCTGTATGGTTAAATATTTGGAATTGTTTGCCTCATACAGGGCTTTGCCTGTACTGTTATAAATAACAACTCCCCAGAATGAATTGTTGGAATAATCCTCATTTATGAATGTTATATTGTAAAATATGAGGTTGAAACTGATTAACTGTATGGCTCCACTTCCATTCACCATGATGTATCCGCTGTGAGGTGTGATGGAATATCCTGTAACATTGTAAACAGAATATTTGTAAGTGCCATTTTCCAGATACAATTGAATGGTATTGTTCCTGGATGAATTGGTGAAATTCTGAATCGATACTATCCATGGGAACAATGAGCTGGGCAGGCCGCTTTCAACAAATTGCACCAGGAATTCTGGTTTGCTGAAAGATAAGGTTATTATTGAAGAACTTCCGTTCACTGAAACATTACCGTATGATCTGTTCGATACGTATCCATTAGCATGGTATATTTCATAGCTGTATGTTCCATTTGGTTCCTCAAAATACATCTGAGAGGAATTTGACTGCTGAGGCGTATTGTTCAGGGAAACAGTCCAGTAAGTACCAGTGGGAAGTCCAAGTTCATCAAAATAAATTTTATACAGGACAATACCAAGAGGATAAAACCAGGCAGTCTCGTTGACAGGTGAATTCATGATTATGGTTCCTGTCCCATTCGGGCCGGAGTAACTTCCATTTCCTGTGCCAGTCCACAATCTGAACGTGAAACCAGTATAGGATTTTTCAGATATGTTGACCATTGATCCAGCAGGGTACCAGGCAGAAATTGGGGTAACATTTCCCCGGGAAATTGAATTTGAGTTAACATTAAGATAATACTCCTTCTCGTATTTGAAGGTATAATTCTGGCTGCTGCCATTAATATTCAGTGTGTGGTTATGGAACTGTGCATAATATCTTTCCAACTTTGAAACATAAATGAAACCTGGCACATTCAGGGAATAGCTTCCATTGACAACCTGCGTGGAAAAGGTAGTGTTTTTCAGCACATATCCTGTTCCGTTAACGGAAAGATTCCATGACGTATTTGGAGAGAGGCCTGAAACTGTAACTGTAAGATTGTAAAGTTTTTTCAGCACTGCATCAATTGATACCACGTGCCCCGATTCAACAATGATTTTCTCAGTGAAGTTCGCATAATAGGGGCTGGTTATCGATACATTGTAATTTCCAGGAAACAGCGTTCTGTTGAAGGTTCCAGAATGAGTCGGGACCTGCACTCCATCCACAAGCACAGTGGACAATAGAGGGGAAACAGTTCCATTCAAATTTCCGTAAAATGGATAGGACAGGTTTGAACCGCTCCCCTCCCGTGTGCCAATACCGAAATATATGTTCAGAGAACTCAATGTTGTGGTTGTTGCAAGAGAAGTTATGAGTGTTGGTACAGATGTGATATTGACAAAAGGCTCAATTATGAGGTATTTTCCTGTGCCATTGATCGATGCTAAATTCGGGGAAATTCCAACAAAGGAATAAGTTCCCGGGGAAAGAGAAAAGATATTGCTGTTGTTCTGCGAAATCAGGAATCTGACAGCATTTCCGGAAGTGGAATTATAGAGATATGCAGCAACACCGGCATATCCGATCCCTCCAGTGGTCGTTGCGGAAACATTCAGGTAAAAATTGAATGTCCAATTACCGCCATTAAGGAGAAAATTGAAACTGTTCTGGGAAGTCCATCCGGTTAAATTTGTGAGGGACTCATTTTTTCCCACTATGCCAGTGGAAGAGATGGTGCTTCCAGGTTTGAATATATAGGTTCCTGACTTGCTGAGAGTGCTGGATATGAAAACACTTGTATTATTCTGCGGAACTGTTGCGACACTTTTGTCTGTAAGGTTCCACAATCCTCTGCTGTAGGAGGAATTGCCTGTTCCAAAATTCATGGAATAGACTGTGGAATTCATCCTGCTGTTTATGGAATTGATCACTGCGGAGGACTGATTCACGGAATTCTGGTCAATTGGAATCATGTATGGAGTGAAGGAAATTATGAGCAAACCCACCAGCAAGACAACAAAATACTTCATGTATATATTTATATGAAACACATAGCCTACCATTAAGTTTTCTATTGAAACGTTCAGATAAAGAACAATGCCTGTCTGAACAACAGACCTGAGTTTTCAGAGAACAGTATTCTGTGGAGTTTCCAGTTTTATTTCCATCGGACGTATTGGGATATTCATGAAACACAATATCAGTCATTCAGTTGAATATGTGTGTTCATTTTGAACATACACTAATACATAAATCCGGGGCAATTACAATTGATGATCGAGATGAAATACAGTGTATACGAAAAAACACGAAAAGATCTACGAAAGAATTCAGAAGCAGGCATGAGGGAAGAGCATTCGCCAATGAAGGCTATGTTAAGCATTGTTGTTGTGTCGCTCATGATAATGGGGGCATTTGTAGTGGTGTTTAATACAGGGGCCCAGGTGAATGCAGCATCTCCCAACGCGCAGGGTCATGCTGTAAAATATGCATCCCTATTTCAGGTATCATCAAGTCCTAATCACATGATTTCTGGCACAATGCCATATATGCCACCGGGTGCAGTCAAGCTCAGCACCATAAATCTCAATATGACAACGAATATTTTCATGGGAATGAAGCTTCAGCATAACACGTTCCTGAACGCTTACCTGGCACAGGTTTCTAACCCTGCATCACCAATTTACAGGCACTACCTGACTCATTCACAGTTTGTGAACTCATTTGAAGTGAACAGCACGGTATATGATCAGATAGCTTCATATTATTCATCTATGGGACTGACTGTCGTGAAGGAGAATGACAGGGGATACATGGAAGTTTCAGGCAGCCTCATGAATATTCAGAAAGCATTCAACACAACTTTTGCAATGTTCAGCACAAATCTGGGAGATTTCTATTTCAATCTTCAAAACATAAGTGTACCATCTGTATTTTCCAGTTACATAAACACAGCCATAGGTTTCAACAATTTTCCATACTTCACACCGGGCCTCACGTTAAATCCAGCACTGGGAACCAATATGTCAAATGAGCTTTCCCAGCTGATGAATGCACCTAAGAGCGGTACAGGAGCATTGAATCCACAACCTCCATACACACCTCAGGCACTGCAGATCGCATATAACGAAACAAAACTGATCTCATCAGGAGTTAACGGCAATTACATAACAATCGCTGTCACGGACGCATTTGGGGATCCAACCTCACTTTCTGATCTCACACAATACGATGCATTATACAATATGCCAACCACAAATTCATACCAGACCATTTACCCTTACGGAACACCTTCGCCAGTGTCAACGGCATGCGGATCAGTGGCAGGTCTGTGGGAAGTTGAATCAGCTCTTGATTTCCAGATGGCCCATGCCACATCTCCCAATGCAAATCTTGTTTCAGTAATTTCACCGGATGCAGACTATACTCTCGTTCAGTCACTGGTGTTCACCATCACAAACCAGCTTGCAAACGTGATATCCAACAGCTGGGGTGCACCTGAGCCAGAAATTGGAAACGAGGCACAGTATTTCCACCCCTTTGCAAAGGAAGCAGCAGCAACAGGCATCACTGTAATGGCAGCATCAGGAGATCAGGGTTCTGCAGGATACGATTCCAGCGTTCCAAGATCAGTCATGTGGCCCAGCAATGATCCATATGTTCTTGGAGTGGGAGGAACAACCATATTCATGAACGGTACATTGAATACAGGTGTACAGAGCGTATTGAACGGGCCCCCAAGTGTAAACGAAACATTCAATCCTACTAATATGAGCAATGAAACTGCATGGAATGGTTACACAGGTGGGGGTTACAGCATACTGTATTCAAAGCCATCATGGCAGACGGGACAGGGCATTCCAACATCAGGGAAATATGCATACAGGAGAGGAATACCTGACGTTTCAGCAAATGCAATGTTTGCAGGAAATCTCTTTGTGTTCAATAGCGTAACTGCAGGATCATACGCATTTGGTGGCACAAGCTTTGCATCGCCGCAATGGGCAGGTGTTGTTGCTACTGCGGATTCATATGAACTGGATTATGGGAATGGGAACATGCTTGGTTATCTGAACCCGACCTTTTATGCCATTTTCAATTCACCCGTGTACCATAAGGCGTTCTATGATGTCATTTATGGATACAACGGGCCCAACGGGCTGTTTGACGCAGGTCCGGGATGGAGTCCCGTGACAGGGTTGGGTTCGCCAAATACGGGGTTCCTCACCAAGGAACTATCCCTGATGACATATTCTGCTGGCATAAAGGGTGATTACAATACAACTCATGCATCAGGTATATCTGCCAGGATTGAGACTATCCTGCCTGGTTCCATGTATGGCACAGCATCAGCATTCATCAATATGACACTTTCCGATGGTACGCAGATAATGCTGGGATATGTTTCAAGCATGTCGAATCCTCAAGGCTCATGGTTCTATGCCATCATTCCTGCGACATCTGTATTCGGAAGCGAGGGATACATAACTGGTTCACCGGGCAGTGCTGGAACAAACGGAACATTCAACACATATTCCATTGTGAGAACTGCTCCTGACGCCTGGTCAATGGAAATAAACGGAAAGATAGTAGACACTTTTTCCAGCGATGCAAACAGCACGGGAAATAACATGCCATACATTGGTATCTCAATTTATGGAGATTACACACCATTGAATTCCTTTGGGCCAGTGGCCATAGGGAATCTGCAGTACGAGAAGAATGGTGTCTTCATGAACATGCCATCCGTAAAATCTTTCGAGAGTTCCACTCCTCTGACAGGAATTTCACCGCCATACACCTTCACCAATCCAATGGGTGTGTCATATTCAGCAACAACAGGGGAGATTGAAGTCGGGACGGGCATTCCATTCAGCAATGGAGTCACGCTTTTTGGCACATTCTATAACGTGCCTCCATCATCAGTGCTTCTGAGTGAACCTGCCTATGTGAGCCTGTATGCCCAGCATGTGGGCTCGCAGGCAACAGGAGGAGCATCAAGTTTCCAGATGACAACAGAGTTCCCTGCGAATCAGGGAAACTTCAACTCAAGCTATCTCGTTCCGGTCTTAGGGACATCCGCATGGTCATTCCATTCATCGCTTCCGCTGGCCACTTCACTCTATCTTTCCCAGGCAGATCCACTGTATGCAAACTTTTACCTTTCTCTTTCATCACCACTTTCTGGAAGCCTGCCAGGTGCTGTTCCGGTAACCGTGAGCATAATGGTGCTTGATAACGGCATACTCATAGGTGAAAACTCCACAACACACAATCTGAGCATCTCACATTTCGTACAGGATTACAACGTATCCATGCATTCACTCCTCTCCAAACTCAGGAAGGGAAGCGTATTAACAATGATTGTGAGCTGGTACACCGCCAGTGAGGGTGGAACAAACATCGGGTATTCAATTTCTCCTCAGACAGGGTCCAATTATCCCATCTCTCTCACACTTCCTTCACTGAATCCGATTTCCATAACACCTCCGAAAGTATTCATGGAAAACAGCAAATATTACGTATCCTCAGATGTTCAGAGTCCATTTGGTTCATACGATCTGAAGCAGGTTTCTGGTTTCCTTGGGACTGAATCGATCGGCTACACAGTCTCCAAGAACAACAACTATACCTTTGTGATGAATGATCTACAGGTACCATACGGAACAGATCACTTCAACATAACAGGCATGGACCTTCAGGGAAAAACAAACATTGCAATGAGCACAATCATACAAACCACTCATAATTACAAAACCTCTTTCACAGAATCAGGCCTTCCAGCAGGAGCCAGATGGTATGTGAACATCACCGGAGTTTCTGGAAATACTTTCTCACTGAATTCAACAGGTGATCAGTTTGCCATATACCTCACCCCTGGGACCTATGAATACACATCTGCAACCACGGACAAGCTGTTTGCACCAGCAATCACATCATCTATATTCACAGTCACATCATCTGCACAGGGAATATCTCTATACTTCAATCCTGTAACATTCACTGCAACATTCCATGAATTCGGCCTTCCATCAGGAACTACATGGTATGCCAACCTCACAGGAATGAATGGAGTTTCACAGAGTTCAGCAATCAATTATGAACTGCAGAATGGAACATACGGTTTCACCATTGCATCCTCAGACAGCAGTTATGAACCTAACATAACAAACGGCTTCATCAATGTCAATGGAAAATCAGTGACAGTGAATATTCAATTCACACAGATATATTTCACTGCAAAATTCACTGAATCGGGTCTTCCATCAGGAGAGGCATGGTATGTAAACCTGAGCAATGGAGATCATGGAAGCTCTATTTCGCCGGGCTCCATAAACTTCACACTGCAGGATGGAGTGTACAGTTACACTGTGAGCACATCTGACAGTTCCTATGTTCCTTCCACATCCAGCGGTTCAATTGATGTGAGCAATAGCAACATAAATGAGCAGATAACATTTTACAGCAAGTCAAATTCCGGAACGGCCACATTCCAGGAGAACAGCCTTCCACACGGAACTCCATGGCTGGTGCATCTCTCAAACGGTAAAACATACACAACAACTGGAAGAAGCATCTCCGCCATACTTGGATTTGGGAAATACACATACAGTATTGTGACACCTGATGGCAATTACCATGGAATAGGAGGAAATTTCTCCATGACATCCGGGACACAGAACATATCTGTAAACTTCCATCCTGTGCTGTATACTCTGGTACTCTCTGAAAATGGGCTTTTGCAGGGAAATGTATGGCATGTGATCATTAATGGCATAGAGTACAATTCAAGCACGCAGCACATATATGTAAACCTCATGAATGGAACATACAGCGTTAAGGTAGTTGCTGAAAGCGGATACAGCAGAACAGTGAAAGTCATGACCGTTTCAGTTCATGGGACAGATGCACAGTCTTCTGTGACATTTATCTCTACAGGTGGAACACAAACACATTCATCGCCGGTAACCACTGCCATATTTGCCACTGGCGGGACAGCAGGAACCGCAAGTTCTACCTATGTGGTTGCAAGAAAGCTTGGAAAAAGGATAATTCATGGGCTGAAACATCTGTTCAAGCTCTGAATTCCAAAATTTTTTATTAAATTTTTTTCATACTGAAAATTTAGATTCCACCTTTTCTGAAATATTCCAGAAAAATTCAAACATTGAATTGAATCGTTTTGTTGATTCTGAACTGTCAATAAGAATACCATTTACACTTCTGTTCATGGCTTTTCCGCTTACATAACTTTCAGAATCAAGTATGAGAAATATGGCTTTAGAATCTGTGGTTATATAACTGAAAGTTTCATTCATATTGCTTACCCTGACATCAAAATTTCTCATGAAATCCGCCACAAGTTCGCTTATGCTCTCACTCTCCGGAATCAATACCTTCACATTCACCCCTTCATTCAATTTACGTGAAAGATAAATTATGGAGTGATGCGAATAGATTCTCATCAGGTTTCTTCTGTCAAGAAACAGGTTTATACTGATGTCCGCTTTTTCAATCATCGAATTTATTCCAGTAATAACTGAGTCGATCCCTTCCAGAAATCTCATATGCAGGGAAACATCGCTGTTTTCCTCTCCTGGCCTCAATTGCTCAGAATATTTTGCCATGATGCCCTCTTTCTGGTTCTTGATCTGAGTTATATGCTCCTCCCTGCTCCTGATTATGGTTTCGACGGCTAATTCAAAATCCACAGCCTGGAATCTCAATGGCGTCCCACCAACCACCTCAACAAGATTGAGTGATTGAAGCGTTTTCAGGTACCTGTAAATTTTTGTTCTGTCCAGAGGAAATGCTTTTGAGAGATTCCCTGCAGTGCTTGCTCCTTTTCTCAGAAGCATAAGGTATATCAGGGCAACTTCCCGGTCTATACCCAGCTTTTTAAGATATTCTGTCAATTCCTCTGAAAAGTTATCGGACAACGGATATCTATATCATAACTGCGTATTACCTTTTTTATTATTTTTACGAACGGAAGGAAACGAATACTGTGATCTCCAATAAAAAGATACGAATGGAATTAGTTTGGTATTTAGGAACTACCTTTGCATTGTTGTGTGTTTATCTTGAACATACACTTTTATTTATTTCCGCATATATTCATTTAAACATGGCTATTTATATGGAAAATACCAAAAAGAGGGAAACAATAGGAGAAATGAAAAACAGGAAAAACGGGAATAAGCTCGGAAAGTCAAGAGGTGCCGGGGTTGTGGTATTTGTCGCAAGTATCATGATACTTACATCCATGGTGTTTCTTCCATCTTTAGGTATATATTCGGGGGTTTCACCGATAGTTCATAACGAAAAAACGAATTCCGTTAATTCTGGCCCAGGATCCCTATCAGGTTACCAGATGAGTCCCACGGGAAATCAGGCAGGAGTAAACCCGTATCAGTATTATCAGAATGAACCTGCACCTGTAGGTATTTCGGATTTTGGAATAGGCAGGAATGGGTCACCATATTTTTACAATACAAGTGCATTTGAAGGCAAAGTTAACATCATAAGACTGGAACTTAACGGAACTGCGGGTGGAACGCTTCCCAATGCAGTGGTCAACGGTTCAGGAAACGTGGTCGTGCCAATAGGTGAGGAACTCGGGAACCAACTCGGAATGACAATGCAGTTGAATGTTCAATTCTCTTTCGTCAATTCAGGACATCTTTACGACTACTGGATACAGAATGTTGTTTCTGTGACACCCAACAATGCAACCTCTGCTGCCTGTGTATGTTTCGAGAATAATATCTGGAATTTCAGTTCACCCAATGCAGGAATGCAATCAAACACCCTGCAGGGAAATGGATCAGTCAGTACATTCCTTGGAACAGGGTATTATGCATATGCTCCGAGCAAAACAACAAAGGGAAATGACATCTCCATGAATTATCCTTCCAGCATTGATTTCAGAGTTCTGTCAAGGATGAATTCAGGCATGCCACAGGTCGTATTCCAATACAAAGACGGTTTTGGTTGGGTGACATACGACACACCAGTGTTTATCTTTGCTAAGAATGTCAGCACTTTCTACAGGTATGTGGTTGACGGATA
>JAKAYK010000073.1 GCA_021826765.1 Thermoplasmata archaeon | reverse complement strand
AAAATAACTCTGGTAGTGGAGATCAAGTCCTATGATTCATTTGTTGAAATTGTAAAACTTTTAAATGCAAATCCCGAACTGCAGAAGAGAATAATAGTTATCTGTTTTGATCACAGGGCAATCCTCAACCTGAATAAATTTTTTCCGAATCTTGAAACAGGGGCCCTTCTTGCAGGTTTACCCGTGGATCCAGTATCGGTTGCTAAAGCCTGCATGTCCGATACTCTGTCAATGTACTATGATGGACTGGACAGAAATTATATTGATCTGTGCCACTCGGGAGGTATTAAGGTCAGCGTATGGACCCCAAACAACAGTGATGAAATAAAAAAGATGATTGATCTTGGCGTGGATGCAATTGCATCGGACAGGCCTGACACTGTTCTTAAACTTCTGGGCAGGTAAAATCAAAAAGTGTCATTCGAGACTTCTTCCAGAGATTTACCCATTGGTTCAACTCTGTACACAATTGTAGCGAATATTCCAACCAGAGAGAGAATCGCAAGGTAGAGTAATCCCACTCCACTTCCATAAATTTCTGCTATTAAAGAGAACGAGAATATTCCCACCAGTGCACCAATCCTGCTGATGGTTGTTCCTAACCCTTGTGCGGTGGCCCTTATGCTTGTGGGAAAGAGTTCCTGTGGATAGATGGTGCTTGTAATTCCAGGGCCAAATTCCTCGCTTATCTCGAAAAGCACAAAGATGAGAATGATCGTGATGATATTCTGGGAATAGATCAAGGCAATGCCCCCCACTAAAAGTGTTACTACCATTCCCAGAAAGCCAACCAATGTGACTGCACGTCTGCCCGCAACATCTATAGCAAAGAAAGTCAAAACTGCACCAATTATGGCAAGCATGGCAATCAATGAAGCAGTTCCGGATGCCTGTCCCGGACTCAGGTTAAACCGTGTCTGAAGGATTGAGGGGCCCTCAAGTGCCACTGCATAAGTTACCGCATCAAGAATGAACCAGAATGTGAATACAAAAACCGTGGCTCTCAGGTATCTGCCCCTGAAGAGTTCTCGTATGTGTGAGTTTTCTTTGGATATATTTTCAGCAGTTACCGATGAGCCAATAACTGTCTCCAGCGACTTCATTGCCTCTTCCGTTTTTCCCTGTTTCATGAGCCAGCGTGGGGACTCTGGTATGGATGTACGCAGCACAAGAACGATAATTGCCGGTATGATCCCTGCTAGAAACATCAGTCTCCATCCTATATCTCCCAAGGAGGACAGGAAGAAACCTGCAAGATATGAAAAGGCTGCGCCAACAAACCATGAAACACCATTTATAGTGAGAAGTTTCCCCCTCTGTTTTGTGGGAGAATACTCTGCAATAATTGTAGGGCTAATGGCATAATCAGCACCTATGGCGACACCGAGAAGTAGCCTGAAAACAAGAATCTCCATGAAAGATGTTGATATGGCTGTGAGCACTGTAAAGACAATAAAGAAAAGCATGTCCCATAAATACAGTAGCTTCCGTCCTCCCCTATCGGCAAGGTGACCGCCCATGATTCCTCCGAACACCATTCCAAGGAGGGTTGAGCCCAGTAGAAGTGTTTGCTCAGCAGAAGTCAGCGAAAACTCAGGCGTAAGCAGAAGAATAGCCACAGAGATTATTGCAAGATCATATCCATCAAGAAAATTTCCACCAGAAGAAAGTGCAGTTATTTTTAGATGTATTCTCCTGACTTTGCTTTCATCCAATTCTTTGAACATGCAACTTTATGTTTCTAATTCTTTTAATATTTGTGTATATATAATATATAAAATATAGACATTTTCCAATGCCCTTTAGATTATTTCTACTGGCAGATCGAAACGCCGAATGCATTTTTTCTTTAGAGAAATCCTTCTGAATAGGCGTGGTTGATTCTTAATTTATCTCTTTATTATCATTTTTCTCCATGTTTTATCAATGTGATAAGGTAGGCATTTTGCATTCCAAAATCTCTGGATTACTGTAATTCTGAATGCGATCTAAGTGTGGGAGTAGACTGGAAAGGAATATTAGTGTCAACATGAAGCACAACGAAAGCAAAATCCTTAATTATGAAGTTTAAAATTGGCGAATATGAACAGGCTCTTCTTCCAAAGTTCTACAGGAAAGATCTCTTATCTGCATAGGCCGGGAATAAAAAAACTCATCTTGATTCATGGATTTACCGCCTCATCAGAAATATGGGAAGGAGTTTTGAAATATCTTGATCCATCCTTTGAGATAATCTGCATAGATCTCTTTGGTCATGGAGAGACCCCAATCCCGAATATGCTTTCATCCGTGGGAAGCATAGGAAATGTCATAAAGTTTCAGTGTAAAGCCATTGTGGAGTTGATGGATCATTTAGGAATCAGTGAATATTTTCTGGCAGGGAGTTCGATGGGAGGATGGATTTGCCTGGAACTCTCAGTGTATAGAAAACCTGAAAAAGTGATATTAATCGATCCGGCAGGTGTGGTACCTATTTCTGATGAGAGATTTGCTCAGAGTTTGGGAAACCTGTTCACGGAATTTTCCAGGGAAAATGAGAATTTCTCGAAGATTCTTTATGAAATGGTACAGTCATCAAAACCTGAGGATTTTCAGATTAGCCGGGATGTAATAGAAGGGATAAATTTCCCAGTATCCATATTTTGGGGGGAGGATGATTACATTCTAGACCCTGAATTCGGAAAAGATTTTTCAAAGAGAATAAAGGACTGCAGGTTTGAACTGATAAAGGGAGGGGATCATGTTCCTTTCAGATCGCAGCCAGATTATGTATCCGTCCTTATGAACCAGTTCCTGCTGGGCGAGTGACATTATCTATCAGCTTTCGAATGGAGAGTACTCATTCCACCATATTTCACACCTACCAGTTGGCAGAACAGGATCAGGAAATTCAAATTACAAGTTCTCCTGTTCTTTAAATTATTGAGGCCTTTCCGTTTCACTAAAGTAAAATCAGATTATTCCGTATTTTGCAGCGATGTTTTCCACAACCTCGGCATAGTCGTTGAATATGCTGATTATGTCCCTTGAGGTTATGATTCCTACAAATTTCCTGTCAGTCCCTACAAGCATTCTCCTGACGCCTTTCTGGGTCATTATGGAAGTGAGCTTTCTTGTTGGGGTTTCAGGCGTCACACTGACTATCTCCGTGGACATTATTTCGGATACCTTCATTTCCTTCGGATTTGCATTTTTAGCTAAAACTTTCGCTATAAAATCCCACTCTGTGGCAATTCCCTTAAGAGTCCCATTATCGCTGACAAGGATGTACCCGCGTTTTCCCTCTGCCATCATCTTTGTTGCATTTTCCACAGTGGTATCTTCCGAAATGAAAGCGGGAAGCGGCTTCATTATATCTTCTGCCGTTAGGACCATAATTCCATATGCTGAAACTGTATTAATAATCTATTCAAGTATGAAATCATATTAAATACACACCCAGATCATTCAACGCTACACAGATAAAATTGAAACATTTTCATCATGAAACATCCCTGATTGTGGATTTCCACATGAACTTACTTTTCAGCGGAATGTCTCCTGAAATGGACGAAAACCATGAAATGTGACAAAATTGCACCTTATTTTCTAAAATGCTCGTGTGGATTCAATAGAACACGGCTCAAAAATTAAAAAGTATTTAATATTGAATGTTGATTGTGTCAACTGGAGTGAAATTAATGGAGACTGTAAAGAAGACAGGAACTACCACTGTTGCAATAACCCTGAAAGATGCCGTGGTAATGGCAACGGAAAGAAGAGTTACCATGGATCATTTCATAGCCCATAAGGATGGGCAGAAGCTCTTCCAGATTGATACCTATACTGGGATGACCATAGCAGGACTCGTTGGAGATGCACAGGTTCTGGTAAGATACATGAAGGCAGAACTGGAGCTTTACAGGCTTCAGAGAAAAATAAACATGCCCATATCGGCAGCTGCAACGCTTCTTTCAAACATACTGAACCAGACAAAATACTACCCGTATATGGTACAGATACTTGTTGCAGGACTGGACTCAAAGCCTCATGTCTTCTCAGTTGATGCAGCCGGTGGTTCAGTGGAAGACACATATGTGAGCACAGGTTCTGGTTCACCCTTTGTCTATGGTGTTCTTGAATCAATGTACAGGAAAGATCTGGCCATTGAGGAGGGAATTGATCTGGTCATCAGGGGAATAACTGCTGCAAAATCAAGAGACTCTGCATCAGGCGGAATGATTGATGTTGCGGTGATAACCAAGGATCAGGGTTTCAAGATGCTTCAGGAGTCTGAAGTGCTTGACAGAATAAAAAAATTAAAATTGAATCTTTAATTACACTATTATAAAAAATAATTTTTTTGGGTGTAAATTACATGGTTTACAAGGATTATGTGGAGGAAGTTAGAACTATATTTAACAGGCTGTTTTCTGACAATGGGATAACGGACATTGTATACGAAGGTCCAAATATCATCGTATACACAAAGAACGAGGAACTCTTTTCCCAGCGGGATGATATTGCCAGAAAGGTTGCACAGGAGATCAGGAGAAGAATAGCCATAAGGCCCGATCAGTCCATAATGGGGGATGAAGGGACAGCAAGGAAGAAAATAGAAAATATCATTCCTGAAGATGCACAGTTGAAAGATGTTTATTTTGAACATGACACAGGGGAAGTTGTCATAGAACTGGAAGAGCCATCAGTGGTTTCGCACAAGGATTCAGGATATATCAAATCACTGAAGAGTGAGACAGGATGGTCTCCAAGAATAGTCAGGGCCCCTCCCATGCATTCAAGGACAGTGAAGGAGGTGAGGGAATTCCTCAGGGATGAGAAGGAGGACAGGAAGAAATTTCTGAACAGTCTCGGAATCAAGCTGAATACACCCACCATGCCTGGAGATCCATGGGTAAGGTTGACTGCCCTTGGAGGTCATCGCGAAGTCGGTAGAAGCGCCACTCTTGTTTCCACAAATAATTCCAGGATACTGATCGACTGCGGAATGATGAACACCAACACTGCAGGCGATAAGCCATGGGAAGGTTCACCGTATCTGTATCTCCCGGAGATTCAGCCATTCTCTTCACTGGATGCCATAGTCCTGACACATGCACATCTTGATCATTCAGGCATGGCCCCGTTGCTTTACAAGTACGGATATGAGGGGCCCATTTATATGACACAGCCAACCAGGGATCTATCCGTAATGCTCCAGAATGATTTCATAAAGGTGGCCCATGCGGAGGGACATAAATCCCCATACGATTCAAAGCACATTAGGGAAGAACTGAAGAGAACAGTAGTGCTCAAATACAACGAGACCAC
>JAKAYK010000005.1 GCA_021826765.1 Thermoplasmata archaeon | reverse complement strand
TTCAGGACTGGGAAGACGCCAAAACTCTGTAATAGGTTCATGCAAAACCGCCCCGACCGTGAGGAATGAAGGCGAAAACGGAGCAAAAGTGAGAACCCCACATGCTTTAGCTGTGGGAGTATGTCAGCTCTGCATTATGGAAGGCCTCCGGAATTAGTATACAAAAAAATTGTAGAGATGACAGGGTATATCTCAGAAATCATATGCCAGACCATGGAACCATTAAATTCATTAAACTTCTGTCTGATCCTGTTTGGTTTCATTCTCTCAGCCTCGTTACGGGTTTTGACTGGAATTCTAGCGGAACTACCACTACAACTCTTCATGCTCTTAAGGAATATAGTGAAAAAAAGGATCTTTCATTTTTTGTTGCAGGCGGAAAAGGGAAGCACATGAGGAATAAAAGATCAGATATACTGAAAGAATCTGATTTTTTCAGTACCTCTTCTATTCCAGGCACATTGATCCGGGATACAGATCTTGTGGCCAGGATAGACAGCAATCTTCTTCAGGATGGTTATGATCTTTACATTCATTCAGTAATCAGTGATTATTCTGGAAATTATTCTGTCGTACAACAGGGGTTGAATACTGTGCATGGCATGGCAAGAAGATATCACTGGGGTACACTTCCGGACAACACTTACGATGTAGAGGAGAGGAATGGAATCAACGCTTCAAAAATGGAAAATGAAGCTCTTGATCTTTCATCGCCTTTGAGCAGGGACACCCGTAAATCAATGCTGAAGGTAATCCAGGAAAAACCTTATTTTTCCACAGGAGCTCAATCAACACTGGATTCCTATTCAGGGGAGAAAGTACTGAATATGGCAGTGAGGATGCCATGGGAGAAACTCAGGCAGATTTATGAATACGAACCTTCGGATATGAAAGAACTGCTTATGATGAATGGCATAGGGAAGAGTGCCATTAGAGCACTGAGTTACATTTCAGAGGTAATCATGGGTGCAAGACCAAGCATGGAAGATCCGGTAAGATATTCATTCGCCGTTGGCGGAAAGGATGGAATACCAAAACCGGTTAATCATGATGACTATGATATTGCTCTGGAATTTTTTTCTGAGGGTTTGCGTTCTTCAGGCATTGAACGGGAAAAAAGGATAAAACTTATCTCACGGCTTTCAAATTCATCTCTGGAAAAAACAGGTTACACCATAATATCAAAATAATTCAGTAGTTTTTGGTATTTCATGATAAATTGAATAGTTGGGAGTTTTCCATAATTTTGTATATATTTTTACAACAAACTCTTTTATACAATCTAATACTGACTTAAGGATCAACACGATTGAAGACAATTATATGGATAGAGAAAGAATAGAAAATATCATGCCATTTATTGATCCAATTATCAGTACATGGTTTATGGGTAAATATTCAAAAATGACTGAACCTCAGAAGAAGGTCATTCCTTTAATTCACCAGTCAATAAACGTTTTGGTTTCAAGTCCCACAGGAACAGGCAAGACTCTTACTGGCTTCCTTGCAATATTGAATGAATTATTTTTAAGAGCCAGAAACAATAAGTTGAATGATGAAATAATTTGTGTATACATAAGTCCACTGAAAGCTCTGGCAAATGATATCAACAAAAACCTTAATACACCTCTGGAAGAAATTTATGAACTGGCAGAAAAAATGAACCTGAACATTCCAAAAATAAGAGTAGGTGTCAGAACTGGAGATACAGAACAGAAAGACAGACAGAAAATGCTTAAGAAACCTCCTCACATTCTTATAACAACACCAGAATCACTTTCTCTTGCCCTTACTGCTCCAAAATTCAAGGAAAAATTCACAACTGTCAGATATGTAATTATTGACGAGATACATGAAATCTCCTCATCCAAGAGGGGTACACTTCTTTCTCTCAACATGGAAAGGCTCGAGGAAATAGCCCATGGCTACACAAGAATTGGTCTCTCTGCAACTCAGGCACCTTTGCCAACCATAGCAGCATTTCTATGTGGTTATGAAAAAGGCATTCAGAGGAAATGTGAAATAATTGATGTAGACATCAAGAGGAGCCTTGATTTAATGACCCTGACTCCTGTAAGGGATCTGACAAGTGCTGGTTTCGAGGTGGCAAATGAAAGAATGTATGATATACTGGCAAAACTTATAGAGGATCATAAAACAACACTTATTTTTACAAATACTCGAAGTTCCACTGAGCATGTAGCCATAAGGCTGAAGGCGAGAGGAATCGACAGTCTTGAGGCCCATCATTCATCTTTAGGCAAAGAAACAAGAATAAATGTCGAGGAAAAACTCAAGAGAGGCGAATTAAGATGTGTCATATCTTCAACTTCTCTCGAATTGGGAATTGATATTGGAAGCATTGATCTTGTGATACAGATTGGAAGCCCCAAATCTGTCTCCAAAGGGCTGCAGAGAATTGGAAGAGCCGGGCATTCTATTTCGGAACTCACGCTTGGCAGATTTGTAGTCTTTACTCTGGATGATCTGGTGGAATGTGCTGTACTCACAAGAGCATCATATGAAAGGGATATTGATCGAGTCAATATTCCGGAAGGGGCCCTTGATGTCCTGTCTCAGGCTGTTGTTGGAATGACACTGGAAAGAGTATGGAATGTTGAGGATGCCTTCAATCTCATAAGAAGAAGTTATCCATACCGCAACCTGAAATGGGAAGATTATCTTGCAGTGGTCGAATATCTTGCCGGAAGGGTTGAAAATAACACAATTTATTCGAAGATATGGTACGATGAGGAAGCTAAGACCATGGGAAAAAAGAAAAGCACCAGGATGATCTATTTCATGAATGTCGGGACAATTCCTGATGATTCAGATTATAAGGTCGTCGATACCAATGGAAGACACCTTGGCCAGTTAAGTGATAAATTCGTGGAAAGAATGGTTGCTGGAGACATTTTTGTTCTTGGAGCCAGAACTTATGCATTCATAAAAACGAGAGGAAACAGGGTTATGGTGAGAGATGCCACTGGAATGAAACCCACAATACCTTCATGGTCTGGAGAACTTCTTCCAAGAAGTTATGATCTTGGAACTCTCATAGGAAAATTCAGAGAAACTGTTGCTGGTATGCTAAATGAGGAAACCCGGTTGAAGGATTGGCTCATGGAAAATTACAGAATTGATGAAAATGGGGCCAGAAGCATAATATCTTATATTAAAGCCCAATCAAAATTCAACATACCGACTGACAGGCATCTTTATGTGGAAGGATATGAGGAGGAAGGCTTATACAGCGCTGTATTTCTTATTCCATTGGGCCGTAGATTGAATGATGCTCTTTCAAGGGCATATGCCCAGGCAATTGCAAACACTTATCTGTTGAACACAAGAATAACAGTAACAGATGATGGATTCATGTTAACATTTGAAAAAAAGCTCGACATTAAGAATATCATCGAACTGATAAACACAAACAATTTTACCACATATGTAAAAAATTCAATCAGCAATACCACCATATTCAAGGAAAGATTCAGGCAGTGTGCCACAAGAGCATTGATGGTACTCAGGAAATACAAGGGGCATGAGGTTTCTATTGTGATACAGCAACTCAGGAGCGACAGGGTGCTCAAAGCGCTTGAAAATATACACAATTTTCCTGTTATAATGGAAACATACAGGGAAATCATGAATGACATGATGGATGTTCCTGCAGCATTAAAGTATGTTTCAGAAATTATTGAAAGAGGCAATTATTCCATTGCAGACTATTCAACAAAATCAAGCCCCTTTTCCCTCTCACTGATTCTTGCCAGTGTTTCTGATATTGTGCTTATGGAAGACCGTGCAAAACTATTGCGGGAGCTTCAAAGCAGGATCGTGGACAGAGTCTATGGAACGGAATATATGGATTTTAAGATAAAGGATCACAGGATTGTCGACCTTTTCTATTCTTCGAAGGTTCCCAGGGTCTCTGATGAAGAATCCATGAAGGAATTGTTCGAATTCTTTCCCTATGTGGATATTTCCAGATCAAGATTCAATTCTCCATTCCCATATGGCACCGAGGATTCAGAAAAAATCTGCAGGCGTCTTGCTGTCGAAAATAAGATTGAGAGTGTTTATGTCAGGGGTATATACTGGACACTTCCGGAAAGGGTTGAACTGTTCAGAAAGCTTTTTTCAAGACACAAGGAATTGACAGAGGAGGATAAGATTATCCTTGCTCAATGCAACGGAAAATCCATGAAAGAAATTGCTCATGGGCTTTCATATCCTGAGGATGCTGTGAAGAACTCCCTCAATGCACTAGAATCAATGTACCTTATCAAAAGAAATTTTTCAGGTGAAAGCACAATTTATATGATTAGAGAAGAACCGGAAAAGGGTCAAATGAATGAGACCGATCTGGTATACAGGACCATAAGTTCCATGGGCCCCATGACCGCGGACGAATTATCAATAAAATTGCCTATGGAAAGGGAAATCCTTGACAGGGAGATTTTGAGCAATGTTTCAATGGGAAGGCTGGATGAGGATTATGTGACACCAGTATTTGCGAAGCAGTACATAGAACATGGGCACATTGAACAGATACTCAGTTACAGTGGAAATGATCCTGAGATAAAGAGAAAGGGGAAAATAATGAGGCATTTTGATAATGCTGATCAGTATCTTTCAAATGTAGGCTATTTTACTGATGCAGCATCACTTGAAATGAGAGTCCCATCCGGAGAAGATAACATAAAAAATTCACCTGTAATTGTTGGACGTTTTTTCAGGCACAGGTATACTGTGATGCACAGGGACATGGCTTTGGCACTGCAGAAACTCCGTGAAAATGAGATGAAAGAAAATGATATAAGAGTGTATTCATATCTAGAATATGGAGCTGCAACACCTGAAGCTATTTCATCAGCGTTATCAATCGATATAAGAGAAATAAAGCTAATTCTGAAGGAGCTACAGTACAGTGTGCTAGTATATGAAGAAAATGGCCGGTTTGGTAAAATAGCACAAACATCAATGTCCCGTAATGAGGCTATGGAAACACTCCTCACGTTCACAGGTCCTGTTACACAGAATGAGCTGATGAGAAATTTCTGGTTTTATATCAAAAAAGGTGATCTGGATAATATTCCTTCTTCGATGGGGAAAAATGGAATATATTTTGGGGAACTCCCTGAAAATTACCCTGAAGACATTCTGGTTCCAGTAAGAGATCCTTCCAGCATATATGAGAGACAGATTCTGTCATATGACAGTGGATATAATATGATATTTTATTCTGGAGGGAGATTATCTGCATTTCTTTCTGCGGATATTTATCCAGAAATGGTGTGGATATCACAGGTCGAACTTGAAAAGGAAGAAGACAGAGAAAAACTGCTCAAATATATAGATACAAACTTTGTGAAAAAAGGCAAGGCAGTTGTATTCAACAATAATGCAGGAAAAATTGTAAATACCCTTGAAATTCTTGGATATTCACATGGAAATGAGTTCTGGGTCAAGGGGAGGGATAAGTTCGAAGTTATGTATTCGGATAAGTTTATTGAGAATTCTCTGGAATATTATGGAGCAACTTCCGGCAAAGCAGGAACCGCCAGGGATAACATAATGGATGCCACACTTGGTATAAGGGAAGGAACAGAAGCAAGAATGTGGTCTATAAGAACATCTGATCTTGAAAGCTATTTTACATCTGACCTTATCTTTACTTTTAACGGCCCCCTGTCGATACAGTCAAAGGGAACCATGGAAACAATTGCCATTTATAGGTCCCTACGCCCAATTGTAATGACACCCCTTGATCAGGATGTCTTAAGGTTCATATTGCAGTTCCCGGCATCTGAAAATGAAATTATTGAAAATGTACATGGTTCACATTTACAGATTGAAGATTCCATCTCAAGGTTGTGGAATTCTGCAGTTATCTGCAAGGATGCAGAATCAAAATACAGATTTGTAATTGAAAAATTTTCCAGGGATGAATCAGCAGAGTGGATTATTGCAAAAGTAATTTCCACTTATGGTTTCATTAATTATGAAATGTATCAGCAGATAACCGGTATGAGCAATGAGAGCATTTACAAAAGGTTGATGGCTGAGTATGTTAAGAAAAATGAACTGAAAGAAGTGTTTTTACCGGATACAAAGAAATTTTTTATGGTTAAACCAGAATTTATCGGAAACTGGAAAACAGCCAGGAGGGAAGTCCTTCTGAGCCCGAGGGATCTACTTTATTCAATAATCAAGCAGCTGATCAAGAAGAATTTTGGGGGCACACGCAAGTTCATATATGCTATAAATGGAAAAGTAAAATTGGAGCTTACAGTTAAAAGAAACAAGAATGATTTGCATGCAGATTCAATAGAAGGAGATATGGAATATCTGCATGACGTCAAGAAAATCATGGCTGCTTCCGGATTATCTATACGGGATAGATCACCATAATATTTTTAACAACTTCATAATACTTAGGGTAATGATAGGATATGAATTGCTAGTTATTGGAATCAATATCATATTGTCCATATTTCTCTCAATCGTCTCTGCCAGGGCGATTAAAAAAGGATTGAGGATATTGAGTTATACACTGATGTTTTTCATTGTAATTCTGGCCTCGATGATAATGCTTTCTCTTCAATATTTTGGTGTCACTATATTTTCAGGATATACTGTCTTTATTGTTTCATTTTCTGATTTTATTATGCTCATCATTCTATATGCAGGAATATTGAGAGGAAGTGTCCATTGACCTCTGGTTCCAGTACAAGGGAAAGTATACTCAACGTTATCAGGGAGAATCCCGGTATACACTTCAGGGCAATTCAAAGGGTAACGGGCCTTGCTACTGGACATGTTGAATATCATTTGTACCAGCTGGAGAAGGATGGACAGATAACAGTGAGGAAAGATGGAAGGTTCAAAAGGTATTTCCCGTATGCTACCAGCGATCCTGTTAGAAATAATCTTGGTTTTCATCTGCGCTCCAGGAATAATAGGGAAATAATTTTCTATCTTTTCAGGAAGAGAGAGTCAACAATTGAAGAAATTATTGATAAATGCGGCAATAAATCAAAGGATTCTCTTAATGAGTTGCAAAACGACAATATAGTGATTATTTCGAAAGGAATTTGTACCTTGAGAAATCCAGAATCGCTTCGTGAAGTTATCAAAAAATCAAAGAAATCATTCCTTGAGGAACTGGCAGAAAGCCTTATAGATATTCTTGACGAAAAATTATAGGGATGATTTCTTTCTGTAAGAAATATATCCTGCCCCTATTATCATGATGCCTGCAGTGAATCCACCAATCAGGATTTCAGAATTATCTACTAAATAGTTGATTGCCACTTTCAACGGGCCCGTGACATTGAAGCCGGAAAGTGAGACATCTGGAGTTATGACATAAGGGTCGTATGTTATGTTTGTGTAGGAACCATTCATGGCAAAAACAAACCCCATCCTTAAACTGTGAGATTGGAACAATGGCTCAAATTCAACTTCAGCCTGTTTTATAACACCATTTTCTGAATAAGTTCTGTTGAATGTATAATACAGGCTTTTGAGTGTATTGCCAAATTGAAACTTGAATGAATTGAAGTTGGAATTGTCAGACCTGAATGTCATATTGGCTGGAATAGGGGAATTTCCAAAGTAAAATATTTCGGGTACCACAATGGATTGCTGATCCTGTTGGGTCAGATTCATAAGAGATGTATCCCCTGTAATAATTCTATGTGAGGTAATGTTATAGGAAATTGAAAGGGTGTTGTTGTTCCCAGACATTATTGGGCTGCCATTGCTGGAATTAAATGTTCTATTTATGGACACTGGATGAATGTAAGTAGTGGTATTGATATAAAATAACATATTGATGCTGACTGTACTATAAGAAAATCCCTTAACAGGAAAATTAACAGTAGTAGATTCCAATGCATTAGAGGTATAAGTATAGTTCATGAATCCATTTTTTGTAATGTTCCAAATTGAGGTATAGTTAACCTCGCTATCTTCGATTATAACTCGACCGCCAGTGAAAAACTTAAGAGTTGTATTTACCCCTCCTATGCTGAAATTAATGCCTGGCGAGGAAAGAAAAGATATATGGTTGCCGAAATCATTATTCTGGCTGCTAGCTGGAATTTCCAAGACTATCAATAATGCCAGAGCAATTGCTAAGTATTTCAACAAAATTGAATCTGAAGATTATATAAATTATTTATGGTACATACTCGAACATATATTGAAAAATATTCCAATCCGCAGGATAAAAATTAATAAATTTTAGGAAAATTCCTGTTCAAGTTCAATTATTACCTGATTCAACGCATCTTCAAAGGTAACACCCACATATTCTCTGAGTCCTCCCATGTCAGTTCTCAGTCTTGCAGTGTAAGTTGACTCCCCATTCTGGCCCTCTTCTTCTACAGAAAATTCAATGTTGCAAATTAGTTCCTGCATTCTCTCACAGAGGCTAATGCATTATTAATTATATAAAAATTATGTGTGATGCAAATAGACAGAAAATACAATAATATTCGGTTTCTGCTTACAATTTCAAATAATTTAATATCCGTAGGTGCATACAGTTCTTGGTAAAAGTGGATCAGTACGATGCATCAAAAATTGAGGTGCTGGAAGGACTCAAGGCAGTTAGAAAAGTTCCAGGGATGTATATAGGAAATACTAGCACTGAAGGGCTACATCATATGGTATCTGAAGTTGTGGATAACAGTGTAGATGAATCTGGTGCAGGATATGGAAACAAAATATATGTCACAATAGGGTCAGATGGAAGTGTTACTGTAGAAGATAATGGAAGAGGCATTCCTGTTGATATTCATCCAAAATACGGAAAACCTGGACTGGAAATAGTCCTGACAGAACTACACAGTGGAGCTAAATTTGATAAAAAGGTATACAAGGTTACAGGTGGACTTCATGGAGTGGGTGTACATGTCGTAAATGCACTGTCCTCCAAGCTCATTGCCATAGTCAAGAAGAATGATAAAATGTATTCCATGATTTTCAGTAAAGGAATAACACAGGAAAATCTCAAAGAATACTCTCCCGATGAAATAGGAAGCCTTGGCGTGAGCATTAATATGCCAGATCAGACCGGAACAATCACAAAATTCTGGCCTGATCCCGAAATATTCCAGACAACAAAATTCTCAAGAGAGATCGTTGAGAAGCGCCTGAGGGAACTGGCATATCTGAATTCGAACCTGACATTCATCATAATTGACGAGATAAGTTCATATGTCAACACATTCCACTTCTCCGGAGGAATATCAGAATTCGTATCCTATATTTCAGAAGGCGATACTCCTGTACTTAAGGGAACAATACATGAGAATTCGGAAAAAGATGGCATTCTTCTGGAATATGCAATCCAGTATACTACATCAAGCACAGAAACTATTGAAGGATTCGTCAATAACATAGGAACGCCAGAAGGTGGCACACATATTATCGGGTTCAAAGCTGGTCTCTCTAAAGCAGTGCTGGACTATGCAAGAAAAAAGGAGAACCTGAAAGGAACTGACACCATCATAGGGGAAGACATAAGGGAAGGAATAGTGGCCATCATACATGTAAAAATGATGAATCCACAGTTTGAAGGACAGACTAAAGCCAAACTGGGCAACAGTGAGGTTAAGGGAATAGTTCAATCAATGGTTGAATCCACAATGAAACTATTTCTTGAAAGTTATCCAAATATCGCTGATCTGATTCTAAAAAGAGCAATACTTGCTGCGGAGGCTAGGGAAGCATCAAGAAAAGCAAGAGAACTTGTTAAAAGGAAAACTACTCTTGAAAGCGGTACACTACCGGGAAAACTCTCAGACTGCTCAACTTCAGACAGGGAGAAATCTGAGTTGTATATTGTGGAGGGTAATTCTGCAGGTGGTTCCACAAAACAGGCAAGAAACAGAGAATTTCAGGCTGTTCTTCCACTCAGGGGAAAAATTCTTAATGTTGAAAAGGTAAGTGATGACAAGGCTTTCGGAAATCAGATCATAAAAGACCTGATCGCTGTACTTGGTGCAGGTATTGGGGATGGAATTGATATTACTAAATTAAGATATGGAAAAGTAATCATCATGACTGATGCCGATGTTGATGGTGCGCATATTAGAACGTTGCTTTTGACATTTTTCTACAGGCATTCAAGAACACTCATTACAAATGGTAATATTTTCTTTGCAGAACCACCTCTTTACAGAATCCAGAAAGGTGAGAAGGTGTTTTATGTATATTCAGAGGAAGAAAGAACAGAGATCACTGAAAGTCTTGGAAAAAATGTTGTAACGCAGAGATTCAAGGGTCTTGGAGAGATGAACCCGGAACAGCTTTGGGAGACCGCAATGAATCCTGATTCAAGAAAACTCGTGAAGGTTGAAATCGAAAGTGCAGTTGAAGCAGACAAAACGTTTTCTGTCCTGATGGGAGAAAAGGTAGAACCCAGAAGGAGATTCATAGAAGAGAATGCTAAATTTGTAAAGGATATTGATATTTAGGTGAAATTATGGAATCAAAGCCGATAGAAGATGAAATGAGAAAATCATATTTAGAATACGCAATGAGCGTTATAGTCAGCAGGGCCATTCCAGATGTGAGGGATGGATTGAAACCTGTACAGAGGAGAATTCTGTTTTCTATGTATGAAAACGGATTTTCTTCGGATAAACCCTATAAGAAATCTGCAAGAATTGTCGGGGAAACTATGGGTAAATACCATCCACATGGAGATAGTGCAATTTATGATGCCATGGCAAGAATGGCACAGAATTTCTCATTAAGATACATGTTGATTGATGGCCAGGGTAATTTTGGCTCAATCGACGGGGATGAGCCTGCAGCAATGAGATATACCGAAGCAAGGTTGATGCCTCTGTCAGAGGCCATGATTGAGGACATTGACAGGAATACAGTGCCCTTTTACCTCAATTTTGATGGTTCTCTTGAGCAACCTGAATATCTGCCTTCAAAGATACCGAACCTTCTCATTAATGGAGGATCAGGAATTGCCGTTGGAATGGCTACCAACATGCTTCCGCACAACCTGGTGGAAGTTTGCAATGCAATTATAATGACAGTCAAAAACCCCGAAGCAACAGTTGAAGACATGCTTGGCATAATCAGGGGGCCTGATTTTCCAGGTGGCGGAATACTATGGTTCAACAAAGATCTTAAAGATGCGTACACCATCGGAAGGGGAAAAGTACGATGCAGAGGAGAGGTAAACACAGATCTGAAGAAGCACATCATAATACACAGCCTGCCTTACAATGTGAACAAGGCTCTCTTTCTTGAAAAGCTTGCCAAAAAGCTGAATGATGGGATTATCACCGGGATAACTGATATCAGGGATGAGAGTGACAGGGAAGGAATGAGGATAGTTATCAAGGTAAGTGATGACGAATTGAAAGATCTGGTGCTTAACCAGCTTTACATGCATACTGAACTTGAGCAGAGCCTCGGAATCATCAACCTTGTACTGGAGGATAATCAGCCAAAACAGATGAACCTCAAAGAAATTATTGGGAGTTTCATCAGGCACAGGCTCAATGTAATACTTAAAAGAAATAAATTTGATCTTGAAAAATTCAAGGATAGGGCCCACATTCTTGAAGGATTGCATATCGCTCTTGGCAGCATTGATGATGTTATTGAAATAATCAGGAAAAGTAAGGATGGACCTGAAGCAAAAATCAGGCTGAAGGAACGGTTCGACTTTTCAGACAAACAGGTTGATTCTATACTGGATATTCGCCTTCAGAGACTGACTTCAATGGAAAGGGAGAAAATAGAGAAGGAATTGAAGGATGTAAAGGAAAATATCTCAAGGGTTGAGAAAATTATATCTGATGAAAATGTAAGAAGAAACATTCTGATCGAAGAGATGAATAGTGTAATTTCAGAATTTGGGGATAAGAGAAGAACTGAGGTCATGGCTGGAGATATTGAAATCATAAACATGGAAGATGCCATTCCTGTGGAAGAATCTGTGCTTATCCTCACAGAGAAGGGTTTTATAAAAAGAGTTACGCTTGATGAGTACAGGTCCCAAAGAAGAGGTGGAAGAGGAGTTCAGACCAAGGTAAGAAGCGAGGATCAGGTAAGAGACATTGTTAACTGCAGTTCTCATGATCCTGTATTGTTCTTCACATCATCGGGCAGAGTATATAACATGAAGGCGTACAGCATTGGAAGCAAGAGCAGGAAAGGCGCAAGTGTCATTGCCTCAACTTTCCTGAACCTGATGCCGGGTGAGAACGTAACTCGAATGATGAGGGGATTACTCCCGGAAGGAGGGTATATACTTATCACCACAGCTGGAGGGTATATCAAGAAGACGCCAGTCTCAGAATATGCCAATATCAGATCCAATGGAATAAAAGCCATAACTCTTGAGGAAAAAGATATTCTTTCTTCTGTTTTCTATGCAACGAATGAAATGGATGCAGTGATTGTAAGCGATACTGGAAGGGCATCGAGATTCAGGATTTCTGAATTAAGGGCCACTGGGAGGACTTCCAGAGGCGTCAGGGCCATGAGAATAGACCGCGATGAAACCATTCTTTCAGCATTCCCAATATCCAAGGGTGAAACAATTCTTACAGTGTCCAAACGGGGTCTGGGTAAGAGAACACGGGAATCCGAATTCACTCCTCACCACAGGGGCACTGCAGGAGTTAAAATAATGAAAGTCACCGAAAGAACTGGAAAGCTGGTTTCTGCCATGCCTGTTAACGAGGATGATGAGATCATTGTTATCACCAAGGAGGAGCAGACTTTGAGGACGCCTGTCACATCCATTAGAATTATTGGAAGGAACTCACAGGGTGTTTCGTTGATCAATCTTTCAGATACGGATTCAGTAATATCGGTTGGGAAGGTTGAACTATCTTGACCGTTTCCGTTTATCTTTCAGGAACCGGTAATGTGGGAAGAAACCTTATTAAATTGATATTCAATAAAAATCTGCCTGTTAGGATTGCAGGTATTGAAAATAGAAAAGGACAGATTATTGGGGATTCCATATCATTAAGCCAGTACAATGCATTCATGTCGAATCCCCATGTTTTTCCAAAAAAAGAAAATCCTGAGGATTTGAAATTCGATATTTTTGTGGATATGAGAACTGCTTCCAAAACAGGAGCATTGGAAAAAGACACATACCTGAAAATGTTTGAATCTGGAAAAAACCTTATTACAGCAAATAAGTCGGGGCTTGCCAATTACTGGAAAGAGATAAATTCATCAATGATCGAGAATAACAGGAAGATCCTTTTTGAGGCCACAGTGGCTGGCGGGCTTCCTCTTTTCAGTGTACTGAGGAATTCCATGAATGGCTTTCAATGTTCATATTTTCAGGGTATAGTCAATCTTACTGCAAATTTCGTAATGAGAATGATGCGGGAGGGCCATACTTATGAGGATGCATGTTCATTAGCTATCAAGGAAGGCATAGGTGAGACAGATATGTCTGATGATCTGCTTGGAATAGATTCAGCAAGAAAAGCAGTCATATTGAGCAATGCTGTTTTTGGGCAATCACTTTCTCTATCAGATATGAAATTTGGAGGCATGATCAGGAATTCGAAGGAAAATCAGATGCTTCTGGTAACCATCAGACAGAATGAAGAATTTTATGTTCAGTCAGATATTGTGACACTGGAGAAAGATCATCCATTTTTGAAAATGGGGCCAATGGCTATGGGATACCTTGCAGGATTTTATAATCGAAGTACTCTTATGGTCTCTGAAGATTATGATGGCCCTGTTGAAACCGCAGGAGCAGTTCTTTCAGACATTCTGTCTTTTGAAAGTATCAGGTAACCATTGGGTTTTTCTCTCTTACAAATCTATTATTTCTGAGATCCGACAGTGCTTCTCTAATCTGGTCTTCAGTATTCATGACAATTGGCCCATGCCAGTATATTCTTTCATTCAGTGGTTTTCCAGTGATGAGGATAAACCTTCCGCCTTCATTCCCTGTTTCAACATGTATTTTACGGCCTTCTCTGGAAAATACTACTGCGCTTCTTTCTTTCAAGGGTTTACTGTAATTCACCAATCCGGTTATCTGTCCCGAGATTAGATTTATTATGGAAGTATGCCCAGGTTTGACATCAAAATCAAATATGGATTCTGGTGGCATTGATACATCAATGTACATGGGATCTATGAGTGGTTTCATTGGAAGTTCATTTGAGATCTTTTCATATTCACCAGCAATTATTTTCACAGTATTTCCTTCCTTATCGTTTATAACAGGAATTTGTTTCCGTGTTATGCTCCTGTATGAAGGGGTTTCCATCTTCATTATTGCTGGTATGTTTATCCAAAGTTGAAAACCTTTTACAGCATTTTCAATTCCATTATAATCTGTAAGGTTTTTAATATCCGCATCTGTAAGGGAATCCGGCATCTCCTGATGAAATATTCCACTTCCTGAAGTCATCCATTGTACTTCATCTGGGTGAATTGTTCCTGAATGCCCTTCACTATCCATATGTGTTACTTTTCCGTCCAAAAGGTATGTTACAGTTTCAATACCTCTATGTGGATGCCATGGAAAACCAGATATGTAGTCTTCTCGCAAGGTTGAGCCAAATTGATCCAGGAGCAGGAAAGGATCCGTTATTGAAGAACTGTTCATTCCTCCAAACATTCTCTTTAACTTAACTCCTGCACCGTCTATAGTATCCAAGCCCATAAGAATGTTTGAAACTGGTTTTAATTCTTGATGGATCATGTTTTATGATTTGTGAACAATTCATAAACATTTCATTTTTTTCTTACTTGTTTCAACGACTTAATGAGATAAAGATTAATAGCATCAGGTTATCAAAAGATATGAATGATGAAGATACCAAGAATGGTCTGAAGGTAGATGGAGATCTTAAGCCACTTAAATTCTCAACTTCTTTCATGGATACATCCATAAAACCCTGCACTGATTTTTACAGATATTGCAACAACTCCTGGTTGTCGCAAAATCCTATACCTGATGATAAAAGCAGTTTTGGGACATTTTCACAGATGAGTGAAAGAAATAAGTATCTTCTGGGAAAAATTCTTGAGGATTGTGCCTCAGGATCGATTAAAGATTCAAATGGTATCAAACTTGGAGATTTCTATACATCTGCAATGAATATCAGTAAAATAGAGGAATTGAAGTTTGCCCCCATTGTAAAAATTATGACTTCAATAGAAGGCATTTCATCTAGAAAAGAACTTTTGGAAAAATACATTGAATTGCATGGCCTGGGAATCCAATGTTTTTTTACAGCTGAGTCATCTCCTGATAAAAAGAACAGTTCCATATATGCGTTCTATCTTGAACAGGGTGGCCTTACTCTTCCTGACAGAGATTATTATTTATCTGAAACTTTTTCAACACTTAAAAAAGATTACCAAAAACATGTTGCAAATATGTTCGTCATATATGGTTATGATATCAAAAAATCTGAAAAGATAGCGGAGAATATACTTTCTATTGAAACAGACATTGCAAAAATACACAGAACACGGGCAGATCTCAGAGATGAAGAGAAGAATTACAACAGAGTAGAGACAGAAAAAGTTTCAAAGAGTTACAAAAGCATTCAACTTCTTGAATATATGGATAAACTCAAAATACCCACACCTGAATATGTTATAGTTGGCCAACCAGAAGCAATTCAGTATGTTTCTGATCTGCTTGAAACACACGATGTGGAGGAACTGAAAAGCTATCTCCTTTGGAACGTGTTGAGATTTGTTTCTCCGTTCCTTCATTCAGAGGTGGAGAATGAAAATTTTGATTTCTTCGGGAAAAAGTTGATGGGTAAGGTCAAGAAGGAGGATAGATGGAAGAATGCTGTTAGAATAATAGATGGGTGCATGGGTGAAGCGATGGGTGAAATCTTTGTGCACAGACATTTCGGAAATGATGCCAGAGAAAGGGCCAATATAATGGTTGCAGATATTATTGAAACTTTTAAGGACCGGCTTTCAAGTCTTCCATGGATGGGTGAAGAAACGAGGAATAAAGCGTTGCTGAAATTTTCAAGATTCAGGGCAAAAATAGGACATCCAGACAAGTTTAGGAATTATGATTCTTTGGTCATAAGAAGTGATGATTATGCTGGAAATATATTTAGAGCTATACAATTTGAAGTCAACAGACAGATGTCCAGGGTAGGCAGCAATGTAGATCGCAATGAATGGTATATGAGTCCCCCGACGGTTAATGCTTATTTCTCACCAACAGATAATGAGATCGTTTTTCCTGCTGGCATTCTTCAACCTCCAGGATTCGATCCTGAGATGGATGATGCAATAAATTATGGATCAATGGGTGCAGTTATTGGACATGAAATTACGCATGGTTTTGATGATCAGGGCAGACTATACGACGAGAACGGAAATATGGTCAACTGGTGGTCAGACAAAGACAAAGAAATGTTTACATCACTTGCAAATGAGATAGATGTATTATACAACGGCCTTGAACCTCTGCCAGGAATTAACGTGAATGGGAAACTTACTTTGGGCGAAAATATTGCTGATATTGGTGGATTAAGCATAGCTTTTGAAGCACTTCAAAGAAAACTCAACAGGGATGGCAGACCAGATCTCATAGATGGTTTTACCCCAGAACAGAGATTCTTCATTTCATTTTCACAACTCTGGAAAAATAATATGAGGAATGAATTTGTGAAGCTTTTAATCACCAGTGATCCACATTCCCCGGATATGTTCAGAGGTTCTATACCTGCATATATGCATGAGGGATTCAGCAGTGCGTTTAATTGCTCATATATTCCAGAAGAAGGCACAAAGTTTAAAAGAATTAATATCTGGTAAAAACATTTTTTCCATTTTAAAATTGTAGAAATTTGGTATTTAAAAGATAGAACACAGTTGGGAATGGGGCTGATCGGATTCGAACCAATGACCACCTGGTTATGAGCCAGGCGCTCTACCTAGCTAAGCTACAGCCCCAATTATTTCCTGAATATGTCTAACAATTTTAAACTTTCTGCATGTGCTCACTCATTCTTAAAAATAAATTCAGTTGTTGACTAAATTTAAGATAGGAAAAAAAATAATTCAAATGGCTAAGGTTTTCTCATATTGCTTTTCAGCAAGTTCCCTGACCTGATTTGAAGCAGAAACATCGTATATTCCAATGAAGAATATATCGGTATTGTTAAGTATTTCGAGTATTGCTTCTCCACCAAAAGTCTGTGTGTTTCCAGATTCAGCGTTAATATTATCAAACTGTTCGTTAGAAACGATAATAGTGAACTTCATTGTTTTAGATGTTCCAATAACTATACAGTTTTTAATATCCCTGGCTTTAGTCTTAATGTATGGTATTGCCTGGGCCCCTGAAAGATTGGAAGTTTCAAGCAGGAATTCCCTCCCCTGTTCTTTGTAACTCACTATATTTAATAATTCAGGTATCCTGTCAACAAGATGCCTCTTTATAATATGTTCAGGAGTTAAAGAGAAGTTTTCACCTTTAAATTTATCAAAAAACGGATAATTCGTCTCCACATCCCAGGAAAGTTCCAGAGATGTTCCAGTTGAAACAGTTCTAAAACTTGCCTTCAAAGCCATTTTAATTTCATCTGCAGCTGAATTTGCATTATAAATTATGTCTCCACCTTTTTTTGTAGGGCCATCAAGAACTCCATAAAAAGTAACTCCCTTTGACTGATCAACATGAGGATTAAAAGTGATATCCCACTTTTCATCAGTTATTTTCTTCAGAACTGTAACATGGCCGGTCGGATTGAAAAAAAGCCAGGGATTTGATACCAATTCAGTTACTACGGGTGGGGGCATGGGGAAATTGATGCTTGTAGAAAATGAATACTTCATTTTTGAATATATAATTGTAATATAAATACTTTATAAATTTTCAAAAGCCCGCATATTGGTTTAGCAAAGTGCGGGAAATCAATCTGGTTTGATTGTTATGCATTTGCCTTTAAGATCGATTTAAATGCCATATATAACTTTACAAGGGAATGATGAAGGTTCTGTGAATGGATATCATTTAGCAATGTTTTTTTCAACAATGAGAGCATCTTCAAGATATAGAATCCTCACAATCTCTTCATTCTATAATCTTTGTGTTCAACATAATATTTCATTCCGGCTTCAGGAAAATGAGTATATACAAAGCTGCATGTTTCAAAATCATTCTCAAGGAGAAACTTCTTCCTATGGCATTTCATCCCACCGTTTTTTCATTGTGTTTCCTTATAAATTCATTGTATACTTTTAGATATCAGTGAAGAACAAACAGATAGTACAAATAATCACCAATTCCTTCTTTCCTTATAATCCGTCAAAGCGTCAATAATCATGAATTTGAAAGTAATCGATGTTGAATTGTTCACGGAAAAAAATGTAAACATGAATATTATTACCAAACATGTTTGATGAGAAAAAATTACACAGAATTCCCATACAGATGAGATTTGGAGATTTAGATGGATTAAACCATGTTAATAATGCAAACCACCTTACATATTTCGAACTTGGAAGAATTGCATTTTTCAGAGAAGTTCTTAATGGGTTCGATTCAAATAGTGTTCAATTTGTCGTAAAATACACAGAAATTGATTTTAAAGCACCACTTCATTTTGAAGATCATCCAGAAATAATTTCATGGATCTCTGAAACGGGTAAAACGCACTGTGTTTTTTCACATGAAGTGAAAGACATTCAAAATGATGTCATCTATTCAACCGGAAAAATTGTGCTTGTATGGATTGATTCAACACTCAAAAAGATACCAATACCTGATAATGTAAGAGACTTGTTGGAAAAATCAATGCCGTGAGGTCCATTTCCAATTATAATTATATTTGATGAAAAACATATAGAAGTAAGAATTAATAATCAAATTTTGTGTAGAATTCAATCTCAGAAATTTGATTCTTTGCAAAAAGAATATATATATTTTAATGATAAACCCGAACCTCATAGATTGACATGCAACACATGTCAAAGGACGGTGAAACAATGGCCGAAAAAGATAAGAAAGAAGACTTTCAGTATATAGTGAGAATAGCAAGCAAAGACCTTAACGGCGAAAAAAATGTAGTCCTGGCAATGTCTGACCTCAAGGGGATTGGTATAAGGTTGTCTGAAACCATAATAAAAAAACTTCAGATAGACCCGGATAAAAAGATGGGAGAACTGTCTGAAGAAGAGATACAGGAAATCAGGGATTTCGTCGAATCTCAAGAATACGAAGACGTACCTGCCTGGATGCTTAACAACAGGTTTGATCCCATTACTGGGAAAAACATGAACCTCGTTACCAATGACCTCGACATGCAGATGCAGGACAACATCAATGCCATGAAGAAGATGAGATCTTACAGAGGAATAAGGCATGAAGGGCACCACAAGGTCAGAGGGCAGAGAACAAGAAGCAATGGCAGGAAAGGACTTTCCGTTGGTGTCCAGAGGAAGAAGGAAGTGAGATAATGGGAGACCCAAAATTTCCTAAAAAAACCTATTCCACTCCAAGGCATCCATGGGAAAAAACCAGGATTGACAATGAAAGAGTAATAATGAACAATTATGGACTCAAGAATAAGAAGGAACTGTGGAAAAGCCAGGCAACTCTGGACTCCATAAGATCACAGGCCAGAAACCTTCAGGCAAAGATCAGAATTAATGATCCAGTTGCAGTAAAGCAATTGAATCTACTTCTTTCAAGACTCAATAGATATAAAATTATAACAGGAACCTCATCCCTTGACGATATTCTCACTCTAAGTATGGAGAATGTTCTTGAAAGGAGGCTTCAGACCATAGTGTTCAGAAAGAATCTTGCACTGACCATTGGACAGGCAAGACAGATGATCACACATGGCCATATCCTTTTAAATGGTAGAAGAGTAACTGTACCAAGTCTTATGGTTGAGTCATTTGAAGAAGATTCAATTACATATACAGAAAAATCTCCATTTTCAGATGATCTTCATCCCGTAAGAAAACTGATAGAAGGAACAGTTGAAAAGGAAGAAGTTGATACAAACAAAGCTGATGCTCCAAAGGAAGAAGAGGTGAAACAAAATGAATAAAACCGGTATAGCTCATATTTACTCATCGCAGAATAACACCATAATTGTAGTCACAGATCAGACAGGTGCCGAAACACTTGCGAAAGCAACCGGTGGAATGGTAGTTAAAAATGACAGAGATGAATCCAGCCCCTATGCTGCAATGAAGGCTGCGGATCTAATATCAGAAAAATTGAGAGAAAAAGAGATCACAGATCTTATAATTAAGGTAAGGGCCCCTGGTGGAAACAGATCAAAGATACCTGGCCCCGGAGCACAATCTGCTATCAGAGCTCTTTCAAGGGCAGGGTTTAAGATCGTCAGGATTGAGGAAGTCACTCCAGTACCACATGATGGAACAAAAAAGAAGGGTGGAAAGAGAGGAAGGAGGGTCTGATGACAGGAGAACCCACCATAAGGATTATTGAAAACAACGACAGATTCATAAGATTTGAGATAGACAATATCAACTATGCAGAGGCCAACATGATCAGGAGAACCCTGATTAATGACATACCAAAGCTTGCAATCGACAAGATCGTTTTCAGGCATGGTCAGATCAGGGATTCCAGTGGCAATGTTTTTGATTCATCACTCCCTCTTTTTGATGAAATGGTGGCTCACAGAATTGGACTGGTACCAATTAAGACAGATTTGAAGATGAATTTCAGGGAAACATGCAGATGCGAAGGAAAAGGGTGCAGCCTGTGCACTGTTACATACAACATTAATAAGACTGGCCCCTCCGAGGTGTTCAGCAGAGATCTTCTTCCATTCACAGGTAACACGGATTTAACCCCTACTGATCCTGACATCCCAATAGTTAAGCTTGGCCCAAATCAAGCTCTTTTAGTAACTGCAGAAGCATATATGGGCACCGGGAAGGAACATATTAAATGGCAGGTTACATCAGGCGTTGGATACAAGATTCACAGGGAATATTATGTCAAGAAAGCTGATAATCCGGGATTTGAATTGATTAAGGAGAAGTTTCCCGATTTAGTGATCAGCGAGACAAAGGACACTATTGTACTGTCTGATGATGTTCCATCAAGGGATCTCATGATATATATAAACAGGGCAAGAAGGAACGGAGTGATCAATGAGAGGCCTCTTGAATTTAAGGAAGATGAGAAAAGATTTATTTTTCATTTTGAAACTGATGGTTCTATAAATGCTGTTGATGTACTTGATGTTGCATTTAAAAGAATACCTGAAAGGCTCAATCACCTGCTGGAAAGCATAACTTTTCTCGACTAATTTTATTAACCACAAATACCTTCTTAATTTATGCCTTATTTAAAAAATTTTATTGACACAGGAAAATACCTGATGGAAGAGATTCACAAACTAAATGATAAAAATGACAGAATAGGGTATACTGGAATGGGTGCAGATGGCACACTTACTTCAAGGTTAGATGACTTATGTGAAAGTGTCATAATTGAAAGGATAACGGATCTGGACCTGCCATTCAATATTGTTAGTGAAGAAACTGGTTTCACAGATAGAAATTATGAGAGCAATATAGTAATTGATCCACTTGATGGAACATATAATGCAGAAAACCAGATTCCTGCTTACTCAATTTCAATTGCAATTATGGGTGAGAATTTTGGCTCCATTCAGGAAGGATTTATAATGAATCTTCCAACACTAAACTATTTCTGGGCTGAAAAAGGAAAGGGGGCCTTCAGGAATGAGTTCCATTTGAATAGAACAGGCAAACTTACTGGTGCATCGGTTGTATATTCACTTGAGGATGATATTATTCCAGACTTCCTGAAGACAGGTATCAATAGAAGAAGAATTCTTGGATGTGCCTCTGTGGAGATGTCATTGCTTGCGAATGGTTCACTGGATTTTGTAGCCTATCTTGGCCCTGAAAAGAAATTGAGAAATGTTGACATTGCAGCAGGAGTTATTCTTGTGAGAGAAACAGGAGGGATTGTGCTTGATGAGAATCTCCAGCCCCTGAACATGGATCTGGATGTGAGAAAAAGAAAAAACATGATAGCACTTTCTGCTGCACGTCTTGAGCTTTTGGGAGGAAATAACGAATGAAAGTAGCATATATTGTAAGAAAGGACTGCCCAAGATGTGCCAATATCGTGGAAAGAATAGATAGAATTATTCCGGAAGATTGGGAAAGAATTTTTGAGAATGAACTTAAAGGCACTTTCAGGGATAAAGAGTTCAGCGACATAGGAGATATTGAGGCAGACATTATATTCATCGTGGGTGGTGACGGCACTGTTCTCAGGGCTGCACAGAAGGCCAGAGGCGCAATGCTTGGCATTAACATGGGTTCACTTGGATTTCTCAGTGAAGTCGAACTGGGCAAAGTTGAGGATACTGTTTACAGGATAGTGAGGGGAGAACATAAATTTACAGAGCTTATGAGGCTTGAAATAAGGTTAAATGGAAAAATTAGAGGATACGCATTAAATGAGGTTTTAATTCACTCGAATGAGATTTCGAAGGTGAGAAATTTCAAGCTTTTCATAGATGGAAAATATCTTGAGAGAACCAGAGCTGATGGCATAATAGTTGCCACTCCTGTAGGTTCGACTTCATATTCTTTAAGCGCTGGTGGCCCCATAGTAATGCCGGAAACCAGGGCCATGGTGGTTTCATACCTTGCCCCTGTTACATTGAGAATCAGGCCTATGGTAATGCCTTCCACATCGATTCTTACAGTGACGGCCACCGGGAGGGAAACTGAATGCGTTGTAGTTCTGGACGGGCAGGTCGAAATCCCTGTTTCTAAGGATGATGTCATAACTGTCACAGGAAGCGGAAAACCATACAGATTCATTACCTTCAGAAGAGACTTTTACACAAAATTAAGGGAGAAGTTGTTAAAAGATGTGGTCAATTAGAAGAAGGCTCCTGAACATGATAATGGAGGCGTCTAAAGATACATACCCGAAGGAATTTGGGGCCCTCCTGAAGGCAGAAAACCATGTGATATACGAGCTTGCAATTTTGCCCGGAACAATCAACGGAGACAGCCATACTATCATGTGGATGTACAGCAAGCCCATTGATTTTACCGTTGTTGGATCTGTCCATTCACATCCTTCAGGGGTTATTATCCCATCGGATGAGGACCTCCATATGTTCTCAAACGGTGGCCCTGTACACATAATTGTTGGAAGCCCTTTTACTCTAAACAATTTCAGAGCATTTGACAGGGAAGGGAGAGAAATAAAAATAGAAATTATTTAGAGTTCTCTTTCCTCTTCACCTGTATACTGTGATGCAGGCCTTATTATCCTGTTATTGTTCAACTGCTCAAAATAGTGTGCATTCCATCCAAATATTCTTGAGCATGCAAAAACAGGCAGGTAGAACATCTCATTTATTCCAAGGTAGTCCATCAGTACAGCAGCATAAAGATCCACGTTTGCCGGAAGTCCTTTTTTCTCAAACATGTAGTTTTCAACCATTTCTGCAGCAACAAATTTCTGATCAGTTGGAGCGATCTTTCTCAACTCCTCCCTTACGAACAATGCCCTTGGGTCCCTCTTCTTGTAAACTCTATGGCCAAAACCCATTATTTTTTCCTTCTTTTCCAGTTTGCCCTCAACAAATTTCATGGCATCCTTTTCGTTTTCGATTCCTGAAAGATATGTGAGAACTTCTGAATTGGCCCCACCATGAAGGGGCCCCTTTAACGTGGCAAGTGCAGCAGTAACAGCTGACACAGGATCTGTCAAAGTTGAAGTTGCAACACGGAGTGCAAATGTGGATGCATTGAACTCATGCTCCATGTAAAGAATCATCAACTTCTCAAAGGATTTCCAGTTTTTGTTTTCCCTGTCTGTGATAAGTGAATAGAACTTCTGGGAAAAATCAGCACCTCTGGGTGTTTTAATTTGAGTTCCATTCATTGAAGATGCTGAACAGGAAGTCAGAAGGGGCATTTTCGCCTCCATCTGCGTAAAAATGGACTGATCATCACCCATATTATAAGGATAGAGCGAAATCATGGACCTGATATTTCTCATCAGATTTTTTTCTCTTATCATATTCATTATTTTCAGAACACTATCATCAATGACCATGTTGGAATTGAGTTCATTCTTAAATGGTGAAAGTTCATTCTGGGTTGGCAATCTGCCGTTAATTATTAAGTATGCAACTTCTTCAAAACTTTTTTTCTCAGCAAGTTCAACTGCCCTGTATCCCCTGTATAAAAGATTTCCGGATGCACCGGTAGTGGCGATTGATGTAGTATCAACAACGACATTTGCAAGACCTTTTGGAACTATTATTTCTTCTAGATCGGA
>JAKAYK010000072.1 GCA_021826765.1 Thermoplasmata archaeon | reverse complement strand
TCACCGAGCAGTTCTGTTTCACTTGCACCAGTCGCAAGAATGAAAGTGTTCCTGTTCAGAGGAACAATGACCTTGCTGGGGCTCTTTTTATCCATCTTCTTCTTTTTTTCTATGGTTTTCTCATCAAGGATCCTTACCTTTTCCCCTTCTCTTTCATACTGGATGATCTCCTCCCTCTCGCCAATCTTCCTTGTGGATGTGACTCTCTCCATGTTGCTCTGCATTCCAAGAGCCTGCCCGAGAACATTGAACATGTCACCAAAGGGGCTCTGTGTTGTATTCGGCATCTTTGGCTGGTTGCACCTGGAACAGGTTGTTTCTGTATAGGGCGATATGAATCCGCATCTTGAACACCTGTATCCTAATTTCTCAGCCACATCCTGTGGCACATCCCATGGCTCAAGGAGATTGCCTTCTGCAACGCTTATTTCCTCCTCTTCCTGAAGTACCTGGCTCCTGTTCTTGATCTCAACAAATGGCCTTTCCGGATACCTCAGGTTATGGATCACCCTGACCTCATGTTCCGGTTTTCCAGTAAGAAATGACATGGCCTGTGCTATCATGGATTTTCCCACACCAGGGGGCCCCACAAGGAGCAGATTTCTTCTCTGCCTCGCAGAAACCATTGCGATCCTCACAGCCTCATCCTGCCCTATAACTCTTTCAAGGGGGTTGGCAGGAAGGCTTATATCTGCCGTGGTGCTGAAATTCTTATAGTTCACCTTTTACGCCTCTTCCATCGGGACTACTTTGATGCTTTCAGGTTTTTTTGTAATATGTCCCCTTCTGTAGCCGTATATGGCCTTGACACCCTTCTTGTGGCAGATATCAACCAGCCTCTGGGATATGACTCCCCCTGTGATTACATATCCGACATCTTCTGAAGTGTCAATGATCTCCGGCGCATTGGATAGTTCGTATGTCCCCTTCGCCTTCCCTTCTCTGTCATAAATTTCAGTTTCCTTGGAATTTGAAAGCTCACTTATTCTTCTTCTTACGCTGTTTGGGTCCTCGATGGAGAACACTTTTTTTATTTCCTGCTTCTCCACCGGTTTTTCCTTTTTTCGTTCGTACTCCTCATCATCGTCTTTCTGATGATGTTTGGATTCATGGGATACAGCCTGAATTTCTTCTTTCTTCTGTTCTCTCTCCTCATGTGTTTCTGATGATTTTTCCTTTCCAGTGGACCTGTCTGGCCTCTCTTTATAATCTTTAAGCTCAAGATTCATGCCCCTGGTAGAGAGGTACTGTTCCGTGGGGGTTTTGTATCTCAGGGCTTTGACGATCTGCTTGTATGTGAGCTCTTCCACCTCTGTTCCCGGAGGGGCCCTTGCAACAAAATCAATTTCTGCAACCTGCAGCATCTCCTTCAGAATGAGGTCTCCTCCTCTGTCTCCGTCAAGAAAAACTGTTACGGTTCTTTCTCTGGAAAGTGTCTGCACAGACTTGGGTATGTTTGTTCCCTGTACTGCAATGGTATTCTTGATTCCATATTTCAACAGGTTCAGGATATCGTTTCTTCCCTCAACCACTATTATGGAGTCTGAATCCTTTATGGCAGGTCCTGCTGGCAGCTTATCTTCTCCATAAGTTATGATCTCGGCTCTCTCAACCTCTTCCCTCACGGTTGAAATAATGCTTTCACTGAGGGTTTTCCCGGATTCGCTCATTCTCTTGTAAAGGCTTTCAGCTCTCTCTATGACCTTCTTTCTCTTTCCTGCCCTGACGTCCTCTATTTCCTCAACCTCAACCTTAGCCTTGCAGGGCCCTATTCTGTCTATAGTCTCAAGGGATGCAGCGAGAATAGAACTCTCGACCTGATCCAGTCCGGATGGTATCAGAACAGTTCCATCTGTCCTGCCCTTCTTGCTGTCTATGTCTACTTCAATTCTTCCTATTTTGCCGCTTTTTTGGAGATCTCTCAGATCCAGTTCTTCACCAAGAAGTCCTTCAGTCTGGCCAAATATCGCGCCCACCACGTCTGGTTTTTCAACCACACCGTCCGTGGTTATCTTTGCCTTGATCATATATTTTGTAATATTCGGATCTACATTCATTTATATCGCCTCTTGTAAATGTGGGTTTAATACTATATTCATATCTCGTTACCCAACTTCCAAGCATCTCATATTGATTGCATGTTAATATTTAACTTTTTGATATTTTCATGAAAAAATCCCCCAAAAGGAGCCAACAATCGGTCCAATTATTTTCAGTATGAAAGTGATGCAATGCTGAAGAGTGACTGGAACCGATCATTGTTGCATAAACGATGCGAAAATTGCATCACTGAGTGGTTTGATTTGAACATTAGACAATAATTAGCTTAAATGAAAGTAGAGTGTAGCCGTGCTAAGTTCATGCAGCGTCCCTTTGGGGGTTATAATTAGATATGATATCTATGAATTTATTTTACGGTTATAAAAGTGTTGAAATGGGTAAAATATTAATACGAATACCGTATATTTTTTCATGGATGAACTTGATGCAGATATTATAAGGCGCACTCATTTTCCATCCAGCCTGATGAATGAGAGGCCCACATATTACTCCATTGCCAAGAGCATGAATCAGAACCCATCAACTGTGAGGAACAGAATAATTAAATTGAGGAAGTCAGGAGTGCTAAAGGATATTGTAGCAATACCTGATTCTAATTTGCTTGGAATGAAGAGAATTGCTTTGGTTGTATCCTGCCATAATCATTTTGCGGACAATGTCATTAAAAACATGGGAACAATCGGAACACTCATGGGAATACACAGAGTTGTTCAGGCAACATCCGGCTTGGTGATGGAATTCATGTATGATACCGAAAAGGAGCTTGATGAGGATATTGCAAAGGTGATTGATCTATGCGGGGAAGCAAACATACTGTTCAGATCACCCATTAAGGGGCTCTGCACACTGAAGGATCGTAAGAAATACCTGCCCCTGATGGACAGGCTAATCCAGAGTCCCATGGCAGGGATAGATGAAATTTCAAAATTCGTCGACATCAACAGGAAGACCGCATCAAAAAGAATTGCTGAAATGTCAAGGCAGAATGCTTTTTCCTATGAACCTGCTCTTTCTGCATACATGAACAATAATGGAATCCTCTTCATAATCTCCATTCCAATTCCTGAAGAGATGAAGGAACAGATGAAGATTTCCATCGTGAGTGCCCTTGGAAAGAATCTTTTACTGGTGAAGGACACATTCTATGGGTTGTTGACCTTTCTGGGACACTGCAACAACATGCATGAACTTAATCTCATCAGCGAATCCATATTGAATGCGACAGGAATCCAGGGAATTGAGCCAATCATTGCCTTTGACAGCACATGGCATTATTCAGAATCCATAAAGAATAGTATACAGAAATCAACTTCATAGAAAACCCATTTAAGCACAATAGAGAATTTCTATGAAAAAGCTTAAAAATCACTTTTATCTATGTGTCTTAAATGATAAGATATGGAATTGCCGGCATACCCCTAACCGGCAAGGGAAGAACATTTATAGAATCTGTCGAGGAAACTTACAAATTGGATCTTAAGGCACTGGAAGTACAGCTATTGAGGGTTAATTTCCAGGAGAATTCAGGAACAGAATACCTTGGAATGAGACCGAGGGAAAACGAGAATTCAATCATAATTGATGTTATGAGGCCTGACGATGATGGCAACTATCAGAGCGTTGGTACAGAGACTGTCATTGAAGAGGAAGATGTAGTGAAGGAACTTTTCTGGAATATGGCAAAGAATTATGATGATCTGAAGACAGGAGGAGAACTGGCAAAGGAGCTTGACGTGATTCTTTCAATTCACAGCCCGTATTACATGGATATGCTAAACAGTGGTGAGATGGGGGAAAAATCCGAGGATCATTTGAGATGGACCATGATTATTGGAAAGCAGATGGAGGCAAGAAGAATAGTCACACACACGGGATTCTATAGCCGTTCAAAGAAGGAGAGCATGAAACTTGCAACTGGCATTTATACGAAAATTGCGGGAGAAATGAGCGTTGAAAACGGGTTTCCATACATTGGTGTGGAAACATCAGGGAAACCCGAAATATTCGGAACAGCAGAAGAGGTCCTGAATCTTGCAAAGAAGATACCCGGTGTTGAACCCATCCTCAATATGCCACATTATCACTCCCTGTCTGGTGGAAAGCTTCTTTCGTCAAATGATTTCTCGGAGATACTGGAAAGATTCAGCAAATATGCAAGGAATGACACATATGTGGAATTCTCCGGAGTGGAATACGAGGACAACAGTGAAGTCAAGCTCACAGCAATCAAGCATGGAACCCTGAAGTTTGAGACCTTTGCGGATTGCCTGATGGATTACACCGGAGATCTAACAATCATATCATGTTCCCCACTTCTTGAGCATGATGCCCAGTACATGGATTCCATATACGCAAGAAACTTCATAAGGCATATACAGAGAAAAAAGGCAAAGGGTGAGTCCAGATGAGGGAATATCCTGTCAGGAAAGGAGTGAAGACTGATACTGAATCCATACTTTCCTCATGCCTGAAATTTTCAAAGGATTCCAGAATTCAGGGCAATTCAGTTGAACTCACACTACCGGGACTCAAAACAGTGAAGGTTATATGCGGAATGAAAAATCTCCAAATGGAGACGGAATCCGACACTTCTTACGAAAATCCTCAGGAATCCATAAGGGTGTATAATCAGTTCATTACAGAATTAACTGGATTTGATTCAAAAGAAAGAAAAAAAAGGTTATCTAAGGTTTAGAAGCCTTTTTACTGGTATTTTATTTTGCTTGATGGTCTGAAGACGAATTTCTTCTTTTCAGGAACCCTTATTTCTTTTCTTGTCTGGGGGTTCTTTGCAACTCTCGCCTTCTGCTTCTTCCTCTCAAAGATTCCAAAGCCTGCAAGGTTGATCTTCTCTCCCTTGTTTGCTTCCTTTATGATATCGTCAAGGAAGTATTTTATTACATCCCTGGTAACCTTCTGCGTTGTTCCGGTCTTTTTTGAGACCTCTTTAGACAGTTCGCTTATTCCTACCATGGTTATCAAATAGATAACGACATACTAGTATTAAAATATTTTTGTTCACTTTTTAATCAGTATGCTTGATTCCGATATCTACGGAAATATTGATTTATCAATAAAAATCATTTTTTCATGATCTGAATGCTTGATTTGGCAGGGGTTATTGTCTGATTATGCTGAAAATTGTGTCATTTCTAATATATGATTTTTAACATATGCGAGCGGGATTTCCCAGATTCAAATCCAGGGACAGGTATAATTCCATCACCTACACGCAGTCAGGATTCAAGATAATGGAAAACGGCCATGTATGGCTGTCAAAGATCGGCGAAGTGAGGATGTTCATGC
>JAKAYK010000071.1 GCA_021826765.1 Thermoplasmata archaeon | reverse complement strand
AGAAAGTAATAATTAATTCCATAACCCATGCTGAAAAGGGATAGATTTCCATCAAAAAGTTGCTGAGTCCATCCATATCCAAGACCTACAACTTCAGGAAATACAAGAGCGATCAGCCCAACGACAATTCCACCTATTGCGGGTTTTGCATATGGGCTTACCTTCTTAAGTTTGGAAAAAATTCCAGATATGCCGTAGAAAGTTTTGATGTATATCAGTGCACATATTCCTGATATTACACCGATTAGAAGGTATGCTATAAGGGATTCGGGATGACTAAACCCAATTGTTTCCGTCTTCGGTATAACAAATATTGTAGTGTAACCCGTGTAATAGCCAAATATTGCATATCCTACAACAGAAGCGATAACAGACGGTATTAACGCTTCTACCTCAAAATCCCTTTTATATAGTATCTCAGTGCTAAGGATTGCACCACCAAGCGGGGCAAGAAAAATGCTTCCTATGCCCGCGCCTATCCCGGCAGCAACTGCTATTCTTCTGTCATGATCATTAAAGTGAAAAATATCTGCCACGAAGGAACCGAAACCTGCAGCTATCTGTGCTGTGGGTCCCTCTCTTCCTGCGCTGCCTCCTGAACCGATTGTTATTGCAGAGGCTATTGTCTTGACAACAGGTATCCTTCTTCTAATCATACCATTCTTATTGTGAAATGCATCTATGGCTGCATCTGTCCCATGCCCTTTTGCTTCCGGAGCTGTCTTGTTGAGAATTATTCCAACTATAAAACCGCCAAGGCCTATAGAAAGGGGAATAAGGTAATAATGGGGACCAAGAGAAAGAGTGTATGGTGAGGTTCCAGATATAATCCCAGATCTTGGGGGGGAGAAGCCTGTAATCTGTCCCAACATATATTCCGAAACAAATTCTATTGAAAGATAGAACAGAATCGCACCAATTCCGGCGATTATCCCGATCATAACACCGACAATTGCCCATTTTCCTGCAGGGTTCTCCATTGTTTTTTCAAATAGTTTTCTGATCTTCTCCCTCAATATCTTTCATCGGCGTATTATTTTAGAATAAATAAATTGTTCGTATCTTATTGAACAATGAAGATAAACAATATATCATTTAATTGATGCATTGCGTGAATTTTCAGGAACACGATCATCTATCTGGTTGTATGATGTTGCCCATGAATACAGAAAAGGTTCATTTGATCTGGATGTGAATTTTATAGATATGCCAGTAAAGTTCCAGCCAAGGATATGATTTATAAGATAAATGCATACCATATCATGGACAAAAGCATGGCAAGGAAACTCATCACCTTGACTGCAATGGAAAAGAGAGAAAGGAATGCGTTGAAACAGGATGATTTTAAAAATATACTTGTTCATAAGCGTAAAATATTGAAAGAGGAAGAACTTGATAAATTCCTTGCGGAATGCATGTCTGAAGGACTGCTCTCAAAAACTGGTGAAAAACTGCAGATAAATTTTAACACTTCAGGGGTTGAAGTCACAATTGACATGTCCTTCAGCGCAGAAGAATTGTTCCAGGAAAATCCTGTAGAACAAAGTTTGCCCGACAGGATGCTTGACGCCATTACTTCATCTGGTGCTGCGACAAAAAGAGAAACCCTCGACAGAATGAAAAAGCAGCTTCCTGAACTTCAATATATAGACAATACTGTCAGGCTGGGATCGCTCATGAATGACCTTTTCATAAATTACGATGATATTAAAAAAGAAATATCTAAAAACCTGAAGGATCTCATTTCTCAGAATTGAGCTTCTTTGCGAGGTCCATTGCCTTTTCCATATCCTGGTTTTCCATTGCGAGATCAATTGAAACATCATAAAGATAGGAAACAACTTCCTTGAACTCTTCTATCTCTTTCTTTGTTTTCAACCCTGAAATTACTCTCTCTGATTTTTCAATATTGCGATCTGCAACGGAACTTGCTTCATCAAGATCTCCCTGATCTCTTATGATTTTAATGAGTGATACGCATGCTTCAAAATAATTCTCCCAATCATTTAATTTCTCGGACTCTTCCATTACCTCTCCATAAATTTTCTTTGCTTCGGGTATGGAGGATTTCACTTCAGAAAGCATATCAGCCATGGCACATCTTATGGACAGTATCAGGTTCTGATCTTCCAGTATTTTTGACACTTCGAGAGCATCAGAAAGAGTGGCAATGGCTATTTTCGGATCACCGGCCTCATCCTGAAGATAGGCAAGATTCATCATTTCCAGAGAGATTATATCGGGCTGGTTAAGCTCTTTTCTGATATTCAGTGAATCTATGAGATATTTAATCGCATTATCAGTCTTGACTCCCTCTAGTCCATAGTACGCCTGTGACATCTTGTTGAGAATGTCTGCAGTTTCCTCTTTTTTTCCTTTATATTTATCAAGAAGCGGATTCAGCAACCTGATAGAATCCATGTACTTTGCTTTAGCAATGCTCTTCTCCACTAATGCCATGTCACTTTCAAACTCTGTTTTTGCCATTTATACCTCACCGTTTCTGATCTTTTCAATCAATTCTTTTGCGTGTGTCACTGATATGTTTTTTTCTTTTACCATCAACTCGGACACTGTGTCAATTTCTTCAGGAAGTGCCCCTGCTGATATGGCAATGTTTTTTGAATGAAGTGTCATATGCCCTTTCTGTATTCCTTCATTGCTTAAGGCTCTCACAGCAGCAAAATTCTGCGCAAGTCCAACTGAAGCAAGAACACACTGAAATTCAGATGCACTCTTTACTCCTAGAATTTTCATTGATATTTTAGCCTTTGGTATGCTTGCTGTTGTTCCCCCAACAGTTCCAACTGCAAGAGGTATTTCAATCGACCCTGAAAGGTCCCCGTTTTCTGCCTTTGAATATGTTGTGAGTGATCTGTATCTCCCGTTCAATGATGCATAAGCGTGTGCATTGGCTTCAGCCTGCCTCCAATCATTCATTGTAGCCAGAAGAACCGCATCAATTCCGTTCATTATCCCCTTGTTGTGTGTAACGGCTCTGAATGCGTCATTTTCGGCGAATCTGGCAGCTTTTATAAATCTGTCAACCATCTTCTCGCCACCCATCAATTCTGATGGAAAGATTGCATTTGACTTCGCAATTCTGAGTGGAGTGAGGTTGCTCAATATTCTCAATATGACCTCCCCGCCTGATATCTCTTCCAGAAGCGGTGCGACCTTTTCGGCCATTGAATTGATTGCGTTTGCACCCATTGCATCTCCAACATCAACTTCCAAATGAACAATCATGGAAGTATCATCCCATTGGGCATTTCTTATAGATAATTTTTTAGCTCCTCTACCTGACTCCCTGAGTGTTTTGCTCACTGTGTTTGCAATAGCGAGAATTTCACTTTCCCTTGATCTTATCATTGAACCCGCATTCTCTCTGTCTTTTATTCCTGAAATCTGGATCTGCCCAAACATTATCTGTTCAGTTGTTTGGCATTTGAAACCTCCCTTTTCCCTTGCGATCCTTGCTGCGTTTGAGCAGGCTGCAACCACTGATGGTTCCTCCACTGCCATAGGTATAAGGTAATCCTTACCGTTAACGGTGAAATTCGTTGCAATTCCAAGTGGAATTTCAATGTTCATGATTGCATTCTCAATCAATCTTGAGGCAGTATCCATTGGGAGGGACCCATTGTTTCCCATCACCTGTATCTCTTCTTCCGTTAAACCAGTTAAATTAGCAATGAGACGTATCCTGGAATCTATATCCATCTTCCTGAATCCCTGAAGCCTTGAATTTTTTACAGGCATTATAATCCCAATATTTTTTCAAGCTATTAAACTATTTAGAATGCTGAAAACTATCAGGAAGTGTATGTCTTTTCAATCTGAACCTGATTTTTAAGCCTTGAAGAGAATTTTCCAATAAAGAGATTTGTGATTGCTGAGAGCAATAGGAAAATCAACATTATCTGGAAAAGAAACCTGAATGAATAATTCAGTTGATCATGCATTTCTGTCACGATCATGATGCCTGTAGCACCTCCAAGTGTGCTGCCAATACCCCAGGTCCAGGTACTGGCCCTCGTAGTAAGTTCCAATGGTATTTTCTGGCCAACAAACCCCAGAATAGAAGGAAAACCTGTGAAAGCAGCAAAAGAATATACTGAAAATAAAGATAAGGAGAGGTAGAAATTTCCTGTTATCATTATAAATGGAGTGAACGCTATGACTGAAATGACGCTTGACGCCAGAAGTGCCCTGTTTCCACCTATCTTCTTTGTCAGAATGCCAAAAACAGGTTGGCCCAATATAGGTGTCGCTAAAGCGGAGGAAAGGAACAGGAATGAGAGATAGTTGCTGTGATAAGTGGAATCTATGTACTTGAACGTATATGTTGCAATTGCCATCAGAAATACCGATCTTAAGAATATAGTTGAAGTCAGAACTGACAGGAATCCTATTACCCCGGGATATTCCTTCATTGGTTTCAGAGTGGAGTGTTCAGGTTTCACTTTTGCATTAACACCATTTTTCCTGAGGGATCTGGAAGAAAGATATATGATAACAGACATCACGAAATAATAAAGTGAAAATAATAGAAGGCCGAAAAATGGATTAAAGTCTATGATCAACACTCCAGCAATAAATAACAATATTGCCCTTCCCATACTGCCAAATGAACCGTTTATTCCAAGATAAGTTGATGAATCTTTTCCTCTCAGTGATGTTCTGATAATGCTTGCACCAAGTGGATGGTAGAATGCCTGCCCGAACCCGAGTACGAGGGCCCCTAGCCCAGCAAACAGATACTTAATCAACAATGAGGTTGAAGAAGTAAAACTGAAAGGAATAGCGAACAATATAACTGAAAGACCTATTATAACAATTCCCGCAAACATTAACTCAGGATCCATGTCTCTTGAATCTGAAAGCCGTCCAATTGGTATGCTTGCAATTCCCGATACAAGTATGTAAATTGTCGCAAAATATCCAAGTATTGTGATATTCAGTCCTGTGGAAGGTTCTGAATAATATACTATAAGAGATGAAAAAAGTAAAAAAACACCGTCATTTGAAAAATGAGCCATTGATGTACTTATAAGTGCTTTGGTATCTTCTCTCATTCTTGCCATATTGCTAGGAAATATAATAATTCATTTGCCCCTTGAATAGCATACAGATACAGAGAGGTTATAAAAAAAATATTATATGACAAGTGATTACAGGGTCAATGGAAAAAAGGTTGGCTGAAGTTGAAATTTCAAAGGATGGAGACGTTTACCTGGCTAGAATAATACTTCCATCTGGAGAAGTTATTAACCTTGAAAATGAAGATTTTGAAGAAGTTCTTGAACAGGTAAGCAATGATCTAAACGAGAGATTTTCAGACTGAGACAATTTTTGCGAGGATGGCCCAGCGGTACGGCGGCAGCCTGCTAAGCTGTTTCTCGTTTAGAGAGCGTGGGTTCGAATCCCACTCCTCGCGCTTCATTTTAAACTGTAATATGTCATGCAGTGTTCTAAAACGA
>JAKAYK010000070.1 GCA_021826765.1 Thermoplasmata archaeon | reverse complement strand
GGGATTTCAGATTTCCGAGATTCTCTTTAGTTCCTTCAGGAAATAACTCTCTTATGGATTTGATCACTTTATCCATGTTAAGGACTTTTATAGATATTCCTGAGGCTTTTTCCAGGGACTTAACATCTTCAAAATCCGATTTTGGTGTATCAGAATCAGGAATGAAATAAGCATGAATATTTTCCTTCAAGATCGATCTTGAAAGAATCATCAAAATCAGTGCACTATCTATTCCTCCACTGATACCTACAATTGCGGGCTTATCTTCAAGGGTTTTAATTAAAAATTCTCTTATATTATCAGGTGTCAGACCCATGGTGATTCTGGTATTAACTAAGGTCTTAATTAATTATTTGTAATTTATAGGTCAGTAATTGAGCCTGTCTTCAACTCTTTTCATGGCGATATTCATGAAATTTTTCATGATTATGGATGTTGTGACAGTCCCCACACCGCCCGGAACAGGTGTTATGAAACCAGCCTTATTATACACATCTTTGAAGTTAACGTCTCCAACCACACCCCTATCTATCTTCGTGATTCCCACATCAATGACTGCTGCTCCGGATGAAATGTATTCCGAGGTGAGATATTCTGGTTTTCCTGTTGCAGTAACAACTATATCTGCAGCGGAAGTTTTCTCTTTTAGATTATCTGTCCTGCTGTGGCAGAGCGTGACAGTATAATCCAAGTTGACAAGTGCCATGGCAAGTGGCCTTCCCACCACCCTGGTCCTGTTCACTATGCAGACGTCCTTGCCATATTTTCCATCAAGGCTCTCAATGATTTGCAGACATGCATCGGCCGTGGCCGGGATTATGGTCTTTTCGCCTGTCATGTTTTTTCCCATGTTTCTCAGGTTCATTCCTTCCACATCCATGTATTCAGGTATAATCTGGGATGCATCATTCTCAGTCATCCAATCTGGAAGGGGCCTCTCGATCATGATTCCGTCAGGCTCAGTCTCAATTAACATTCTCTCAATGTATTCTATGGGTGATTTATTATTTACTGGTTGTGGCACCCTTATATAGTAACACTCTATGGATAATTTCTCACCCTTCCTGATCTTGCTTCTTCCATACATACTGTTTTCAAATGTCTGGGAAGGATCAATTATGGCAAGCCTTGGCCTCCTCCCCCTGATGGAATAGAATCTGCTTGAAAGAGTGATAGTCTCATCATCAATTTTCCCGGAATAGGATTTGCCGTCAAAAACAATACATTTGTTCACTGCCATTTTATTACACTCTTTATTTCACCATCAGGTTTTTTTGTGAATACATCTGTTTCTCCAGGGCTGAAGTAAGCAGTTATGATCGTTTTCATGATATCTCCATGCATTCTGTTCCACTTTGACAGGTAATCCAGGGCTTTCATATAATGTATCTTTGCTGCATCAACAGATCCTGCTATGGTAATATTCCTTTCCACTATATGATCTATGTCTTCCCCTGTGAGTTCAGTTGAAGGGGCCTTTCCATTTGTTCCAAAGAGTATTACAATTCCATTATAATTCATTTTTCGTAAATACCTCAAGACAGTTCCAGGATCACCGCTTGTATCAATGAGAAGATCAAGTGGTTTCTGGGGAAAATCAGGTTCTTTCGAAGAATCGATGAAGTTGACTCCAAACTGTTTGCACATATTAAGAGATGTCTGGCCTATGGGATGCCTGTTGGATATGAATGTATCAAACCCGTAGTCCACTGAAAGAAACGAATAGAGGAAAGCTTCGCATCCTGTCCCCACAATCAGTGCAGTTTTCCCCTCCATTGTGGAGAGGTTGTTCTGGTATATGGATCTGGTTGAGACTCTTTCAATAACTTCAAAGGCCTTCACAACGTTTTTCATTGGCTCAGTGAGAACTCCAAGATCTCCCAATTCCTTATCCTTGATCTTTATCAGGTTGAAATCCTGTTCCATGAACATCTCCCTCATGAATCCATGCAGCCCGGTTATTCCAGCTTCATGCTTGTTTCCATCTGAACAGTTGTCCGGCCTTCCAATAAGGCAGTTAGGGCAGTCTCCTGGTCTCCTGACTATGGGAACAACAATATCCCCTGGCTTGAAATAATCTGACTTAGACTCTATTACCTTGCACATGGATTCATGCCCAACTACAAGAAAATTGTATCCTGATGGATTGTATGCAAAGGGAAGGGCCCCTCTTGCAATTCCTCTGTCTGTTCCGCATATGCCTGTAAGTAAAGGTTTTAACATCACATTTCCATTCTCATCAGATATCTGCACAGACCTGTATTCAACGTTTCCTCCAGGTGCATCTGTAACGTATGCTCTATATTCTGCCATGATTGAAAAGTCGCTTATTTTAAAAAAAGGTTTCTCTTTTCCAGATCCAAATGAAAAAGATATTTCTAATTCGAGTGAGTTGGTTCCTTAAAATGGCAAGGGAATGAATGCGTCAAGTCTTATGGGCTTGAAACCAACCAATCGTTGCATCATCCAGATAGCAACAAGTCCCTTTCGAAAGCTGGGTGGTGGTTGACTGGCACGAATCAATTGCTTTCCATCTTTCTGAGTTCCCTCCTCAGGACTTTCCCGACGATTGTCTTTGGAATTGTGTCAGTAAACTGTATTATTCTCGGAATTTTATACACTGCAAGATACTTGAGGCAGAATTTCTTGATCTCATCCTCAGTCATCGTCTGGTGTTTCTTCAGCACTATGAATGCTTTCACGTTCTCACCGCGATGTATATCTGGAACCCCAATCACTGCAGCGTCCTCAATTTTTTCATTCATAAGGAGAATTTCCTCAACCTCTCTCGGATAAACATTGTACCCTCCTGCAATTATGAGATCTTTCTTCCTGTCTATGATATGTATATATCCTTCAGTATCAACGAGTCCAATGTCTCCGGTGTAAAGCCATCCGTTCCTGATGGTTTCGTCTGTTTCCTTCTTGTTATTCAAATAGCCAAGCATTACCTGGGGCCCCTTTACTATCAGCTCACCAGATTCATTTAATGGCATTTCCTTAATACCATCTTCCCTGTCCACTATCTTTATCATGGTTCCTGGGAACGGTATCCCCACAGAATTTGCCTTTTTGTATTTTTTGTTAGGAGGTGTTGCACAGACTATGGGTGAAGCCTCCGTTAGCCCATAACCCTCAATGATGACGCCTCCAGTCTTGTTTGAGAACTCTTTCTCAATCTCATTGGGCAATGGGGCCCCTCCTGAAAGTAGTATGCCCAGTCCTGAAATGTTAACCTTGGAAACATTCTTGTGCATAAGTATTGAGTGATACATTGTAGGTATTCCGGGATAAATAAGGGATTTCTCATTTGCTATGGTTTTCAGCACCCTGTCAGTATCCCTTGGATCCGGAAGAATAACAATCCTCTTTTTCCAGTATATGGGTGTGATCATCGCTGTTGTCAATCCGTAAATGTGGAAAAATGGGATTGCAGATAGGAAAGAAAGGTCTTTTCTATCCTGATCCTTCGCGAATTCAATCAAGGCATATGCATTGGAGACAAGATTTCTGTGTGTGAGGATTGCACCCTTTGAGATTCCAGTTGTTCCTCCAGTATACTGTATAACCGCAGGCTCAATAGCTGTATCAACAGCAACTTTGGGCGAAAGCCCGTTATTATTCATGATCTCCTTCATATAGAATACGTTCTTGTTTTCCCCAATCTTGACAGACTCCTTTTTCAGTTTTCTGGAAAGAGAATATATGGAACCTATAAAGTTCGGCAAATAGTCCGCAATTTTACATATAATTACCTTGTTCAGGATTCCTGGTATGAATTTCTGTATTTTAGGGTAGAAATCGTCCAGCGTAATCATCGTGCTGGTTGTTGAGTCAACGATTTTCTCCCTGATTTCAAAATCTGTATAGAGGGGGTTTAGGTTGACTACAGTACATCCAATCTTCACTGTAGCAAAAAATGCAATGATATAATGAGGAGAATTTGGCAGCATTATTGCTATCCTGTCTGATCTTTTCACTCCCAAATCCAAAAGACCCTTTGCAAATTTATCAACTGCAACGCTCAATTCTGCGTATGTGAATTTTTTTCCTATAAAATCAATTGACTGTGCCTTTGGTGATTCTTTTGCAGCCTTTTCAAGAACCTCATAAAGGGAAATTTCCGGTACTACAAATTCTCTTTTCACATTTTTCGGGTACATAGACTCCCATTTTTTCTCGAAAGAATCATATATGCTTTCATTTTCTGCCATTCTTTTTCACTCCAGTGGAATAAGATGTAAGTTACAGAAAGGTATTTGATATTTTTCATGTGTGGAATCTGGCTTTTTTTCCTTATAAACAAAAAGATGGAGAATTGCCAGTTCAAATTTGATGGCCCATTTTTTCTTTCTTGGTCAAAAGATAGAATTGGTTGTACTCAGTGGACTGACTCTTTATTGCTATCCTTCCTGAGACTTTTATGCCATTGGATTCCAGGAAGTTGATCTTTTCCGGATTGTTTGTCATTATCCTGACACTTCTGATATTAAAAAAATTCAGGACCTCCACTGCGTAGGTATAATCCCTCCTGTCTGCAGGAAGCCCAAGTTTTATGTTTGCTTCAACTGTGTCATATCCTTCTTCCTGTAGCTGGTATGCCTTGATCTTGTTAATTAACCCAATCCCTCTCCCTTCCTGCCTTAGATAAATAAGCATTCCATAGGGTTGCTCTCCCAGATATACGAGAGATTTAAGCAACTGGTCTCTGCAGTCACATCTCTTTGAGCCAAAAACATCTCCAGTCAGGCATTCACTGTGTATTCTTAAAGGCACATCGCTTTTACCAGAAACATCTCCTTTAACTATGACTGCATTTTCATTTGTCATCTCGTTCTGAAAGGTGTAAATATCAAAATTGCCTGCTAAGGTAGGCAGTTTAGCTTTTGCTGCTAATGTTATCATCTTATCCATGGAATGATTATTATTACATATTAAAAGGTATATCACAATATTTGGCACAAATTAATCTATCAACAGCATTGCATAAGAACAATGTATTCAAGATCGATTCTGGAGTTGAAAAGGATGACAGGGGCTGGATACTAATCACAAGGTATAATTCCATAACATTTTTCATTGGTCATAGACGACAAGGATTTATCCGCAAGAATGAGCGCGAGTATCCCTGACCAGTTCATGGAAAAGAACTGGCTAAAAATATTATACAAGATCGGCAGGCTTGACCGAACTGAGATTTCTCAGGGTTCCAAGACAAAAATCAAGGATTTTATCGTATATTTACCTGTGGGGTTGTTCCGTCAGGAAATTTCTCCCCAAGTTCTAAGTAGTCCCCTATTCATTTATCAAATCAACAACATTTATATATTATCTATCATATTCCCATTTGAAAGACTTATTTATGTTAAACCAGAATATTATCATAGAGAGAAGTTCACAATATAAGACATTAAAGATTTTAATTGTTATTTTGCTGTCAGCAATGGTTGCCATACCTGTTGGATTGTTCATGAACACTCAGCATGCCAATGATTCAGTAACTTACAGATGGCAGGGCGAGTCTGTGAGTTT
>JAKAYK010000069.1 GCA_021826765.1 Thermoplasmata archaeon | reverse complement strand
CGTCTTACTCTTCAGGAGAGTGCCTTACCATTTCAGGTGTGGACAGAACATTCATGGAATGGGAATTCAAAAGGTTTCGCTTTCATCCCCTTGCCGGTCAAGGGGTCTTCACGCTCACATCAGATAATTACACTTTTGCGATCTTTTGAGCAAGAAAGCTCCGACCATTCAGGGTGGAGAAGATGTCAGATTATTCCGCCATCCACCGGAATCATTGCATCAGTGGTGGCCCCAAATATATCATCATTGAGAATCGCAAGAACCATGTTTGCAACATGTTCAGGGAGCACTTCAACGTTGAGCAGGTTTCCCCTTTTATACTGTTCAGGGGTGATTCCCTTTGCCTCTGCCCTTTTTTCCAGTACGCCATTATCCCATATCTTTGAGTTTTTAAATATCTTGTCCGGGTTGATTATATTCGATCTTATGCCAAACTTCCCCCCTTCCTTTGCAATGTAATGGGAGAGCTGTGCAGAGAATGCCTTTGTGGTTCCATAAGATGCCATCCCCGGTCCAGGATGTGTCAGGTTCTTTGTTATATTGAAGATGAAGTTCCCGCCTGTTCCCTGTTTCTTCATCACAGAGAATACTTTCTGTGATAGGACAAATGGGGCCATTGAGTTTATTGCAATATGTTTTTCTATGGTATCAGGAGTTATTTCTTCAAAGGGCTCTGACTTTAGTATTCCAGCGTTATTGAATAGAACGTCAACTCCACCGTATTTCAGGACAACTTCTTCAACCATCTTCTCTATGGCTTTCCTGTCTGAAATATCCACAATCTTGCCAACTGATGCGACCCCATATTTCCTGTTGATCTCCTCCGATATTTTGATGACATCGCTGTTTATGTCCACTGCCACAACATTTCCACCATTCTCGGAAATTTTAAGGAATGTCTCATAGCCGATTCCACTGGCTGCCCCGGTCACTATGCACACATTCCCTTCAAGTGGCTTGGGCTTGAACCTCTTCAGCTTTGCCTCTTCAAGGGGCCAGTATTCCATTTCATACGCTTCCTTTCTTGAAATGAACTCCTGTTTTCCAAGCTTTCCTGCAACAGAGTTAACCCTCATGGAGTGTACAGCCTGATCCATTATGATTGTGCATTCCTTAAGAGTTCTTGCAGCAGTTATGATTCCATATCCTCTCACTATTATGACTGACGGGTATGGATCGTGCATTGGATAAGCGCTCACAAATTCTGAATGCTCCTTCCTGTATTCAGCTGCAAATTCCAGAATCCTGTCCAGAACATTGTTTTTACTGTCAATGTAGAGAAAATTATACTTGGTTCTTATAAGCATATCCGGAGTCGCGGGGCCGCTTTTCTGGTACATTTGAGCCTGGGATGACTGCGCAATTTCAAGGGCATCCCCATCCTTCTTCACCAGCAGGACTTTCTTAAATTCTGCAGAGAGTTTCCCCCTTATTTCAGGCAGGATTGAATCCACTTCCACGGGTTCAATGAATTTTTTATCATATATTCTGTCTTCGCACTGGCTTTTCACATATTCTCTTGCTTTTCCAACCAGTTCCATGTGTTTTTCATAACTTTCGGTTGCGGTTTCTCCAAATGTGAAGAGGCCGTGTTTCTCCAGCACTATACCTCTCACATCAGGTGTCAATTTTGAAATTGTGCTGAGCATCTCTCTTGCAAGAATGAATCCCGGGGGAATATACGGAATCACCATGACATGCCCAAGTATGCTGGAAATCTTATCTGCGGACATGCCTGAATTTGTGAGCATCAGGATATGATCGGAGTGTGTGTGATCCACAAAAGTGAAAGGTATGAAAGCATGAAGGAAACTTTCAACAGAAGGTGCAGGTTCTGAAGGATCGACCATGCTTTTTTTCAGGTAATCCATCATCTCAATATCTGTCATTTTTTCAATTTTTTCTGCCGGGAGGAGATCATCCATTCGCAGGCCCGTAAAACCTGACACGCCTATGGTTGCCATATCTGAGCCACTGCCCTTGACTCTCAGCACTTTTATTTCTCTTCCAGCATGATCTATCTCCACAGTCTTAAGACTCGCATTTCCGCCACCATGAAGAACAAGTTCTGGATCTTTTCCAAGCATTCTTGCGGTTCTCACTCTTTCATCTATCTGCATTTTTCACACCACCTGTTAGATTAATGACCGGTTTGCCGGGAAGCGGCGTCTTTCTGTCGCCAATTCGATCATGCTCTCTCCATTCCAGAGGCATTCCCAGGGATGTTTCTATCAATTCAGCCATGCTCTCCATGGCATATTTTTCATCAACTTCCAGATCTATTTTCCCTCTTGATTTCATGACCATGGCTATGAGTTTCTTATCACTCACGTTGAAATTATTGTGAAGTATCTTTTTCACATCCGCTCTCTCAGACTCTCCGCATATTATCACTTCAATTCCATCCGGTGTTATGCCTGTGACCTTCCTGATTTCCCTGACATCAGAAATTATGTTTTTTACATATTTGAGGGAGGAAACAATCTTCTCATCTTCGTGCATGGCCTCAAAATTATTCATTTCATAATTGCTGACAAAACCTTTCTTTCCCATTTTTTTCCATATTTCCTCACAGAAATGGGGCATAACACAGGAGAGGGCAGGTATCCAGCTGTCCAGAACTGATGAAACTGCGATTTCAGGAACACCTCCCATATTCCTCAGATCTGCAAGGTCATTGATTATTTCATATATTATTTCAATATATGCATTCCTTATGGAATATCTTTCCATTTCTGAGCTGAAGTTCCTTAGGTGCATCCTGAATCTTGAAGCAAATATCGAGTAATGGATTCCTGATGGTTTTTCCACGTTATTGAGAGAATTCCTGATAAGTTCCTTCAGTTCCTCATATTTCTTTGATATTATTTCAACATCTTTCTGATTCCAGTCCAATGTGGACCATGGATCAGAATTCACTGCCACATAAAGCCTGAAAAGATCTGCTCCCTGTGTGTTCACAATATCGAGAAGAGATACTGCATTCCCCTTGCTTTTTGAAATTTTTGCACCTTGTGAGATCACGGTTCCGGCAATGGTTATGCCCTTTGGCCAGTATTTTTTGCCGAATATTGCAGTGTGGTTCATCAGGTAGAATATAAGGTGGTTCGAAAGATGTGGCTGTGCAGTGATTCTTTCATCCACTCCATACCAGTAAGAAAATTCCTTTTTTGCAGACTCAACATACTCTGGATAAACACCATCTTTCGCACGATCCTGCAGGAATATGTAGTTGAATTCATCATCTGAGAGTTCCCTGTCACCAATGATATGGGATATTGTATAGAAGGCCGGATAGATAGTGGAATCTGACAGGGATTCAATTACCCATGATGGATCCATGGGAAGTGGCGTGCCAAGTCCTCTCTTTCTTGCGCATGCCCTGACTGAAATCCAGTCTACGATATCAAGCATATTCTTCCTGTAGAAGTCAGGAGTGAATCTCATGGAATTAACAGCATCCTTTGTTGCAATCTTCCATTCTGGATCCAGATAATCAATAAACCACTGGTTGTCAAAAACAGCAACATGTACCGGTGATCCATTTCTCGTCTTTGCCTTCCTTGATGTTTCGTGAAACAGGAACGCATTTTTTTCTTCAATAAGCATGTTCTTGATTTTCTCTCTTGCTTCACTGACCTTCATTCCACCAATGAGCGGAAGATGCTCAAGCATGTAACCACTGTAGAATTCTTCCTTGTAAAGTTCAGAATTTGCAATTTCAACATCACTGTGTTTCTTCAGTGCATCATCTGCTTTGGATAGTTTTCCATCCACATTTATGAGATAAATCGGATCAAGATTGAGCCCGAAAATTCTTTCATATTGAAGATCTCTGACGGAATGGCCTGGAACAGAAAAAACGATCCCGGAGGCCTGATCAGGGTCTATATGTTCATTAGCGTAAGCATGTATCTTCTTTCCTGTAACTGGAACGGTATATTCTCCTGCAAGGATGTCTTTTGCACTGCATTTTCCCACAACAATCATGCCGGGCTGCTGCAGCTTGATCTTTCCGGCAGCCTTTTCAGACATCGCAATTTTTTCACCATCGAAATCCACAAAAACATATTCAGCTTCCTCATTTATCCACAGATTCGTGATTCCAAAAACAGTTTCCGGCCTCAGGCTTGATGCAGCAAGAGAAAATTTCTCACCTTTAAATAAAACAGACACAAAGTCCTCAATGGAAACCTTATTCGTGTCTCCGTCATCTATATCATCTTCCCCAACAGGGTTTCCATCATCAGGAGAAAAGAGTACTGAATGTCTGCCTCTCTTTATCTTTCCTTGAGAATCCAGAAGCCTGAACTGCCATTCTACCATCCTTTTATACGACAGGTCAGTGGATCTGAAACTTCTTCTCCAGTCAATTGAAAGGCCCATCCTTGTGAAATCTTCCTGTATCTTGTCGGCAAAATAAGATGCCACTTTATGAGGGTCCACGAAGGATTCAAGAATTTTGTTGACATTGCTCTTCTCTTCATATGCAGAAATATAATTTCTGTAAAGCTCAAGGGTTTTTCTCTCCCCTTTCCTGATCTTGTCCGAAATTGCCCCTATGGGTGTTCCACTTTCATGGAATCCCATGGGGAAGAGTACATTGTAACCTCTCAACCTCTTGTACCTTGCAATTATGTCTGCAATTGCAAAAGTTCTGCCATGGCCAACATGCAGGGGGCCACTTGTGTATGGCCAGGGAACAGTGATGAAAAATTTCTCTCTCTCATCTGGATTCGACTGGAACACCCTGTTTTTATCCCATGATTCCTGCAATATCTTTTCGCTGGTCATTTTCATCCTTATATTATGAGTACTGCTGCTGCAATGGTTGTTGTCCATTCTCCGTCCTTAAGCACGACTGCAGTGGAGCAAATGTTTCTGGTCTGGAGTATTCTGTCTTTGAGAGTATATTCCTCTTTGTCCTTATCCCAGAACAGCATGTCCTGTTCTCCGGTGGTGCTGGCCAACATCTCTGCTGCAAGCTGTTCAGCAAAAAAGCCTGCTTTCTTCTCAGTTTCGCCAAAGCTGTGATGTTCGCTCAGATATCCCCATCTGCTTCTGTCAGTAGGTATGGCATATCCAATAGCCGAGGAGACCATCCTATTCAGTTCATTGGTTGCATTCCTTGCCAGAACCGTAAACAGAATCTGTCCTGGATCAAGCAGTTTAAGCCCATCCTCTCTTGAAATTGCCTGTGCACCTGGCGGAAAGATGGAACTGACTGAAACTATGTTGAACTGTGCTATTCCCGCATCTCTCAGCGCTTCCTCAAATGAACCTAGCATGGTGTCATCTCTTCCTACACCTCTGGTAAAGAAGATCTTTGATGGGACGAGATTTGTCATTGAAGGTGTAATTTAAATTAAAATAAAACTGTTCCCCTTAGAGACATATTCTAATTGATCGACAAGGTTAATTTTCATTTTCTATCTTCTTTTCATTTCTACGATGATATGATCACACAATTTCCAACAAATATCAGTATTTTTATTTTTTATCATTAAATTGTTCAACTTAGATTGCACGGAAAAATATTTTAGTGGTAACGCATAGAGGTCATATGAAGGCACTGTTTATTGGTGGAAGCGGGTATATAGGAAAAAATTTGATGAAACTCATGAATCATGAGGAAACTGCATATTATTCCA
>JAKAYK010000068.1 GCA_021826765.1 Thermoplasmata archaeon | reverse complement strand
AGGATAACATTATTCAGTATGCACTTGAACCGAGAGAATGGAAGAACAGGAAGATCATTAAGGGTGAAGCCTATGTGCCGCCATCCCTTACAGATCCCTTATCTATGAATATTGAAAATATTATGGATGTTTTTTCTGCAAGCAAGGCATCCATTGTGCAGACTATGGCTACAAGATTGAATCTTGGAGGTGAGCTTTCAGAGGAGATTCTTCACAGGGCCGGGATCAATAAGAATACGCCGGCACCCCAATCCATGGGTAATATAGATTCCATTATTGCCAACCTTAAGGATATTCTTCAGGACAGCATCAGGAACAGGGCGTATGAATACAGAGATGGGACCATCTGGCCAATACCTCTCACATACATGGGGGAGGAGCCTGTTAATGTTGTAGATGGATTCAATGAGAAACTCCAGGGAAAGATGAAGGAAGAGATCACTGAGAATCCTGCCAATGCAAAGATTAAGAAAATAGTGGAAAACCAGGAAAGAATATTGGAGGAATACAGAAAAAATTCCGAGGAATGCCAGGTTATTGGAAACGTTCTTTCCTCCAACTTTCACTCAATTAAGCCTATTCTTGAAACTCTTTCCAGGAAAGATACTATTGAAGGAAAAATTCAATCGGGGAATCAGGTTCTTGAGGTTCTGGAAATAAACAAGGCTGAAAAGTATGCAGTTATAGTTCTAGACGATGCTAAAATCAGAATATATTATGATAGAACGCCCGGTGAGAACATGAATATGTATTTCCAGAAGTCTAAGGAATACCGGGAGAAAATTGAAGGTGCAAAATCTGCCATGGAGAATTCTCTGAAAGGGATAGTTGAGGAACAAAAAAAGAAGAAAAAGCTCAGACAGAAATTCTGGTTCGAATCCTACCACTGGTTCTTCACCTCTTCGGGAAAGATTGTCCTTGCTGGGAAAAATACTGATACAAATGAGAAAGTTGTCAAGAAACATATGGATGAGAAGGATATCTATGTCCATGCTGATATGTATGGGGCCCCAAGTACTGTTATCAAGTGGGATTCCGGAGAAGAAATCTCCGAGCAGGACATAAAGGAAGCTGCTACATTTTCAATCAGTTTTTCAAGGGCATGGCAGAATGGGCTTGCATCAGGATCTGCATACTGGGTTACACCATTGCAGGTCAGCAAAACTCCGGAATCTGGACAATATGTCAGGAAAGGTTCTTGGATTATTCGGGGGAAAAGGAATTATCTTTTTTCACTTCCAATGAAGCTGTCAATAAAAGCAATCGAATACAATGGTATCAGGATGCCAATGATATATCCATATAAGGGTGATGAGGGGGCTGTTTCTATTATTCCGGGCAACAGAACAAAGGATAAAATAGCACTTGAAATCGCTCAGATTCTGGAAATGGAACCTGAAGAAATTATAACTATACTTCCAACGGGAAACAGCGCTATTGTTAAATGATGCCGGCAAGTTCCTTCTTGAGTGTTTCAAGAACGCCAACATCTTCAGGTTCAAATTTCAACCCAATTCCAGTATAATAGGTTAAAAGGTCTATAAAATGAATCAGATAGAAGTATCTCGCTAAATACGAATCACCTTTTGGAACAATATGATGGAATCGAATTCCGGATTTTTTTTCCATTATGTCCATTCTTCTTTGATTACGAGAATTATGGTCTCCATCAATGGAAATATAGAAAAATGAATTTTTCATTTTTTCATTCACAGAGAGGGGAACCAGTTCATTGTGGTTCTGTTCTGAAAGGACATGATTTATGGCTGGCAGCTTGGAATTTTCGTTAAACTGGGTTTTTGTCCTGTAACTCATGGATGCATAAGGTTCCCATGAGATCACATATGGAATCTTTCCGGACAGGGCAATCTGTTCAGCAAGTTTTTTCACCTCACCAATGTTCACAAATTCAAGTGAATCTGTTATTTTCTTTCTTTCAGAATCAGAAATTCCCATGAAAGTGTTAATCATGGGCATCAGAAGATATCCAAGGGCCTGTCTTGGTTGAAGTCCGCCTGGAATTTCAATAACCTCATCCGCAATTGATTTAAGTTTTCCACCGGTCGTTATGGCATGCACCTTAAATCCCCTATTATGGGCCATATTTGCGACAGATATTGTTTCTTCAGTGTTTCCAGAGTAACTGACACAGATGATGAAATAGGATTCATCAACATATTCTGGAAGTGAATATGAGTCAATAACAGTGATATGCAGTTTTGTGCAAAGTTCTGAAAATATTCTTCCAGAAACTCCTGATCCACCCATGCCAGCAACTAAAACAAATCTATAATTTCCCTTCTTAAAGGATGCAGAAAAACTGACCTGCTCTTTTATATTGTTTACCTGAGAAAGAAAATCCAATTTTTTCACCCAAAATAATCAAATTGGATTGATGACCATGAAAAAAGCCCACATTGAAGGGAGGAGTGCTGCAAGGGTAAGTATGGTATATATCATGGTATTCTGAGACATAACTACCATATGTGGATTTTTTTTATTAATCTTTCGAATGTGTTGCACTCATACCACAGATTAATACCGGTATGAAGGCTTTGCATTGATGGAAATCACTAAAACAATTATATCCAACTTCAGTATGTTGAATTTATGTCCCTATTCGATATGAACGAGAAAGATTTCATAATTGAACTGGCAAAGAGAATTATTCCAGTTAAATCCATCAGCCCTGCATCTGGTGGTGAAGGCGAATCGAAACGTGTGGAAGTAATCGAAACAATTCTCAATGAACTTGGATATTCAAATTTTACAAGGTACAGCGTAAAGGATACATTTGGATATGAAAGGCCCAGTGTAGTTCTTAAAATTGGAAACAAACCAAAAACTGTCTGGATAGTTTCGCATATTGACACTGTTCCTGAAGGTGATCTTAAGCTATGGACAAAGAATCCATTTGCCGTAACGGTTGAAGGAGATAAGATATATGGAAGGGGGACTTCAGATGATGGTCAGGCAGTTTTCTTATCAATGCTTCTCCTTAGAAGATTAAAGGGAAGAGAAAACGATCTGGGATACAGCCTCGGCCTGGCTTTTGTAGCAGATGAGGAGGTAGGAAGCCAGTGGGGAATCCAGTATCTTCTTGAAAAGAATGTATTCATGAAGGAAGATCTTATATTTGTTCCTGATGCCGGTTCTTCCACAGGAATGGATATTGAAATTGCGGAAAAAAGCATATTGTGGATGAAATTTACGGTTAATGGAAAGCAGTATCATGCAAGCATGCCCCAGAACAGCATCAACTCTGCAAGGGATGGAATGGAGTTCATTTTAGGTTTGGATAAAATGCTTCATGAAAAATACAACGGAAAAAATGATATTTTCAACTACCCGTATTCGACTTTTGAACCTACCAAACATGAGAAGAATGTTGATAATGTGAATACAATACCTGGCAGGGATGTCTTTTACATGGATTGCAGAATTCTTCCTGACATTGATATTGATAATGTGATCGATGAGGTAAATCTACAGATAGTGAATTTTGAACAGACTCACTCTTCGAGGATAAGGCTGGAGCTGGTACAAAAAGAACAGGCTGCAGTGCCAACATCTCCTGACTCTGAAGTTGCAGTTAAACTGGCAGAGGCCCTTAGAAAAAGAGGTGAGGAGCCAAAATTGTACGGAATTGGAGGAGGGACATGTGCAGCCTTTTTCAGAAGAAAAGGGATGAGTGCAGTCGTGTGGTCAACAACGATACCAGAAGTTGCTCACCAGGCAGATGAATACTGCGAACTGGATCATATACTTAAGGATGCGGACACGTTTTCCTTAATTCTATCCTGAACCTTATTCATTATCTGATTTTGAGAGGTCCCTTATCCGTGATACTCCATCTATTTCACTTATAATACTTACAACCTGTTCAGGCGTATCTTTTTCCCAGTTACCCCCATTAATCATTTTTTCCCTGATTCGTGTTCCTGACCATTCATCCCTGTTTATCAATCCAAGAGAATTAACCTCATAATTCTTTTCAATGAAAAGCCTTCTGACAAGCGGATTATTGGTATATACTGAATCAAATTTTGGTGTAAGTGACTCAACATGGGCAACCCAGAGTGGGTTTGAATTCACATCCTCTATTGGAATGATATAAAAGTTGAATATGCCCATGGTTTCCAGGGAGTTAGATACCATAAGATGCCTCTCTCCTGCAGTAAAAGGATTCAAAAGTGTGTGAGAATACTGTGCACTTCCAATCCCAATAATAACAGAAGTATGTTTTTTAAGGATCTCTTTTATTATTTCCATATGCCCATTATGAAAAGGCTGGAATCTGCCCACAATAAACGCTCTTGTCATTGTTTCATCTCCTCAATCATATTACATGTAAGCATATCTGTGTTTTCAAAAATGAACCAGTTAAGGACTTCCTTTATTCCACCAACCATTTCATTTGCAGAATCTATTGCATTGAGTAGTTGTTTCATACTTTCGACAGGCATGACATGATCCTCAACAAGGAGATACTGGAATCTTTCTTTTACAAGATTTATTATGTTGACTGGAGCGTGGACGAATACTTTACCATTTAGAAACAAATCTTCAGCCTTTACTCTCTTATTTTTTCTTGATTCTGGTGGGGTCTCTGGGGACTCAATTGAAATTTGCATATTAAAGTAAATTCCGTTTAATAAGGAATAAAGCATTTCAGAGACATAAAATGAATCACCTTTATCAGAATCAGTTCCATTTTCTGATCTTACTAATCCTGTACCCCTCACAAGGTAATTTTCGAATTCCCTTAAAACATTTATTTTAAGTTCCGAGCATCGGTTCACAATACTGATATATTTTCTCCACTCGTCAGCTAAGTCAGTTTTTTGTGATGGTATGTGATTTTTTACAAGATCTATCCATGTCTGATTGGAATCAATTGGCGGTACAGGTATATTCTCTTCCATTTTCCTGAAAGGTGGTATATATACCAGACTATCTATCATATCCTTTGCAGCTTTTCTCAGAATCGAATAATGCCTGTTTTTGAGTTCCTCTTCTTTCTTCTTTATAGCAAGGTCCATTACAAGATTCTGTATTTCCAACCTCGTTCCATCATCTTCATCAACAAGGCCGGATGTTACATTCTCTCCGTTGATTTTTTGAACATTTTTTTCTCCCACCGGGAGGTTGGAAATTTCTTCCATGAAATGAGCAATTTTATTATCAATTTCATTCATGGAATGCTCTATCTGGAAAAAAATAAATTTACGCAGACTGAAAAAAATATACACTGATACAGCTAAAATAAGGATTATTCCTATTTCAGTAAAATCAGAGCTTGTTGACATTTTTTTATCTATATCTCCTACTCATCCACAAATTGTTTTAGTGCATCAAGGCCATTCCTTATTGTTTCAATATCAGTCGCATATGAAATTCTTATATGCGATTCGCCCTGTTCGCCAAATGCCGAGCCAGGTGTGACAATGATGCCTTTCTTTTCAAGAGCCTGCTTGGAGAAATCAACGGAAGACATATTCAGATTAAACTTTGGAAATACGTAAAAAGCGCCTTCAGGCCTGACAGTTTGTAAATTATTAATTTCTGAAAGTTTTTCCATTACGATTTCAAGGCGTTCCTTGAAAGTCTGCTTCATCTTTTTTGTCGATTCAGTATCTTTCAATGCTTCAATAGCTGCCATCTGCGAAATAGATGGTGCACATGTAATAGTCTGCTGCTGGAACTTATCAGCAGC
>JAKAYK010000067.1 GCA_021826765.1 Thermoplasmata archaeon | reverse complement strand
ACATTCCATACTGGAAACAGTGGTATTTTCACATGGCAGTGCGAGGTTGACTGTGGAACAGGAACCAGCGGATGGGGCGGGGCCATGTCAACACCCGGATGGATGATGGGAGAAGTAGTCGTCCAGTAATAACTAAATTAACAACATTTTTTTATTTCCCGGATATCACCTGTATGAACGACATACATGATAACGTTTTCAGGTGGATCCTTGACCATAACAAAAGCAGCAGATACGATTTTACCGGAAGCGGAATGCCTTTTCTGGATCTTGAAAAATACCAAATAGACATGGACAAAAGAGAATTCCAGTCCAGTGTGCCCCATATGGATGAACTTTTCCGTGAAAGGGTTGCAGAACTCTATAGCATTGAGATGGATCAGGTGCTTCCCACAGAGGGAGGATCAGAAGCTATCCAGGTTGCATCACTATACCTCAATATGAATTCAGGCAGAATAGTTGTGCCTGTGCCGGAATATGAACCCATTTACCGGGTTCCTTCCAGTTATGGATTCAATTTCAGGACAGAGTCTGATCCTGAAGGAATGAAACTTTCCCCGGACGAATCGCTCAGTTTCACCTCGCCAAATAATCCCACAGCTATTGAGGTCAGAGAGAGAATGCCATGGTTCCTTGAAGATTCAGGCAACCTTGCATTTGTCGATGAAACATTCATGGAGTTCACATTTCCACAGAAACCTGTGACTCTGTTTGGAAAAAGGGAGAACATGTTCACTTCCACCACCATGACAAAATTCTATGGGATAGGCCCCTTCAGGGTTGGCTGGCTCATGGGGGAGAGAGATGCCATAAGGAAAATGAGTGAATACAGATTCCTTTCCACAGGCAGCAGCAATGCCCTTTCACTTTACTTCGCAATGAAAGTTCTTGAGAAGAGGGAACAGATCAGGAAAGATGTGATGTCCCTGGTTCAGAATAACAGGAAAAGGTTGAAATCATGGCTTGAAAAGATGGATCTGCAGCATACTCCCATAGATACAACTTCTTTCACATACATTTTCAATAAGGGCAGGGAAGATGCATCTGAAATGTTCAGGAAACACGGTGTTCTTGTGGCCCCTGGCAGGTATTTCATGGCACGGGACGGGTACAGGCTCTGTTACCTCTTGCCCGAAGAGAAATTTTCAGATGGGCTGGATGAGCTCAGCAAATATTATGGGGGCCTCTGATGTATCAATGGTTCAGGCTTACATTCACTGAACCCTATCCTGCCACTGATGTCTGGAAATACAGGAGAATGAGTGAAATGCTGGTGCCTTGGAAGAATGACACTAACAGGTTCAGGATGGTATGCACCCGCCAGATGACAGATTTCTATATAGGAAGCAACGGGCCTGAGTCCATGGCCCTCATGAAATCATTCTTCAAGAGGCTCTATTCTGTGAAATTGGATGAGGTCATGGATCAGGATGAAACAGAGAATTTCTTCCTTTACGCCCTCTCCGCCAGAGGTGAGAGGGAACCGCACTATGCAATGTCCCTAATACAGAATCTTTCCAGGATAAACATGATAAGCGAGAAATCCATGGTTATTGATCTGGCCATATACAACTCCGGCATACAGAAGGCAAAGGTTTCAATGAAGGTTGGCACAATGGACAGAACCGCAGACCTCAGGCCGGAAATGGAATATGTCAGGAGAATCATGAAAAAATTCAAGGTGCAGACAAGGGTGAGGAGCAGGAGGGCAAGAAAGAATGCGTTTTATTTTTCCAGGCCATTCTTCCACACATTCCTCCTGAATCTCATAAGAATACCTGAGGATGAGGATCCGTTCTGAACACTGCCTCTTCGTCTTCTGATAAGATGATATTTAACCGTTTTCCAATCCCATTAAGAGATTCTTCGCATAGATCGGGCATGAAATTCATTTTTTCATTTTGAATTTCCATTGATGTCTTTATAGCGCCAGTGGGCATGATTACCGGATAACATATGCTGAAGATATTCAGGACAGGAAAATTGAATCTGGATCTGCTCCAGGAAACAGTTGAGAACATGGTGTCAAAACATGGGAAGGTGAGTCTTTTCCTCTCTGATGGAATAATGCTCCCGCCCTGGCATGTGCTGAGAAAATTTCCCATAGAACAGGTTTTCGTCACGAGGATACTCACCAGCCATCAGTTTCTTCGCGTGCTCATGGAGATGAATTCCACGGCATGCTACATATGCATGAACTCGAAAGTCATGGATGACTGGAAGCTGCCCACAGTTTATTCCATATATGATGTTCTCAGAATCAGGGCAATTTCAAACCACTGCGATATTGCAATGAATGTTGTGGGAGATTATTCCCCCATATTCTCCATGGCAACAAACAAACATGATCCTGCATATGGAAACATAGGGGAGGTGGCATGATAATGGGAAGAACCACGCCGAGCCTCAGGCAGTCCTTTGATCTCATGCTTGAGGATATAAACAGGATAAAAGGCATGATAAGCGACAATGAACTGGAGGAGATGCAGAAGCTTGTATCCTATGGAAGGAAGCATGCACCTGAGCTCCAGTTTCTTCCAAGGGATGATCCGCTTTTCACCATACTTTTCATGCTTGTGGAGATGCGCAGGGAGATACTTCTTTTTGAAGGCAAGAATGAATGATACCATAATAAACACCACTGGAACTGACAGGATCACGCTGTGGAAATACGACGGAAAACATGTTTCCCATGAGAGCTTCCCATGCAGGACGTGGATATTTGCCTCAGGTGACAGGTATGATCTTGAATTTCTGGAAAGACAGCTGGATACTGGAAATATAGAGCACCAGTGGGATGTGGGGAAGGACGTATATGGAAAGGTTGAAGGGCTGAAGATATTCGAAAAGCCAGGTTCCCTGAACAGGACCATACAGATCATAGAAAGCATAGGCAATCACAGGAAATTCATGATCTATAATGCAGACATCAACAACCATCTCAGATTTCTGGCAGAGAATGATCTTTCATACTTCATCCTGGATGATCCCATGGATTTTGACATGAATATACCGCATGTGACTGTGGAAGGCAGGATGAAATACGGCGCCCCCGAAAAGATTAGCCTGAATGGCAGGCAGTTCATGAACATTGAAACAGATGTTCTTGAAGAACTTTCAGGATTGATCAGGAACAGCATGATGATCATCTATGACAACAGAGACAGATTCTTCTCAAAAATACTCATGATCATGAGGAACATGGGAATTGGTGTTCCATCCTTTTCCTCTGCCAAAAGCACCACGTATGAATCCTACGGGGTGACGCACTCAAAATCGGCAAATGTGAGAATTCCGGGAAAACTGTGCATCCCCATGGATTCCTTTATACTTCAGGAAGCTGGAATTGAGGGCCTCATAGAAACATCCAGAATGTCTGGCCTGAGCCCGGAGAAGGCAGCAGTCATGACGAGCGGAAGCGCAGTGTCCTCCATGGAGGAAACTTTCGCCCTGAAACAGAACATAATGATACCATACTACAAGAATGATCATGAATATGAAAAGAATCTGGAAACACTGCTTTCCACAGATATGGGTGGACTGGTGCTCCAGCCTGAGCCGGGAATTTACAGTGATGTCCATGAGATAGATTTCTCATCCATGTACCCAAGCATCATGGTGAATTATAATATATCCCCAGAAACAATAAATTTTCACCATGGAAGGCCCGTGGATGGAACTCCATACAGGATAAGTGAGGAAAGGGGATTCCTGCCTTCAGCCCTTGACATGCTGCTGAAACGGAGGCTTTTCTATAAATCAGTGAAGCATCTAAGCCCGGTTTATGAGAAGAGGGACAAAGCGCTGAAATGGATGCTTCTCACATCCTTTGGCTACACAGGATACAAGAATGCAAAATTCGGGAAGATCGAGGCCCATGAGGCCATAACTGCCACAGGAAGATATGTCCTGAAGAAATCCATTGACATCTGCAGGGATATGGGCTTCACCATCATACATGGAATAGTTGATTCCCTCTGGATAAAGGGCAACGGCAGCATAGATGAACTTCTTGAAAAGATCAGCAGGGAAACGTCCATAGGCATTGTGGAAGAGGGACATTACAGGTGGATAGTGTTTGTGCCTGCAAAGAATGGTGAAGGTTCCCTGAACAGGTATTTTGGCCTGAAGCATGATGGAACATACAAGATAAGAGGGATAGAGATCAGGAGAAGGGATTCTCCAAATATATGCAAGAATTTCCAGAAGGATGCCCTGGATGTGCTGTCAGGATGCAGAACACCCGAAGAGATCAGGGAAAAATACGATCAGGTGGAAAAACTCAAGAAAAGATACCTCAGCATGCCCTCATACATCAGCACAGATGACTACATGATAGAATTCCACATGCAGAAAAGGCATGGGGAATATGCCTCCATGACCATCAGAAAATCCCTGGGAGAGACACTTGAAAAAAGGGGCCTTGAAATTAATCCCGGAGAAACCAGGATGGCGATTGTTTCCGATGAGAAGAGAAAAACACTCTCACTTCCAGGCGATGAGGCAAAGCCTGACATGAAGTATTACAGAAAACTTCTGATGAGGTCCTTTGAACCCATAGACTTCATATTTTCATCCCTGAATCTTTCTCCCTCAGTCCAGAAAAAACTGACCGAATACCCGTGATGCAGGGAATCACATGGCATTCAGTATGGATTCTATCTTCTCCTCAAGAATGTGGACAGGTATGTCATTTATTGCCAGGACCTTTGCCACACCCTTTCCATAGCCATTTCCCATTATTCTGCCCTCGACAATGCCGCTGTTCTCAAGCTTCCGCACTATCCTGTAGAAGTTCAGCCTGCTTATGGGTGTGCCATAATAATGTTCCATGAGGAGGGTGAGGGAGGAAATGACCTCTGGCGTCGTGGCAGAGGATGAATGATGGAGGGCCCTGCATAGGGCCAGAAGAACCATCAGATCATCATAGGAGAACCCGGAAAGCCTGCTCTCCGTTACATAGGGGCTGATGATGGAATTGGCCGTCCTGAGATCTTCCATCTCAATGGTTTTCCCTCCCCTGTGGGTGCTGATGAAGGCAGATTTCTGGAGAAGCTCTATGGCAACCCTGGCACTGCCTGAAGGCTCAGACATTTCACTTATGGACTCTATTATGCCATCATCAAATGAACCTGGAAAGAGTCCTTCCACTGCCCTGTCATGCACAATCTGGAACAGTTCGCTGCTTAAGTATCTGGGAAAGTTGATGGATGAGAAGAGTCCCATGGACCTCTTTTCCCTCTCAGTGAGGAAGAGGGATGGATCATCCATGGTGATGAAAATCACCCCGATGTTTGTTCCGTAGATCTCCTTGTTCCGTATGAGGTTGTATATTCCTTCCCTGTCAAATTTCAGTATGTTTGTGGCCTCATCCAGAACCAGAAGAATATTCTTATCCTTCATCTGGCCTATCTTTTCAAACAGTTCTGCATAGGGCTGGTTGGCCATGACGAAAGCCCTCCCTCCATGGATGACCTCCAGAAGGATGTTCCTCACATTGGTCAGGGAAATTGTGTTGAAATAATAACTCCTGAATTTTGTGTTTCCTGAGATTATCCGCCTTACTGTGGCAGTCTTTCCTGTTCCGGATCTTCCGTAGATTGAAACTGTATTGGCAACACCGGAAAGAAGTGGAGCAATGGAAAGGCTCTCTATTACAGACTTCTGTTTTTCCCTGAACCTGAACTTTTCTGGTATGTATGAGAAATCAAAAACTTCAGGATTGGATACTATCAAACGGAATCTTCCTCATGTTCATAGTAATTACAACCTAA
>JAKAYK010000066.1 GCA_021826765.1 Thermoplasmata archaeon | reverse complement strand
CCCTGTTTGGAAGTATTCCGTCAATGAGCAGTGTCCTGAACATCTTCATTCCATTTGTCATTATGTCAAGTGATCTTGAAAGTTCAAAATCTATGTTCGGCATCATGACATTGAGTTCAAACTGGCCTGCCTGTACAGACATATTCACTGCAGTCTGTGCTCCCACAACAGAGTGGCATATCATGTTCATGGCTTCTGCAATGGAGGGGTTTATTTTACCCGGCATTATGGAAGACCCCTGCTGAACTGCAGGTATGAATATTTCATGAAGTCCAGTTCCTGGTCCGGAATACATCAGCCTTGTATCATTTGCGATCTTGTTAATATCAAGGGCACATGTGGTCACAGCATTCTGGAGTCTTGCAAAGTCGGACTGAAATTCCATTATTCCGGGGAGGTTTTCACTGCCCCTGAAATTGAATCCGGTATATTTTGCAATTTCCTGAACTACTGCTTTCTGGTATCCGGGAGGAGTGTTTATGCCAGTACCTGTTGCAGTTCCGCCAATGTTCAGCTCAAGTATGAAATCCAGAGCGTTCTCAAAATCCTTCAGGTTCTTCTTAAGAGTGTAGGCATAGGCTGAAAATTCCATTCCAAGTGTTACCGGTGCTGCATCCTGAAGATGTGTCCTCCCAGGTTTTTTGACATCTGCAAACTCCTTTGCCTTGTTCTCCATAGTTTTTATGAGGAGTTTGAGTTCATCCATGTATCTCTGTGCCTTGTAGGTGGCAGAAATTCTCATAAGAGTTGGATAAGCATCATTCGTGGACTGGCTCATGTTCACATGATCGTTTGGATGAATGTATGAATATTCACCCTTTCCTTTTCCACCTTCTTCGAGGGCAACATTTGCAATGACCTCGTTTGTGTTCATATTGAAGGATGTGCCTGCTCCAGCCTGGTACACATCAATAACAAACTGGTCATGGAACTTTCCTGAGATGATTAAATCTGAAGCCTTCACTATAAGATCTTTTTTGTCTGATGGCAGCTTATCCGGGTTAAGCTTGTTGTTTGCAATGGCAGCGGATCTTTTTATGATGGTCATGCACCTGATATGGTCAGCATCCTCAACGATCCCTGAAATTCTGAAATTATTCATGGCCCTGAATGTATTCACGCCATAGTACACACCATTTGGAAGTTCAACTTCACCTATAACGTCCTTTTCTTTTCTTGCCATGATTGAGGATTACTTGTGTTTATTTATATTCTGCCAATGCAGGAGATGGTAGTTATATAGTAATATATAGAATATATGTAAAAACTTTATAGTTAGGTTCCCAATCTATAGAAGATGACAAAAAAAGATTCATCACAAAATACTGAAATGAAGGAGAATATCTTCGAATCTTCTGACAGTACAAAATTCAACAGGGGGCATCTCAAGGTGTGGTTCACTGCTGGAATGGGATTCTTCACGGATGCCTATGACCTTTTCATAATTGGTATAGTCCTGATAATTCTTGAAGGACAGGGAACCAGTTTTTCAATAAGTACTGGTAACCCCTACGTGGGAGCAGGACTTATAGGTTCATCCGCAATCATTGCAGCAATATTTGGACAGCTTATATTTGGAAGGCTTTCTGATATATTGGGAAGGAAAGCCATATACGGTATTGAAGCGGCACTGCTGGCATCAGGAGCAATACTCAGCGCATTTTCCTTTAACTTCATAACACTCTTTGCATTCAGGTTCATACTCGGTCTGGGAATCGGTGGAGATTACCCCATGAGCGCAACAATCATGAGTGAATATTCAAACACAAAGGACAGAGGAAAGATGATGGCACTGGTCTTTGCCAACCAGGGAATAGGTTCAGTTGTTGCTGTATTCATAGGACTCCTGTCTGTTACGATTTTCCCTGCTGAGATAGCATGGAGATTTATGCTTGCATTCGGGGCCATACCTGCACTTCTGGTGATATATCTCAGAAGAAAACTTCCTGAGACACCAAGATATTCAGCACTGGTAAAAGGAGACAAGAAGCAGACAGAAAAAGCAATGAACGTTGTGGCCAGTGGAGCAGAAGTTGAGAACATGGCAATTGCCAAGAAATTCACACTTTCAGAGTTCCTGAGAAATTATGCGTCAATGCTTGTGGTCACAGCAGGTTCATGGTTCCTTCTGGATATGGCTTTCTATGGAACAGGTATATATTCGGGAGAATTCACCAGCTCAATCATTCCTTCAGCAACACTCTTCGATAAAATACTGGTGGCAGGACTTCCATTCTTCGTGGGGTTCTTCGGTTATTTCACTGCAGTAGCCCTGATGGACAAAGTTGGGAGGAAAACTCTCCAGACATTTGGCTTCTTCATGATGTTCATACTCTACCTGATTGTTGCAGCGGTTCTTGAAACCAACGGTGCAAAAATCACAGGATACATAATACCTTCAAGTGTAGCACTCATACTCTATTCACTGACATTCTTCTTCATAGATATGGGGCCAAACACAACAACATTCATCACCCCAGCAGAGCTTTATCCTGTGAACTTTAGATCAACAGGCCATGGCATATCAGCTGCGACAGGAAAAGTTGGAGCTGCCATAACAACATTCACATTTGCAGCACTTTCCACAAGCATCGGAATAAAACCACTGCTTCTGCTCCTTGCTGGAACATCAGTGATCGGAGGGGTTCTTTCGCTTTTCCTCAAAGAGACAAAGAACATGTCTTTGGAAGAGACTTCCAACGAGAAGATGGTAGCACAGTCGCAAATCTCTGAGTAGTAAAAACCATTACTACGTTTCTATTTTTACCAAATTTTTTTAACTAAACTTTCAAAATAAGATTATGCAAATTTTATAACCTAACACTTTATGCAGAATTTTCAATGGATATCACACCTTCTATAGCGTATTTTCAAGATCATTTGCATTTTTCATGAGAAAAAAACAAAATGAATAATAGCAAATTTTCAATCATGACATGATCAAAATGATAGAATACAGAATCTTCACGGAACATGGATTTGATGAAGTCTGTTCGAAAATCTCCAACAAGGTGTCCTCAGCAGGATTTGGTGTGCTTGCGGAGATACCCACAGGGAAGATACTCAGATCAAAGGGATTTGACTACCCTCTCATGAACACATACGAAATATGCAACCCTTCATATGCCAGCAGAATTCTTTCAGTAGAGCAGAGTGCAGAAGTAATGCTTCCCTGCAGGATAATTGTGAAAGAGGTTGAGAATGGAACCGAAATCTCAGCCCAACTGCCGACGGAATTGCTCAAGCTCATTGATTCTGACAGAAAGCAGGAACTCAACAAAATAGCTGAAGAAGTGGAGGCCATAATTAAGAACATTGTGAATAGTATTCCGGAAGTTTGATAATTTTCCGAATGATCACATCATTCTATGAAACTTTTTCATTCTATATTTAAAAAAAATTTATACATTAATGTTATTGGGTAACAGTGACTTAGAATGGATCGCAATGAAGTTATTGTAAGAGTCGGAGGAGCGGCAGGGGAAGGAGTGCAGTCTGCTGGTCTGATTATAGCAAAAGTTTTTTCAAGAAACGGTCTTCACGCCGTTACATACAACTATTATCAGAGTATAATAAGGGGCGGCCAGAGTTGGTACCAGATCAGGGCATCAAAAAATCCTGTGAAGAGTCAGGGAGACGATCTTGATATACTCATAGCCCTGAACAGGGATACCCTGGAGAGACACACAAATCCCAATATAAATGAAGGAGGAGCCTCCTCACTAAAGGGTGTTGCCATATATGATAGTTCCATAGGAAATTTCAACAAACATGAAGGCGTACAATACTGTGAAATACCCCTCTCACAGATTGCCCAAAAATACAGCAAGAACACTCTTCTAAAAAACACAGTTGCCATAGGGGCGGTTTTCGGGCATCTTGCAATGGATTTTGAAATTCTTGCAGGAGTCATAAGAGACCAGTTCGGAGGCAAGGGGCAGATAGCAGAACTGAATGTTGAAGCTGCAAGGGATGGCTATAACTACTTTGCAGAAAAATATGGAAAGGCTGACAAGGTCCTGAATACATCAAAAACAAGATATTTCCTCATATCAGGTGGTGAATCTGCAGGCCTTGGTGCAGTGAGAAACGGACTGAAGGCATATTTCGGATACCCTATGACACCCGCTTCCTCCATAATTCATTATCTTGCATCTCACAGCAAGAAATTTGACGTTTTCGTGAAAATTACTGAGGATGAGATATCTGCAATCAATATGGCTATTGGTGCAAACTACGCAGGCATAAGGGCAATGACAGGATCTTCAGGTGGAGGGTTTGCATTGATGACTGAGGCCGTAGGAATGGCAGCAGAAATGGAAATTCCCATAGTCATATATGAAGCTCAGAGGGCGGGCCCCTCTACAGGACTTCCAACAAAGACTGAGCAGGGAGATCTTCTGCAGGTAATAGGAGCTTCACAGGGAGACTTTCCAAAGGCAGTATTCAGCCCAAGAAACGTCAAGGAAACATATTACATGGCTGGAGAGGCACTCAATATAGCGGAGAAATACCAGATGCCTGTTTTCCTGATGGTGGACCTCTATCTTGCAGAGCACTATGAGACTGTGGATGGCTTTGAACTCGATCCTGATATAGAAAGAGGAGAATTCGCAAAGGGTGATGAGAAAGATTACAAGAGATATGAATTCACCGCGGATGGCATCTCCATGAGGGCCCTTCCAGGCACAAAAAATCTCATGCACAATGAGGATTCAGACGAGCATGACGAGAAGGGAGACGTCGTCAGCGACGCTGTCACAGATCCTGAAATAAGGAACAGAATAATGGAAAAGAGGATGAGAAAGATGGAAACATATATGAAGGAACTCACTCCAACCCCAACTTACAGGATGGATGATGCAGAATATGCAGTGATTCAGTGGGGATCAACACAGGGAGTAGTGGAGGAAGCAGTGGACACCCTCAGGAACAAAGGAATAAAGGCAGGCGTCATAGAGGTCAACAAGCCATTCCCTGTAAATCCGGACATCAAGAATCTCGTTAAGGGAAAGAAAAAAGTCATATTTGTTGAGAATAACTATACCGGACAATTGAGAAGAATAATATCTTCGGAGATTCAGGTTACAGGAACACTTGTAAGAAAATACGATGGGGAATGCTTCTACCCGGGTGCACTTGCATCCGAACTGGAGAAAGTAATAAAGGAGTGATAAAAATGGCAATAACAATGGCGGATTATAAAGGAACAGTCAAGGCTGACTGGTGTCCTGGTTGCGGAAACTACGCACAGCTCACTGCAATCCCAATGGCACTTTCACAGCTTGGAATAAGCCCGGAAAACGCAGTAATAGTTTCAGGAATAGGATGCTCAAGCAACATGCCAGAGTACATGAAGGCATACGGTTTCCATGGAATTCATGGAAGATCCCTTCCAGCAGCACAGGCAATAAAATGGGCTAACAAGGACCTCACTGTGGTTGCATATGGAGGAGACGGAGATGGCTTTAACGAAGGAACACAGCATTTTTACCACTGTGCAAGAAGAAATTCCGACATCACATACATAGTATCCGACAACCAGATATTTGGGCTCACAACGGGACAGGCCTCTCCTACATCAAGAATAGGAATGAAGACCAAGACCACCCCTGATGGAAACATAGAGCCGCCAATCAACCCACTTTCCATGGCACTTTCTGCAGGAGCTACCTTTGTAGCAAGAGAATTTTCCGGTGATGTGAAACATATGCAGGAAACTATCAAAAAGGGAATACAGCACAAAGGTTTCTCATTTATCGATGTTTTCAGCCC
>JAKAYK010000065.1 GCA_021826765.1 Thermoplasmata archaeon | reverse complement strand
AGAGCTGCAGTAATCAATATGATCAGCACTATCATGATTATCGTGAATTTCCCTGTCAACGTTCTTCTGAAATCGTAAATGAAATCCCTCATTTTCCACCACCAACCAGTTCCAGGAAATATTCCTCAAGACCCTCACTTTCTGTGCTCAGGGAATTTATCTGGTAGCCTGCTCTGAACAGGGCATCCGAAACCCTGTATGTATCAGCCCTTGCCACTTTCATCTCTGTTATTTTGTAAATGTTGCGATCCTTTGACACATTCCCGAAAGGTTGCAGAATGGAATCCACATTCTCATCTGGATTCCGGATCTGTATCCTGATGGATACTTTTCCAAGGTTGGAGAGTTCTGACCTCTCCACAATCTTGATTATTGACCCTCTTCTGATTATGGCTATCCGGTCTGCAACATTCTCCAATTCAGACAGTATGTGTGATGATAGAAAAACAGCCTTTCCCTCTTTTTTCAGGGAAACCATGAAATCCCTCATGTTCTTGACACCCTCCGGATCTAGACCGTTAAGTGTCTCATCGAAAAGGAAGTTGTCAGGATCACCCATCATGGCTGCTGCAATGGAGAAACGCTTTTTCATTCCCTGGGAGTATGATTTCAGTGGTATTTTTCTGGCATCCCAGATACCGAACTTCTTGAGTAGCATGACCGCTTTCTCCTCAGCGTCGCTGGGATTAATGCCGTAAAATCCCGCGTAGTATTTCAGGAGGCTGACTGCCTTCCCGTTTGGATCGAAATTAGGAAGTTCGGGTACCCACCCTATATGTTTAGAGGATTCCACCTTCTCCTTAACAATGTCTTTGCCGTTGATCAACACCTTTCCGGAAGTTGGGAAAATAATGCCGCAGAGAATTCTTATAGTGGTTGTCTTCCCCGCCCCATTCAGTCCAGCAAATCCCATGATCTCCCCTGCATTGATTTCAAGGCTGAGATCTTTCACTGCTGGAGGTCTGCCTTTACTGTACTGTTTGGTGAGTCCGGTTATCTGAATCATTCTTCGATTATGAATGAACTATATTTAAGACCTTGCATAAAATCCGTTAAAAAATTTATGAATACACATTTAGTTCCATTGACTGATGCAAGATAATGGGTACCCGGGCTTCCCTGGCTGTAAATCTGGAATAAAAGATACACTCGTAATCCTGTCCAGAATGTCATTGATACAGCCCGTATGATACCGTGGAGAAATAGGAATTCATTTCAAATGAGCACCAAACGATTGTGTGAGGCAATATCCGAATTTTGTGAACAAACGCCAGATATTTGATATATATGGTATCAGAATAGTCTTAGAATTTCTACTACATTTATAAAGGGCATATCTCAACAAGTCCAGTAATTCTCGTGGTTTTTCATGGATTTAATAATTGATCGATAGCTTAATGCCGTAGTGGAACACATTTTTCTTTTTACACTACAGGAAAAAGGGTATATATGATGAAAAAGAGCCCTATACACCTCTTAGGCGTAATATGCATCATTGAAAAACCCTAAGCATATTTTGACGCCATATTCCGATATTGTAATATTGATCCTAAACCCTTAATATTATTGCAAAAATACAGATAAATGAAATTGGGCATCTATTTTGACGTGAAAAAAGAAGTCGCCGAGAAATGCACCGAAATAACCGGAATTCCCTCTGTTGTGAAACCTGATTATGCAACGGACATTGAGCTGATACAGGAAGATTTCATAGTTGGTCCTGAAACAAAGCTCATTCAGACGGTTACAGCAGGTGTTGACCATGTAAAAATAGGTAAAATACCTGCAAATGTTACATTCTGCAGCAATGCTGATGCTTTCTCTGATCCGGTAGCAGAACACGCATTTGCAATGATCCTTTACCATATAAGAAAAATAAGCACCTTTGATTCAATGACAAGGAATGGGACATGGAAGAAGCTGCCTGTGTCATCCCTTAAACACAGGACTCTTGGAATACTTGGATATGGAGGTATCGGGAGGAGCTGCGCCAGAATTGGAAAAGCACTGGGAATGAACGTACTTGCATATACAAGAACACCTGGTACCAAAACTAATGTTGACAGATACGTTGATTCCGCCAAGGATCTGTTCAGGGAAAGTGATGTTGTGATAATAGGGCTTCCCCTGACAAAACAGACACGAGGATCTGTGGATTCAGATCTACTCTCAGTCTTCAGGGGGAGCATAATAGTGAACGTTGCAAGAGCAGACGTGGTGGACAGAAAATCTATGCTGGATTTCCTCAATAATAATCCGGAAAAGGAGTACCTTTCTGACGTATGGTGGGGAGAACCTAAAATTGAGAAGCGTTTACCAGAAAATGCAGTGCTTACTCCCCATGTCGCAGGACTTTCACCGGACCTTGTTGAAGAGGCACTTGTCCATGCATGCTATAACATAAAATTATACCTTGATGGAAAACCCGGGAACATTGTGAAAAGGGAGGACTATCTCTGACCTTTATTTATAAACGTTATCATCTTGATATTATTGGGATTTGACCTATTTGTTCTAAGAATGCCGGAAGTATAAAAATGTTCCCGGAACCACTTAAATAACATGACCGCCTAATGCAAATATGTCCCAGGGAACCATTGAGGGTCCAAGGAAAAAACATTATGAACTGCAAAAGGGGTCTGTTGGAACATGGCAGGGAGCCTTCTATTCATTGGCCCAGGTAGGGCCTGCCGCCGATATTGCCATACTTCTCATCGGAACTTTTGCAGATGTTGGCTTCAGGTCAGTGACCGCCATAATCGTTGCATGGCTCATTTATGGACTGTGGATGATTACTCCATATGAATTCTCTAAACTGAGATCAAATGCAGGAGGATATTACGCCTATGCTGCAGCCTCTACGAAATCTGGATTTTATGGTCCGGCAACTGCCTTTTCGTGGCTGTATGAGAATCTCACATCTTCTGCCTTTGCAATTCTCGGTATTTCGTCTTTCCTATTCCTGCTTTCAGCCCAGATATCGGCGTTCAAGTATCTCTGGGTCGTATTCGCAGTGGGAATGATTGTGTACATAACAGTTGTCCCCTATCTGGGGATCAGGCCTTCCGTTCAATATACATTCATCACAGGCCTTGCAGAGGTTCTTTTCCTCTTTGTTGCAGCCGTCATCATTATTGTTGAGGTGGGTCCGGGAAATTCCTTTGTTCCCTTCACGCTTCCTGTTGGAGTTCTTCCAATATTCTTCCTCTCCATGATATTCTCAATCAGCGATTTCACAGGCATAGGGATATCCACAACTATTTCTGAAGAGATCCAGGAGCCAAAGAAGAAGATAAAGAATTCACTGCTTCTATCCTACCTGTTTTCAGGCCTGGCTCTCATACCTGCCACTTATGCCCTGACGGTTGGGTTTGGGATTTCCAACATAGGATCGTTCTCCACAACATCAGATCCGGGCCTCTATGTCTTTACCAGATTCCTGGGGCCAATAGGTGCTATTCTTCTAATAGTGTTCACAATAAACAGCTACCTTTCAAACGGTGTTGCGAAGACAAATGCTGTGAGCAGGGTATGGTTTTCTGCAAGCAGGGATAAGATCATATTCCCAAAGTCCTTTTCTGAGGTTCACAAAAAATACAAAAGTCCGTACAAGGCAATAAGGGGGTACATGATCCTGATGCTTATAATCAACCTGCTCTTCGGATTCCTCTTCGGACCAAAAACGGGTGCACTCATACTTCTTACAGGAGCAGGGATTGGAATCATATTCACTCATGTTTACGCAAACATAAGTCTTACTCTCTATACAAGAACACAGAAGGTCTTCAAGCCGCTGGTCCATGGAGTCGTTCCAATACTCTCATCAGCAATAGCACTGGTTGTGATCTTCTTTACTGTTGAGCAGGATGTCCTCTCTGAGATTGTCACCCCAACCTTTGATCATCTTGCGTATGCATCTTCAGCCGTGGTTGGCCTGATATGGTCTTCCCTTGTCGCACTGATTCTATCAGTTTACTACGTTAAGAAAAAACCTAAGATTGCAACTGCCGCTGGAACCTACGACTCGGATCACATTGATATCAGGTGGGATTGAAAAGAAAAAATAATGGGGCCATGGCACAGTTACGCCATAGAATTGTTTCGAACTGGCCATCCCAACTTGAGAATTTTATAAGGATTTATCCTGTGAATGATTTTTGTTCTATCGATTCATAGTTACTACTAAAGTCAATGATTTCTATTCCGAAGTCTTTGGATTCCCAGTTGTTGTTTTCCCTTTATTTTTTTATCTTTGTTATGGATTGATAAGAAATTTCTGTTGCGTTTCAACACTTTCCTGGCCATATGACCCATCTTTCTTGCACGTGCAATCGTCAGTTTTTCCCTCCTTTCTTATCCCTGTTCTTTTCATAAAATGCCTTCAATACGGTGTTACTTATAACTCCATTGTGTGCATAGGTGCAGAATAGCTACCTCTGAAGTGTAATACCATACTTGAAATGAGGATGTGAATGATCTCAACCTCAGACTCGTATTCCTTCTTGATTCCGATTACGAACATAAAGGATCTGGGAAATTTGTTGACAACCTTCCTGAGAGGAGAAAAGAGTGGCTCTTTACCTTTGCCCTGAATACCTATGTTGGGACTGACAAACTAAGAAACCAAAGGGACACTCAAGCTATCCCTAACTTACAAGAAGATAAAAGGTGGAATGACACACGAAAATGGTTCAGATGTATTTACAACCCCTTCAATGTATTACACGTCGGACCTGAGAAAAGAGACCTTCATAAATGATACAACCCTAGATGTATTAAGGCGAAGGCACAATTTGAACAAAGGTTGACTGGAATCAAGCACGCGAGAATGACCGGTTACAGAGAATCGATAGGTTATTATGAATTAATAAAATATCCAAGAATCTAGGTCCTTAGAATGGAATTAAAGGCAGGTGATTTTGACCCAAATATATTGGAAATTGTTGCCCACGCTAGGAAGAATGGAGACGGAACTTGGGGGCCTCCCCACATGCTTATTGAACATTTACTATCAACCGGAAACTTAGCCCAAGAATTTTCTGAAAAATTCCATTCTGGAGAAGTCGGAAGAACATTAGGGCTGCTCCATGAGTCACATCCCGTAGGGATGTGTGGATTGAAACTTTTATATATACCCTTCTCTCTCGTGATTGTGCAGTCACATCCCGTAGGGATGTGTGGATTGAAACGTGCGTAAAGATAGAAGGGGAAGAATCTCTTGAAGCCACGTCCCATAGTGTCTTTCATGAAACATTTTCACTATAGTATGGGATTATGCACAGTGCAGATTTATGTACACGTATTGTCACAGCACAACGGATTACTCACTTAGAAAAACATGGATTTTCATGACAGTCTCTCGATCATGGTAACAAAACAACATACCTTTCTGGAAAACGCCATAATACTATGTCCTGGGCGTGGTGGGATATCATTGTGTGGGAAAATTCCTAGCACTGTTCTACGATGGGTTTCTGAGTAACTCCTGCGATCTAATGTCTCCCAAATTTTAAATAGAGTGATTAAGGAAACAGTCGTTTAGAAGTAACTATCCAGCGACTGATTCTTCCTTTTAGATTCGAAAGAATCCAGATTATGCTGTCCAGAGGAACCACTTATTATGGAAATTTCTGACTTTATTCCTTCAAGCACCCTGTTCAGTGTCTCCTCTAGTCTTCTTGCATAATATTCCCAGTCTGGCTTATATTCGAACTTAGACCCGTCAACAAACGGCTCTACTTCCTGAGGCGTTCTCTTGCTGTTAGTCACAATCCACGACACTTTCATTCCGGGAATGAATGTCTCACCCATTTCCATAAGTTTCTTTGCTACCCTGACGTTTGCAAGAGATTTCTCATCTGCATATGACTTGAATG
>JAKAYK010000064.1 GCA_021826765.1 Thermoplasmata archaeon | reverse complement strand
CAACATAATTCTCAGGGTTCACTGCTGGGAGTTTTGGAGCGGTCATGTTTCCGTATTCCAGCAATGCTATGCTTTTGCTCAGGTTCCCCATGGTGAATTTAAGTTTTCCAGGAGCACTCGTTATGCTGATGGGTTCACTGTTTCCACCAAGTTTCAGTACATTCTTAACCCTTTCAATCTCCAGTGGGATGTCTGTTTTTTCACTCACTTCATAGCTTTCAAAAACTGAACTCGAAACAAAAAGATCTGCCATTGCAACTCTTGCGCTGTCTATGGCCCTCACATGTATGCCGTCCGGCTCAAATTCAAACTTGGCTTCTCCCGTGATGGAGTTGACTATATCTATGATCTCCTTAAGAGTGCCTATGGTTGAACTAACTTTCATAGATGGTAATGTGCAAGCAGGCAAATAAATATTTTCAAATATGATCAAGGTATGTTACCAAATAAGATCAATATCGAATAGATGCAACAAATAACATTGTCAGATTCCATTGAATGAAGGGGTTGTGTCCTTTATTGGAAAATGAAATTCATGCTTGCGATCTGCGCTGTACGTTTCCTATAGCCAGTATTGGCCGGGGCCATCAGGACTCCAATGAGAAGGAACCACATGTTCCAGACGAGTACATTCCAGAACTCCCCTTGAAAAGAAAATTTTCAATGCTTCCACCCACGGTATTTAGCAGGAAAGTTTCTCCAAGGGCCCAGTATGTACCGACTGTTACATACATGAATGTCAATGTGAAATTGTAAAAATAAAAACTTTTAAGTGCAAAATATATATATATGCAGAATCTAGAAATATTATGGCAGAGATAGAGATTCAGATGCTTAATGTACAGAGAGATACAGATATTGCAACTGGAGATATTGTCGTCCAAATTACTTTGGACAATCCAATGAACGACGAAATCCAATCAAGACTTCCAGCCGAAAGAGCTGAATCATTGCCATCTGAGTCATATACAAACCTGATCCAAATGATGCTTCCTTTTGAAGAAGCAAACAAATACATAGTGGGATGTAAATGGAAGCTAACCATTGAAAAAACTGGAAAGATTTCAATAACACAGGAGGAATGAAACGATGTCTGAATTCAGCAAAAATCAGTTCAGAACTCTTTCAAGCAGAGTCTCATTTCCCGCTCAAAGTCATAATCCGCAAGTAGGGCGATTTGGCATAAGATATGTGTTAAAACCTATTTCTTATGAACATGGCATTGGGAATTTTCAGGCATCTCATAGTTTAGCCATTAATAAGCTTAAATTTGAAGAAAAGGAGAGAAAAGAGGTTAGAACTTATACCGTAAGAATATCGGATCTCTTTTCAGAGAAGATCATCAATAAATTAGATAAGGGATTAAAAGCAACTGACCTGATGACAGGAAGGGAGAAGATCCTTTATAATAACAGTAAGTGGAAGTTTTTTATCGAGTCAATTGTTAAACAGATGTACGAGACCCAGACAAAAGGGTTTGAGGACAAGATAACACCAGAATTTAAGTCCAAGTATATGGAATGGCTCACATTAGTTACTATTAGGATGTTCAATGAGATTCCAGAGCAGTGAAGTGAGTGTAGTTGCCTTTTCCATTTACCCCTCCTTCTGGAATTAATCTTCCCAAAATCTATTTTAAATTATTAGCCATACTGAATTTGGCCGGAAAATTCAACAAGCAGCAGCGATGGTTGTTTAAGAATGCATCCAAGCCCAAATTCGTTAATCTCAGGGATGTGATGTTACCTGTTTTTATCCCTGCAATTACCAACTTTTCACTCTTTTTCGTTACCAAAAGATATCCAATTGATTCAACAAGGCAAAGCAGAAAAGAATGAAAAATGTGTTTTGTGTGTTCAAATTTTAATACCCATAGAAAATATAGAATCATGATATGGTTCAAAGAGGATGACGTAAAAAAGATCAGGGAGAGGTTTGGCAGGACCCTGAAGGATCCGGTCACAATCAAAATTTTTCTTGACAGTGAACAGTGCAGTAACTGTTCAGATGCTCTGGCCCTGATGGAGGAATTAACATCCATGGATAGCAGGATGAAGATCAATATATTTCACACCGGAGACAGTGAAGCGAAAAAATACAGCATCACAAAGGGCCCCGTCATTATGCTTTTCTCGGATCATTTCAAAGAAGGAAATGTCAGGTATTATGGCGCCCCATCAGGTCATGAATTCCTTGTTTTAATGGATGATCTGGAAGCATTCTCCACAGGCGAGGTAAATCTCAGCCAAACCGTAATTGATAAGATACAGTCAATAAAGACTCCAGCAGAGATCAGGGTATATACGACTCCACAGTGCCAGTTCTGCCCTGCCATGGTAAAATCTGCCCACAGGTTCGCTATGATCAACAGCAATATCACAGGAAGCATGGTGGGAGCTATGGATTTCAGTCAAGAAGCAGATGAAGCAGGTGTGATGCAGGTACCACACATAACCTTAAACGGCGAGACCATGCATGTGGGAAGCCTTCCGGAAGAAACCTTTGCAACCTACATCCTAGACTCGCTCTGAGTCAATTATTAGATAAAACAAAACATCATAATTATTTTTTTTAAATACAAAAGTATCAGCGAAAATCAATAAAAATATAATATAAACCGCACTTCATGATCATGGCGTCAGAAGATATTTTAAGGGAAATGATCCAGAAGCATGGCAATGACGAAGCCGTGAAGAAAGAGATTGCTGGCATGAACAAGTCATTCCAGTTCAAGCCGGGTGACGGAGAACCATACTGTATCAGCATAAAAGATAACGGAGTGTCAGTAGTGAAGGGAGAAGTTCCAGATGCAACAGTGACCATAAGTGCAACAGAGGAAACACTCACAGGTCTTTTCAATGGTGGAATAGATCCGGTAATGGCATACATGACTGGCAAGATCAAGATTTCAGGGGACATGATGAGTGCAATGAAAATAACAGGCCTCGTGAAGAATTTCAGGAAGTGATGAGATTGGAAACAAGAAAAGCCACAGTTGTAGGATCAGGAATAATGGGGAGCGGAATAGCACAGGTGATAGCTCAGGCAGGAATCCCGGTATCAGTTTATGACTCATTTCCGGAGGCCCTCCAGAAAGGAGAATCATCCATAAGGAACAGCCTTGCAAGAATGCTCAAGTCTGGGAAGATAAAGGAAGAGGATGTCAATTCTATAATGGGAAGGATTAATTTTACAGGCTCACTGGATGAAGCACTGAAGGATTCTGATATAGCCATAGAGGCAGTACCTGAAATTCTTGATCTGAAGAAGGATGTGTTCTCAAAGATAGAAAAAACAGCATCACCAACCTGCATTCTTGCTACAAACACATCAAACATCAGGATAACTGAGATAGCAGAATCATTGAAAAATCCGGAAAGGCTGGTAGGAATGCACTTCTTCAACCCGCCTGTTCTTATGAAGCTCATAGAAGTAATAAAGGGGGAGAAAACAGCAGAATCCGCATTCCAGTACGTGTATGATTTCTCGAGGAAACTTGGAAAAACTGCCATAAAGGTCAACAGAGACACTGCCGGATTCGTGGTGAACAGGATCAGCGCACCTGAATCACTGTTCTTTGCCCTGATCGTGGACAGAAAGATGGACAGGCCCGAGGCAGTGGATGCCTTTGCAAAGAGCCAGGGACTACCCATGGGCCCCTACGAGCTGATGGATTATGTTGGAGTAGATACAGTATACCATTCCCTGGAATATTACGCAAGGGAGATAGATCCCGATTACGGGAAGGCAAAGCTCATAGAGAACATGATCAATGAGAAAAAACTGGGATTGAAAACCGGACATGGATTTTATCAGTGGGAGAATGGAAAGGCAAAGATTCCCAAGGCAGAACCATCCACTGCAGTTGAGATATTAGATATCTTCGCACTGGAGATCAACGAGGCTGTAAGGCTCATAGAGGACAATGTCGCAGATCCTGCAGACATCGAGAAGGGTTTCTGCCTCGGAATGAACAGGCCCTTTGGCCCCATATCTGTGGCTGAGAATCTCACGAACAGGGAAGTCAAGGAGAGGCTCGAACAGATACATTCCAGGTTTGGAATCAATGTCTTCAAGCCTGCAAAAAGCATTGAAGAGGGAAAACTCAAGGAAGTTATAAAGGGAAAACCGAAACAGAAGCAGGCCCCATCCAGGGAAACATCTTCAGAAGATAACCTGTTGAACATTGTGAGGGAGGGCCATGTGGTAAGGTTTGAACTGAACAACGGCAAGAACAATCTCCTGAATTCAAAAGTTCTGGATGCCCTGAAAAACGCTGTGGAAGAGATATGGAACGACAGGGGAATAAGGGTTGTCGTTGTGGCAGGAAGTGGAAATGTATTCTCTGCAGGCGCAGAACTGACCCAGTACATACCGGATGCGTTTGACTTTATGGAGCATTCCAGAAAGGGAGAGAGAATTTTCAGGCTTCTATCTGAAATGCCAAAGATTGTCATTGCAGAGATGAGGAAATACGCCCTGGGGGGAGGGTTTGAACTTTCCCTTAACTGTGACATAAGGATATCAACTCCTGAATGCCTGGTGGGTTTCCCTGAGGTCACTCTTGGGCTTCTCCCGGGATGGAGCGGAAGCCAGAGGCTCTCGAAACTCGTGGGAATGTCAAGGGCCACTGCCCTGATTCTCACAGGAGAAAAATTCACAGGAAGCAAGGCATTTGAATATGGCATTGTCTACAGGACATACGATGATTCCCAGATAAAGGAGAAGACCATGGAGTTTGCAGCCGAACTTGCGAGAACTGTCTCACCTGTGGCCGCAGCCCTGAGCAAAAGACTCATAAATAAGGGATCTGAGGTGCCCATGGACGTGGGACTTGAAATGGAATCCATCGCCATGGGTACCATATACACTTCGCATGACTTCATGGAAGGTATCTCTGCATTTGTACAGAAAAGGAGTCCTGAATACAAATTCAATTGATTCTCTCATTCATTTTTTATGAGAGATACAAAGGCCTCCTCAAGTGAAGAACCATAATCCTGGAATGCCACCACATCTGCAACATTCTGGCACAATTTCAGGAGCGATACCCTATTTTCCACAGCACCATCAAAACCTATCCTGAAAAGTTTCGGGCTATCCTTTTGCACGTCAGTGGAAATCTTTCCAACTGCAGATTTCAACTTATCCTCACTGACCTCATTGGAAAATTCAACCCTCACGCTCTTGGACTTGTATCTTCTCTCCACTTCTGATGTTTTCTCATTTAGAGTTATTTTTCCCCTGTTTATGAATATAATATCGTCGCATGTCTCGGTGACTTCCTGCAGAAGATGGGAGCTCATGAATATTAGATGATCCTTTTTCCAGTCAAGAATAATATCCCTCACAATTATTCTCTCCGCGGGATCCATTCCATTTGTCGGTTCATCCAGAAATATTATTCCTGGGTCCCCAAGGAATGCAGATGTGAAGACAACTCTGGCCCTCTGCCCTCTGGAAAGGTTTCCGACCTTGCTTTCAATGTCAGGAATCTGGACTCTTTTTCCAAATGTTTCGATGTGATCCTCTACATCCCTGGGTTTTATGCCCTTCAGTTCTCCGATAAACATTATGGATTCCTTCACGGAAAGTGAAGCATAAGGTTCTGGAGTTTCAATAAGGGCACCTATTCCGGAAAGTGCCGCTTTCCTGTGCTTTTGAACGTCATATCCTCCTATGAGTATACTTCCCTTGGTGGGATTTATCAGACCAGTCATCATCTTGAAACTCGTAGTCTTTCCTGCACCGTTTGGCCCCAGATACGCACTGGCCCCATTTCCCTCCAAGGTGAAGGATGCATCATCCACAGCAACAAATTTTCCATACATTTTTGTTGCGTTTCTGACCTCAATCTTCTTCTCAAAATTCATTGGGGCCTCACCTCCTTCTTCAAGAATATGAT
>JAKAYK010000063.1 GCA_021826765.1 Thermoplasmata archaeon | reverse complement strand
TCTCAAGGGAGTTCTGTGAGATCGTAATGCCTACTGATGATATTGTTTCAAACATGGAAAAAAAAGCAGAAGAGCAGATTTCAGCCATTAGGAAGAACTGCCAGAATGCAGTAGATTCCATAAATAAGGAAATGAATGACGCTTTGCATCAGATCCAGGAAAAATGGGAAAGAAGACTGAGAGAGACCATGGACAGTATGGATAAAACAGGAAAGGACGAGTCCCTGATGGTTTACAGGACCATAACCATGGAGAAACAGTCTGCCATTATCCGCAGCGCCTGGGAAATCGTTGAAACACAGTTGAAGGATCTGAGAAAAAATCCCATGTACAGGGAAATAATAGAAAAATCAGTAAAATATGCAGTTTCCATTCTTGGGAACAATTGCACTGTGTATGGTTCCGAGGATGACAGAGAATTGATAGCATCCTCAGGGAAAGGTTTCACATTCACCCCTGATAAAAATATTCTTGGTGGAATCAGGGCAATATCAAAGGATGGCAAGCTTACCCTTGACATGACCACACGTGGAATATTAAACGAAAGAAAGGAAGATTTTGAAGAAATGCTCATGGGTAGAGAGGGTGCCTGAGCATGGATGCAAGTTATGCGGGCTCTGCTGCTAAAGCTCTTGTAATGAGGACAGACCTTCTGCCAAGGAAGATAATTGAAAGCCTTCTGGAGGTCTCATCTCCGGAAGATATGCTCGGCCTTTTGGATGGCACACAATATATAGAGGAAGTCAGGGTTCTGAAACCTTTTTTTTCTGGTTATGAACTACTTGAGGTATCGGCCACAAGGAGGATGGTAACACTCATAGGGGAGATTTCAAAGGCACCACCTGCAAACGGGAAGGATGCCATAGCAGCATACACGTCAAAGTGGGATATGGACAGCATAAAGAGCATCATCACATCAAAATTCCTCAATAAGCCATTGAATGAGGAGAACCTGTTCATCGTTGATTCAAACAGGTTTCCGGTTGGCATAAGAGGGAGTGTTCTCAGCAGGGAAGATTACAAGCTCATGATGAATGAGACCAGCATGGATGGAATAATCAAGTATCTCCTCAAGCTTGGTTATGGCACATACATGATGAAATATATTGAAGAATACAGGAAGGAGAATGACATTTCCATTCTCATTTATTCTCTCGATATCGCATATTATGAAAATCTCATCAGATCGCTGAAATTCTTCAGAGGAGATGAGGAACCCCTTAGGTTCTACATAAGGGAACAGATAGATATCAGGAACATGATGACTATAATAAAAGCAAGAGAACTTTCCCTTGATTTCTCATCCATAACAGATGGAATCATACCTCTTGGAAACTTAACTCTGGAAAAACTCAGGCAGATGTATGATGATTCTGATTTACAGACTGTGAAGAAGAACATCATGGACTATATGCATGCAGAATATGGGGAAGACATAAGTTCACTGACTGCAGGGGATGTGGAGATAAGGCTCAAGAGGGCAAGCCTAAAGGGAAATCTCAACAGGCTCTCCACGCAGGCTGGTTCTCTGGGGAGCATATTCTACACCATAATCATGGTGGAGAACGAGAGAAACAACCTGAGAACAATATTTGCAGGGAAAGCATACGGAATGGACAGGGAAAAGATAAGGGAGTTGCTTTTTTTCAATGAATAAGGCTGGCAGTGAAAATACCGGAAAGATATGCGTCATAGGAGAAAGATCCATATCACTTGGTTTCAGGCTTATTGGTATAATGGATACCTTTGAGGCCACAGGTGATGATGGCATCAGGAAACTGGCAGAGGCGGAGAAGTCTGGAAAGTACTCTGTCATTTTTGTTTCAGATACATTGAAGCGAGCCATGGACAGAAGGCTGCTCACATATTACGAGACAGTTCTGAATCCTCTTATAATGTTCATACCATTACCGGGAGAGGAGAGCGAAGAATCACTGTCTGCCATGGCAAAAAGAATACTTGGAGTAGATATAGGAAGGTGAAGATATGGGTAAAATTGTACGGGTTTCTGGGCCCGTTGTTATAGCAGAGGACATCAAGAATCAGAAGATGTTTGACGTGGTCAGAGTTGGAGAGCTCAACCTTGTGGGGGAGATAATCAGGATTAGCGGAAACAGGGCCACAATACAGGTTTATGAAGACACAAGCGGAATGAGGCCCGGTGAGTCTGCAGAGACCACGGGAAGGCCACTGTCGGTGGAGTTAGGTCCAGGGCTTCTGAAATCAATATATGATGGAATACAGAGGCCCCTTGATCTCATAAGGGAAAAGACGGGAGATTTCATAAGAAGAGGATACACTGCAAATCCCATTGATCTCACGAAGGAATGGGAGTTTTTTCCCACGGTGAAGAAAGGGGACGAGATAAAGCCGGGGCAGATTCTTGGCACTGTACAGGAAACATCTCTCATACAGCACAGGATAATGGCACCTAATCATGTTTCTGGAAAGGTTTCTGAAATTCTCTCAGGAAAGATGAAGATCACTGATGTTTACGCATACATAGAAGGCAAGGGAGGAAAACATGAACTGACCATGAGGCAGGAATGGCCCGTGAGGACCATAAGGGGCGTGAAATCCAAACTCCCGCCATCCATTCCGCTGATCACCGGGCAGAGGGTGATTGATACCCTGTTTCCAGTAGCAAAGGGAGGAACAGTTGCAGTCCCGGGCCCCTTCGGTTCAGGCAAGACTGTGGTTCAGCACCAGCTTTCAAAGTGGGCTGACAGTGATATAGTTGTTTATGTGGGATGTGGAGAGAGGGGAAATGAGATGACCGAAATACTGGCAACATTCCCTGAGCTTCAGGATCCAAAGAGCGGAAAACCCCTGATGGAAAGAACCATACTCATAGCAAATACCTCCAACATGCCTGTGGCAGCAAGGGAGGCCAGCATCTATACCGGAATATCAATAGCAGAATATTACAGGGACATGGGATACGGAATTGCCCTGATGGCAGACAGCACATCAAGATGGGCTGAAGCATTGAGGGAAATATCAGGAAGGCTTGAGGAGATGCCCGGTGAAGAGGGATATCCTGCGTATCTGGGAAGGAGACTCTCAGAGTTTTATGAGAGATCAGGAAACGCCATCATAAATGGAAACCCAGACAGAAACGGTTCCATAACCATAGTCGGTGCTGTTTCGCCCCCGGGTGGAGACATATCAGAACCTGTATCTCAGAACACACTGAGGGTTACAAGAGTTTTCTGGGCACTGGATTCATCCCTTGCTTCAAGAAGGCACTTCCCGTCCATAAACTGGCTTAACAGTTATTCATTATACCAGAACGACCTCACATCATGGTTCAGCGAGAACGCATCAAATGATTGGCCCCAGATGTATTCCAGGATGATGTCCATACTGCAGAAGGAGGCAGAACTTCAGGAGGTTGTGCAGCTGGTTGGGTATGATGCACTTCCAGACAGGGAGAAAGTCACGCTTGATGTGGCAAGAATCATCAGGGAGGATTATCTTCAGCAGAGTGCATTCGATGAAGTGGATCAGTACTGCTCATTGAGAAAGCAGGACATCATGATGAGGCTCATAATGCACTATTCGGAGCAGATCGAGAAGGCTGTATCCGGAGGCATCACAATGGAATCACTCCAGGGAATGTCATCCAGGGAGAAAATATCCAGGATAAAGGAGATCAGGGACAAGGATCTTGATAAATACTTCAAGGATGCCATTGCATCCATAGATCAGGATATAGAGAGGATAAAGGGGTGAAATGAAATGGTCACGATAGGTTATAAGAGCATAAGCCAGATAAGCGGCCCCCTTCTTTTTGTTGAAGGCGTCAGGGATGCAGGATACAATGAAATGGTCACGATTGAAATGGCCAATGGGGAAATTAAGGCAGGACAGGTCCTTGATACAAGAAACGGACTTGCAATTGTGCAGGTATTCGGGCCCACAGCTGGACTTGACAACTCAACAACCACGGTAAGATTCAGGGGAGAGACTGCAAGGATAAAGACATCAGACCAGATGCTTGGAAGAGTCTTCAACGGCCTGGGCGAGCCCATAGACGGAGGCCCGAACCTTGGTGCCGGGGAGAAAAGGGAGATTGTTGGAGATGCAATCAATCCATATTCAAGGGAAGAACCTTCAGAATTCATCGAAACGGGCATATCCACTATCGATGGAATGAACACACTGGTCAGGGGCCAGAAACTGCCCATATTCTCTGCTTCAGGACTTCCACACAACATGCTTGCGGCACAGATTGCCAGGCAGGCAAGAACGCTCAAGACTGATGACAGTTTTGCAGTTATATTTGGGGCCATGGGTATTACAAGCGAGGAGGCTAACTTCTTCATGAACGAATTCAGGAAGACGGGTTCACTCAACAGGGCAGCCATATTCATGAACCTTTCCTCAGACCCGTCCATGGAGAGAATCATACTTCCAAGGGTCGCACTCACTGCAGCTGAATATCTTGCATATGAGAAAGAATACCATGTGCTGGTCATACTCACGGATATGACAAATTACTGCGAATCCCTCAGGGAAATATCCTCTGCAAGAGAAGAGGTTCCGGGAAGAAGGGGATTTCCAGGTTACATGTACACTGACCTGAGCACCATATATGAGAGGGCAGGGAAGATAAGGGGGAAGAATGGTTCCATAACACAGATTCCCATACTCACCATGCCCGGAGATGATATTACAAACCCCATACCAGATCTCACCGGATATATCACTGAAGGCCAGATAGTCATGAGCAGGGATCTCCAGAGAAAGGGAGTATATCCTCCTGTGGATGTCCTCCCATCACTCTCAAGGCTGATGAATCAGGGAATTGGAAAGGGAAGGACAAGGGAGGATCACAGGGGTGTTGCTGATCAATTGTATTCAGCCTATGCAGGTGGAAAGGACCTCAGATCATTGAGCGCCATTGTGGGAGAGGAATCCCTGAGCGCCAGTGACAGGAGCTACCTGTCCTTTGCAGAACACTTTGAGAAGAGATATGTGAATCAGGGCCTCTATGAGAGCAGGACCATAGAGGATACCCTCTCACTGAGCTATGATCTTCTTTCAGAGATTCCTGAGGCAGAAATGAAGAGGCTTAAAAGAGATTTCATAGAAAAATACGGAAAATGGAAGTGATATTCTGGCATCTGTCAATGTCAAGCCCACAAGGATCGAACTCATCCAGATAAGAAAGAGGATAAAGCTTGCCAGAAGAGGATATGATCTTCTCAAGATGAAGAGATCTGCCCTCATAATGGAATTCCTCGGGATGGCAAAGGAACTCAGGAGCATGAGGGAAGCCCTGAGGAATGATGTGGGAATGGCAATGGAGTCCATAACAAGGGCAGAGATATCAGAGGGGAGGCTTACCATAGAGAGAATAGGATTCATGTCAGGTGAATCTGAGGTATTCATAAATGCAAAGAATGTCATGGGTGTCAAGATACCTGAGATAGGCATATCAATGGAAACTGCAGTTCTCAGCGAGAGGCTCAGGGCCATAGCAGTACCCGCATCTGTGAACGACTCAATAAATGCATACGAAAAACTGTTCAGGAGCCTGATAAATGTGGTGGAGAAGGAGAAGGCCATGAGGAAGCTCCTTCATGAAATAGACAAGACAAAAAGAAGATCAAACGCCATTGAGTTCGTAATGATACCGAGGCTGCAGGAACAGGCAAAATACATACGGATGAGGCTTGACGAGATTGAAAGGGACACATTCACAACACTCAAGATGGTGAAGAAAAAAATAACCGCACAGGAGGATGAAGGAAATAGCATGGAAAGGGGGGAAAGTATACAGGCTTGATGAGATGAACAGGGAGCAGAAGATACTGTACTTCATAAGAAGGTACATGTTTCCTCTGCGGATCTTCATCATCATACTTGCAATTGTTCTTTTGGTGAGATTATGAATGTAAAAGGCATAGATCAGATAAAATTGATCAAGGAAAAGGAAGACGAGATAAAATCCAGAATAGAAAAGG